>JAKQHY010000208.1 GCA_029555965.1 Chloroflexota bacterium | reverse complement strand
GAGCGGCGTCATCAAGCCCGCGATGGAGCTCACCCCGCGCCACTGGCAGTGGACGATGGACATCAACGCGGCGGCCCTGGAAGAAACAACGGCTTTGGCGGGGGATAAGCAGCCCAACCTGAGCACCCACGTCGTGAACATCACCGACAAGGTCGTTGTCGAGGCGCTGCCGGAGCAAGTCATGGCGCAGCACGGGGCGGTGGATGGCCTCATCAACAATGCCGGCATCATCCAGCCATTTGTGAGATTCCAAGACCTGGCGTATGACACCATCGCGCGGGTCATGGACGTCAACTTTTACGGCACGCTGACCATGACCAGGGCCTTCTTGCCCCACCTGCTGGCGCGTCCCGAAGCGCACATTGCCAACATCTCCAGCATGGGGGGATTCATGCCGTTTCCAGGGCAAACCGTCTATGGGGCCTCCAAAGCCGCCGTCAAACTCTTGACCGAGGGTCTCAGCTCCGACCTCTTGCACACCTCCGTGCGGGTTACGGTGATTTTCCCCGGCGCCATTGGGTCGAATATTGTTGGGAATTCTGGGGTGGGGATCAGCCAGAGGATGGCGCGACTACAGAAAATCATCAGACCGTTGCCGCCCGCGAAAGCAGCACAGATCATCATCCGGGGCATCGAGAAGAACCGTTATCGCGTCCTTGTGGGCGTAGATGCCGTGTTCATGGATTTTCTGTATAAACTAAGCCCCAAACTAGCGGCGCGGCTGATGTATCACCTGATGAAAGCGTTGCTGCCAGAATAGGAAATGACCCTATTGCAGCGCCTGTCCCACGCCCAGGTCTGTCGGCGTGTAGACGCGGATGGCGGCCTGCCCGCCGAGGGGACAGTGGTTCTCGCAAATGCCGCAGCCGATACAGCGCTCTTGCACCACGTAGGGGCGCTTGAGGGTGAGGGTCTCTCCATCGGGCCGCACCACTTCTACTTCCTCAAGTTGGATGGCTTTCTCCGGGCGCGGGCACATTTCCTCGCAGGTGATGCAACTGCGCTTACTGGCCCACGGCAGGCAGCGGTTGCGATCAACGTAAGCGTGCCCGATCACCGTCTGGCGTTTCTCCTCCAGCGTCAGCCGGGGGATGGCGCCGGTCGGGCACGCTTGCCCGCAGGCGTTGCACGAAAAATCGCAGTAGCCAATGCGCGGCACGAGCACCGGCGTCCAGATGCCGGGCCAACCGGCCGCCGTCAGGCTGGGCTGCAAGGCCGAAGTCGGGCAGACCTTCACGCAGACGCCGCAGCGCACGCACTGGCTGAGGAAGTCGGGATCGGTGGCGCCCGGCGGACGCAGCAGGAACGGTTGGGGGCGCTCGGCAGGCGGCGTCACCGCGCTCAGTCCCACCACGGCCACCGCCGCGCCGGCCGCAGCCAGGAATTGCCGCCGCGAAGGATCGTAAGGCTGCCAGGCCGCCGGCGTCAGATGCCCGTGAAACTCCTGGGCTTCCTGGGCGCAGGCCGGGGCACATTCCAGACACATAAGGCACTCGGACGGATCGCTGGCGAAGGCCCGTGCGGCGTCAATCGTCCCGGTGGGGCAGGCGCGCGCGCAGCGGCCACACGCGATACAGCGGTCGTTCGTTGCGCGGCGCAGCCAGCTCACCTTGCTGACCAATCCGAGCAGCGCGCCCAGCGGGCACAGGTAGCGGCACCAGAAGCGCGCGCGGACGGTATTCAGGGCCAGCACGGCCACAAACAGCAGCACGGTCAAGCCGCTGAGGCCGTAGACCGGCTGGTACATCGGCAGGATGGCGCTCCGCAGGAAGTTGTCAACGGTTACGACGGCATCCAACAAACCGGGCACGGGCAGCCGGATTAGAGCTTGTTCGAGGCCGGAAATGAGCGCCACCAGCGCCGGCCAGATGGCAGTGGCGATTGTCCGGTAGAGCAGCGTGATGGGGTCCAGGACTATTGGGCTGAGGTTGCCCAACAGGGCCGCCACGAGGATCAGTCCCAGCAGGAAATACTTGATCTGTCGCCACCGTGGATGAAGGTCCGCCTCTTTCGCCTTGGGTTTGTGCGCCGGCGTCCAATCCAGCACCGTCCCCAACGGGCAGAGCCAGCCACACCACACCCGCCCGGCTGCCACAGCCAGCGCCAGCGCGATCAGCCCGCCGACCAACAACGTCGGTATCACCCGCCGGGCCGCCAGCATCCCCGCCAGCCCGGCCAGCGGATCCAGGCGGAAGAACAGGTCCGCCGGTAAGAAGGCGATCCGTCCAGCGCCCACCAACCCCACGAGAAAGAGGATAAACACGCCGGCCTGCATCCATGGGCGCAGCCGGCGCAGGGTGCTTGCTTTCATCTTATCTGCGAAAATCTGCGCGAATCCGCGTCCGGTTTTAGGGGATTGCGTCTGTTGCGTCATCTTATGCGTTGATCTCTTCGATCTTGATCGAATCCAGATCCATCGTGCCCAGTCCTCGCTCGCTGGCTAACTTGATGTGGGCGACATCGGCAGCGGTCAGACCGAACAGGGTCGCCGCGTAGGCGTCGGCAGCCACCACGTCGGCGCTGGCGATGATCGTGTCCATCTGCTTGACGTCGTTCAGGTTGCCGCCGGTCGGGCCGTTGGCGACCAGGATGCGGGTGGCATCAATGACGGTCAGTTGCGGCTTAACGACGGTCGCCAGGTCTACGATGGACTGAGGCAGGCCGCTGGCATGGAGCGCGCCGCGATCTTTGACTGTCCCCATCAGGTTTTTGAGACCAAGCGTGAGCGTAGCCATGCTGTGGTGTTTGGCGATGGGCACGTTGATGATCACATCGGCGGTGAGGATGTCGCCATAAATCTCGGTCTTTTTCAAGGCCTGCGCGTTTGGGATGTCCATTGCCCGGTACTTGAGGGTGTTCATCAGCTCCATCTGACCGCCGGCCGCCTCGACGGCCTCGGCGATCCCGCTCTTTTTGTAGGCATCCTTCGCGGCGCCGCCAAACGGGAAGTCCATCACGCGCACGCGTTTGGCCCCGGCGCCCAGACACAGCGCGACGATGGCGGCCACCACCTCCGGGTTCGTGGTGCTGGCGTACTCCGGGCCGTTATAGGCATTGCAGATGTTCGGTTTGACGATCACGTCGGCGCCTTTCTTGACGAAGCGCTCGATACCGCCCACGGCGGCGATGGCCCGCCGCGCGAGTTCCGCCGGGCCGGGCGCCTGACCGCGCGCGACCGCCAGATAGACGCCTCCTGTGGCATCCGGCGGCGCGGCAACCGCAGTTGCCGCTGCGGGGGCCGAGGATTGCGTGGCAGCCACTGCGGGCGTGTCTGCGGGCGGAGGCGGCGCGGCCGGCGCCTCGGTCGGCGCGGCTCCTGCGGTTGGTGCAGCGTCGGCGGCCGGCGCCGGTGGGTTGGGGGGGGGCGTTGAGTTGCAAGCGGCAAGAACGTTGCCGCCAGCCAGGGTCAAGGCATAGAGCATCGAACGACGCAGAAATTCACGACGCGAAATCATCTTTTTCCTCCCTATTTTATCTTATCCCGATGAGTCGTGACTATATTCTATCACAAAGCCACACGAGGAAGCCAACTCTGCTCGCTGCTTCTACCGGTACGTCTGAAACGTCAAAATGTACAGCCCCTTAGTTGACAAGTTAACCGAATAGGATAAAATTTGGTTATTAGTTAACACGCTAACTGATGCGTCGTCGTGTTTTATAACAAACCATAGCAGGTAAGTGTATGTCAGAAATCAAATACATTTGGCTCCATGCTCACAATATGCTCCGCTCTGCCAGGCAGATCATCAATGAGAATCTACGGCCACTCGACCTCAGCAGCGCTGAAGGCAATATCTTGCTCCATCTCTTCACGCAGGGCCAGGAAATGGGGCAAGAACAACTGGTTGCCCAACTGGATGTCAGCAAAGCAGCCATATCCCGCACGCTTAACTCGCTGGAGACGAAAGGGTATATCGTCCGACAGCGTGACCCAGATGACTACCGCGCCCACCGGATTCGGATGACCGACAAAGCTTTGGAGATCGGGCCGGCAGTTGAGCAAATCTACAACCACATCTTTACACTGGCCGTGCAGGGTATCTCGCAGGATGAGTTGGATGGGTTTATGGCCCTGTTCAACCGCATATCGGAGAACTTTATCGGCGAACAGGTCACGTCATACCAGGAGGATAGGGATGCTGCGTAACGATCTGATTGGATTTGGTTTGTTCATAGGCTACTTTATTGTCGCCGGGGCGCCGCTCATACTGCTCAAAGCGTACCACAAGACTCCCTTTGAGGTGACACGTAAGCTGTATCACTTTGTGATCGTTTTGTCCATCTTCCCTCTGTTGAAGCTATTCAGCGCCTGGTATGCGGCGGCGCTGGCTTCATTGACGTTTACATTAATTGTGTACCCGATTCTTGCGCTGGTGGAACACTCCGCGTTTTACAAGCGGATTGCGGTTGAGCGCGAAGAAGGGGAATTTAGAAGTAGTTTCATCATTGTGCAACTCTCGCTGGCGACCCTGATTTTCATCTTTTGGGGTCTGTTAGGCATTGATTGGCAGTACGTCGCCGTGGTGGCGGTGATGGCCTGGGGCTTCGGCGATGCGGCGGCGGCCCTGGTGGGTAAAGCATTGGGGCGCCGCAAGATTTCGCATCCACGCATCACCGGGACGAAGACCGTTGAGGGCACGCTGGCGATGGTTGTCGTGGCCGGGCTGTCCATCTTCCTCACGCTCCTGATCTATGCCGGCCAGCCCTGGTATGTGGGCTTCACCGTCGCGGCGCTCGTCGCGCCGGTGTGCGCCGTCGTCGAACTATTCTCCCCGCGTGGTATGGATACGATCACCGTCCCGCTCTCGGCAGCCTTCGCCATCCTGCCGCTAATGTCTCTCTTCTCCTTCCTTGGGGTGTAAGATGACCGATTTATCCAAAGAACAGGCGGCCAGCCGCGAAAAAACTTTGTTGACGGCGTTGCTATTGAGCGCGCCGGGGCCGCTAGTGACGGGACTCGCCACCCTTTCCAGCCATTCCACCACGCAACTCGCCGACTTCATCCGGCGTGATATGGAGTTGGTAGCTTTGTTTCTTTCCTGGTGGGTGTTTCGGCAACTTCAGCGGAACACGGGCCTAAACGCAGCGGAGCAATCGCGCTTAGAGCGTGCCGCAGGCTTAAGCGTGGCCGGGACGATGCTCTGCTCTGGTCTGGTTATGGCGATTGTAGCCCTGTCAAGGCTGTCCGTGTATGAGCCGGGTGGCAAAGTGCTCTCCGGTCTCATCATTGCCATCTTGGGGTTGATCACCAACGGGGCGTTTTGGCGGCGCTACACCGTCTTAACGCGCGAACAGTATAGCTCTGTCATTGCCGCGCAGCAAAGCCTCTATCGCGCCAAAGCCAGTGTTGACCTGTGTGTCGTCACCGCGCTGACCGCCGTTGCCGTGTCCCCAGCCCATCCCGCGACCCGCTATGTAGATATTTTGGGTTCCATCATTGTCGCCGGCTACCTGCTGTGGAACGGGTTGCGGATGGCGCAAACCCATGTGAGCGATGTCAAAACATGGTTCCAACGCTTGCGCCGGCATTTCAGTGCGTCATCCCCGGATTAACCGACGAGGTAGCCAAGCGACTCGGCATTCATAGACCTATTTTGCGCAGCCACGCGGCCACTTCGGCTTGTACGTTCCCCGTGCCACTGCCATAGACTGCAAAACTGCTCAGGAAAGTTGCCCGAGGGCACAACTTCGCCATATCCTGGGCCACTCTATCCAGTCCGCCGCCGCCGTGCGTGCAAAATGGTACGATAGTTTTTCCCGACCAATCGTGTTCCGCCAGAAATGCGGCCACCGGCGGCGCGATCGTGCTCCACCAGTTGGGCGAACCGACGAAAATCGTGTCGTAGGCTTCAAGATGGTCGAGGGTCGCGCGTAAGGTCGGTTTGTATCCCGCCTGTATCTCTTGTTTCGCCTGTTCCACGACCGCGTTGTACGCAGCGGGATAGGGCGCTGCAACCTGTATCTCGTGAAGCGTCCCGCCCACCTCTTGCTGAATGAGATGGGCGATTTTGCGCGTGTTCCCGGAACGGGAAAAATAGACGATAAGGATAGATTCAGCCATAGGTAACACCTCTCAGTCAGTTTTGAGTACGGCTCTAATACCGGTCGCCGACTATCGTAATCTGTGACATAGCCATGTCAATCTCGCCAAGATCGTCCGCCGTCAACGCGATGGCGACCGAGCCAATGTTTTCATCGAGACGCACCAGCTTGTGCGAGCCGGGAATGGGGCCGAGGCCAGTACCCAGTTCATCGTGTTTGCCCCCCAACTTGATGACGATGACCACTTTTCAAACTCAGAAATACGCCGTCAACGGGTACGGCCCGTCCAGCTCCTCACGGGTAACGCCTAACAACCCCTCTAAGTTAGGCGCGAGCCACCACTTCACCAACAGGATTTGCCCACCCATGATCTCAAGGCCCGTGATGCAGCGCGGATGGACGCAACTGCCGGCGTTGAAGTAGAGCGCGCCCCCCGGCTTTGGCAGCGCCGGGCGGTGCGTGTGGCCGCAGATGACCGGCAGCTCGTGCGCCCGCGCCCACGCTGCCACTGCGCGCTCGAACTTGCGTCGCTTGTGAGAATTTTGCGCCGGGCTGGTGGGGTCAGGGACGCCGATCAACTGCAAATAGCGCCACACGCGCCGCGCGAAGAACCGGGCGACCGGCCAGCACCGCTCGGCCAACAAATCCCCCTGATGGCCGTGCAACAGGAACCACCGATCTCCCGTCTCCGTGTAGCGCAAAATCAACCCTTCGTGGACGGTGATGTTGGGAAATAGCGGCAGACGCTTTTGCTCGCGCTCGTTGTAATAACTGTCGAGGTCGCGCCGGACGTTGTGCAGCGCGCGCCAACAAATATTGTGATTTCCCACCAGCATATAGAAACGTCCTTCCGCGTAGAAGCGATGGAGCAGCCAGTAGATGTGGCTGTGCGCCTGGCGGATGGTTTCAAATGCGCGGTTTTCCCACAACTCCTCGCCATCGCCGAGTTCGATGTACGTGAAGCCGGCGGCGTAGTAATAGCGCAGCGCGTGGAAGAACAATTGCTGGTTGCGCGCGAAGTCGTCCGCCCAGCCGTTGTCGCCGCGATGGCAGTCGCTAAACAGGATGAACTTGTCGGCGGCGGTAAACGGGAGCGTCAGAGCGGTCGCTAAAACTTGGTCAAAACGTGTGGGGATAGACATATCGCCTTTCACCTGAGAATGAATTCTCAGGCTGATACAGAAAACCCGTTGAAAACGGGTTGGGGGCCGTCTTTTTACGGCAACCTGAGTGCGTTTCTAACGCACTTTACATAGCAGCCGGTGGTTTCAACTTACGGGCCAACGATGGCGCGCCACCACCGCTCCCAAAAATGTTGCGGCGTGGGCGTGGGAGTGGGGATGGGGGTGGGCGTCGGGGTAGGCGTGGGGGTGGGGGTTGGGATGATGGGCACGACCAGCGTATCGCCCGGCTGCGTCATCCCGGCCTGGGTGCGTGACCACTCTTCCACATAGGCGTCGCTTTGCACGTAAGCCAGTTGCGCCTGGAGCGTGACCTGCTGTTCCCAAACGGAGGTCAACATCGGCTCCAGCACTGCCACTTTGTCCTGCAAGACGCGATTCATCTGCCAGGCGTTAAAAAAAGCAGAACCGAGAGCAATAATCAATACCGCCATCACGCCCCAGATCACCCAGGAAATCCGTTTCAACGCGGGGGATTCATCATTTGTCTTGGTCATACAAGGCAGTGTAGCATGATCTACAGCAAATACAACCGGGGTAGGCGAAAAAGCGCGTGAGCGACTACGCGACTACGCGACTAACTGATAGGAACTTCGGGCGGACAAATCCGAATCACTGGTATACTAGGGGGGTGAAAAATGGTACTTTCCGTTGCATCCGTTCAATCCGTTGAGATTTGGGGAGGGAAATAACGTGTTAAGTGGCTTTTCCTTAGACATATTCTTGGGCCGTTTGTTGGTCATTTTCCTGGGCATTCCCATTCACGAGTGGGCGCACTGTTGGGTGGCGAGCCTTTTGGGAGACGAGACGCCGGGGATGGAGGGGCGATTAACTTTGAATCCCTTCGCGCATCTCGACCTGATGGGCACACTGATGATCTTGATGACGGGGTTTGGCTGGGGCAAGGCCGCGCGCGTGAACCCCTACGGGATGCGGCGCGTGCGTAATCCACGCACCGGGATGGCCTTGAGCGCGCTCGCCGGGCCGATGTCCAACATCATCCAGGCTATGATCCTGGCGATTCCGATCCGGCTGATCATGAAAGGTTGGCTGCCTTTTTGGGGTGAGATGCGCATGTGGGAGATTCTGCTGGCCGCCATCTCGGTCAACATTGGGCTGGCGACCTTCAACCTGCTGCCTTTCCCGCCGTTGGACGGATCGCGGATTCTGGCCGGCATCGCGCCCGGCCCTATCGCCAATTTTCTCGAAAGTCTGGAGCCTTACGCCGGGATGATTCTGATGGCGATCCTGTTCATCCTGCCGCAAATGGGCCTTGATCTGGTCGGCTCGATGATCGGCCCGATGCAGGAATTCCTGGTAGACGCGCTGTTTTTGTGGTAAGCCAGGCGCGTATTGTTTACCGAGTGCGGCAATTTTGCCAGACGCTTTGCGCCCCCCTGCGGCAGGCCGACGTCGCCTATGCAGCGGAACACCTTTCGCCTGGGTTGCTCCGCCTTTTTCAAAAGATGACGCAAGCGGAACAACAGCATGGTATCACCCTTAGCCGGGCGTTGGAGGCGCAGGGTCACACCGCCCCCGACCTGCTGGCGGCGGCGCTGCTGCACGATGTGGGGAAAACGCGCTATCCCCCGCGCCTCTGGGAGCGCGTCCTGGTGGTTCTTGGCGAACATTTCGCACCGCGCCGCGCCGCTGCGTGGGGCGTCGGGACGCCGCGCGGCCTGCGGCGTGGTTTTGTCATCCGCCAACAGCACGCCACCTGGGGCGCAGACCTGGCCGAAGGCGCCGGCGCCTCCCCGCGCGTTGTCGCCCTTATCCGTCAACACCACGACGTCCCTGCCGGCGACCGCGAATTGGCCGCATTGCAAGCCGCAGACGAAGGATGAGCGGATTGGCGGATCGGCAGATCGGCGGATCAGCGGATCGGCGGATCGGCGGAGTAGTGAAGAAATGAAACAAAAAACTCAGCACTCAGTCCTCAGCACTCAGCACTTATGATCGAACCACGTCGTATTTTAATGCTCGCCCCCACGTCCTTCTTCCTGGACTACGGCTGCCACATTCGCATCCTGGAGGAGGCGCGCGCGCTGCTGGCGCAGGGGATGGAGGTACGCATCGTCACCTACTACCTGGGCCGCAACCTGCCGGACCTGGACATCGTGCGCTGCGCCCCCACGCCCTGGCGCTCCGACTACGAAGTCGGCTCCTCACGCCACAAAATCGCTTTCGACGTGCTGCTCTCGTGGAAAGCCCTGTGGACGGCGCTGCGTTGGCGGCCTCACCTCATCCACGGCCACTTGCACGAGGGCGCGCTCATCGGCAAGGTGCTGGCGACGTTGCTGCGCGTCCCGCTGGTTTTTGACTTCCAGGGGAGCATGACGGGCGAAATGCTCGATCATGGCTTCATCAAAGAAGGCAGCGTGGCGCATTACTGGTGGCGGCGGCTGGAAGCGCGCATCGTTGAAATGCCCGACGCCATCCTCACCAGCACCATTCACAGCGCGGAGCTGCTGGATCACGTTTTTCAGCGCACGGAGAACGTTTATCCGCTGCCCGACAGCGTCAACCTGGATTACTTCACCCCCACGTGTCTGCTGCCCGAAGACCGGCAGGCGCAGCGCGCGGCGTTGGGCATCCCGGCGGGACGGCAGGTGGTGGTCTACCTGGGGCTGCTGGCCGATTACCAGGGCATCCCGCAGTTGCTCCAGGCCGCTGCGTGGCTACGCGCGCGCGACTACGCCGTGTCGTTCCTGCTCGGCGGCTTCCCCGGCGTGGAGCACTACCGCCGGCAGGCCGCCGACCTGGGTTTGACGCCGCAGGACGTGGTGTTCACCGGCAAAGTCCCCTACGAGACGGCCCCGCAGCATTTGGCGTTGGGCGACATCGCCATTGCGCCCAAACTCTCGGCCACGGAGGGCAGCGGCAAAATCCTCAACTACATGGCGATGTCGCTGCCGGTCGTCGCCTACGACTCGCCCGTGAGCCGCGAATACCTGGACAACCTCGGTGTGTTCGCTGCCCCGTTGGGCGACGCGGCGGCGTTGGCGGAGGCGCTCGCCTCTTTGCTGCGCGATCCCGACAAGGGCCGCGCCGCGGGCGTCCGGCTCCGCGAGTACGCCGCCCGGCACTTCTCGTGGGAGCGGACGGGGCGGCAATTGTTGCAGGTGTACGAAAAACTATGGTGACGCAAAAACGTCCGCCGTGGGCCAATCCGCGTTGGGCCGGCGCGTTCTTCTACTTCGGCCTGTGGGCCGTCATCGGCAGTTACGCTCCGTTCTTGAACGTCTACTTGAGCCGGTTGGGCTTCTCCGGCTTCCAGATTGGGCTGATTGCCGTCACGTTCCCGCTGATGACGATTGTCGCCGGCCCGTTTTTCTCGATGCTGGCGGATCGCCGGCGGATTCAAAAGCCGGTGCTGCTGCTATCGTTGGGAAGCAGCGCCGTGGTGCTGCTGGCCTTCCTCGTCGTGCGGACGTTTGCCGGAATTCTGCTGCTCGCGCTGCTGCGGGCGGTGCTCCTCAGCCCACTGATGCCGATTGCCGACGGGCTGGTGGCGCGGATGGCAGTCCGCCATCGGATTGACTACGGCAAGCTGCGCTTGTGGGGGTCGTTGAGCTTCGCGCTGACGGCCATCGGCGGCGGCGCGGTGTGGGACGCGCTCGGCTTCCCGGCGATGTTCATCACCGCCGTCGTGCTCATCCTGCCGGTGATGGCGCTGACGCTGTGGCTGGAGACGCCCACGGCGACCACCGACCGGCGCGCGGCGCCGCCCTTGCAGCACCTCTGGCGCGACCGGGGACTGATCGCCCTGTTGATCGCCTACTTCCTGATCGGCATCGCCGAGGGCATGTACGGGACGTTTTCCAGCATCCAGATGGACACACTGGGCGGCGGGCAGGTCTGGGTGGGCGCGCTGTTCGGCTTCTCCGCACTCTGCGAGCTGCCGGTGATGCAATACAGCAGCGCGATTTTCCGCCGGTTGGGCAAACCGCGCGCCATCTTGCTGGCTTATAGCCTGGTGGGACTCTCGCTGCTCGGATACGCGCTGGCGCGCGCGCCCTGGCTGCTGCTCGGCTTTGCAATGCTCAAGGGGATGGGGTTCGCGCTGTACTTCGTGGGCAACGTCAGCCTGATAGACGAGCGCGCTCCTGATGCGTGGACATCCACGCTGCAATCGCTGATGAACGCCGCGTCACGCGGGCTGGCGCCGCTGCTCACCGTGCCGCTGGCCGGCTGGTTTGGCGACGCGCTGGGGTTGCCGGCCGTCTTCGCCAGCGCGGGCGGCGCGGCGCTGCTGGCGGCGGGCGTCATCGGCGCGGCGGTGATCCGCAACAACTTTAGCGACGCGCCGTTGCTGTCCGAATAGCTCATCCTCAAAATGTCTCAACGGATTCAACGGATGGAACGGAAGTTGCCCATCCGTTGAATCCGTTCAATCCGTTGACCAATCCCCAGACCGCTTGAAAACTCTGCAAGTTGAAGTATCCTACAAAAAAGCTGATGAATCAGGAGGCAGACGATGGCATTACCCTCTCTCTTGCACAACAAACTGCGACAAACCTTGATGGACAACGGCCCTTTTGATAGCAACGAAGAATTACGTGGCGTTTTTGCCGATCCCCGATTGAGTCAGTGGCGGCACAGTGTCCCGGAGGCTTCCAACCGGGCTTCGCGGGTCAACTTCACCATTGCGAAGTTGCTGGATGATTGGAACGCCGATGGCGAGAATGCCCTTTACTTGTTTTTGGTGGTGGTGAGCGAGCAGACCGAAAAGTCAGTCTTTGCTGATTTGGCCGAGGAGGTGAGAGTCGGAACTATCCAGGATAAGATTACTGCTTGCCAACAAGAACTTAAACAAATCGCAGAACATCTCGCGCGCGGCTGGAGTGATCCAATGTATGCCGCCACACGCAAGGCAAAAGTCGAGGAGGAGTTGCGGCAGTGGGGGGAGCGTTTGAAGGCAACGACGAAGGGGAATTTAGTTCCAAGAAATAGGGTGGTGATTGAGGAACAACGTCGTATTGACGCAGCAATACCTGAATCTGCGTACGTTGATCAAGAAATACGCTTAGCCGTTCAAGTTAAGCTCATGGAATCACCGTTACTCAACGTTGGGGATTTTCCTGTAAAATTACAAAAAACACTAACTGGAGTTTCTGAAGCAGTAATATTAAAATTTCCCATCAATCAATTTACTGGGGAGCCTGCCCCAGCTCATCTTATCTTTAAGATTGATGCGCCTAGTTTTACCATTAAGGAACCAGAGCAAGAAATTGAGGTTCAGGCAACTAGGGATTCCAATATTATCTGGTTTATATTAAGACCCCAACAAAAGGGGACTCTTGCTGTAAATGTTAAAATTTACGACAAACACAATGGACTTGTTGGTACCATACCTTTACAAACTTCTGTAGGGATTGATGTCGGTAGTGCTGTAACCCTTATAGCGAATTTATTTCTTCGAGTTCTTGTGCAGCCTGCTCCTTATGTTATGGCAGCGGCGGAAAACGGACCAACGCCGCGTACTTCTCCATTGCAATCTATTGAAGCCTATACCGATATTGAGCTTCACATTTTCGGCAAAACTGATGACGTTTATCCGGTCAAAGCCGAACTCAGCGATGGCTCTAGCTTCTCCGGCGAGATGCGCCTGGATAAGTCCACGCGCCAGGGTTTGGCCCTTGACGGGCAGCCTGAAAGCGAAGCGCTGTCTCAGGCATTGTTTACGGGCGAGATGGAGAAAGCCTATTTAAGGGCGGAGACGCTGGCCGAAACTACCACGGGCGGGCGGCTGCGGCTGCGCTTGTGGATTGACACCGCCGCCGCCGAATTGCAAGCGCTGCGTTGGGAACGGTTGCATTATCAGCGTAACCAGAAATCGTTCCGGCTGGCGACTGCGGCCCATCGCCCCTTCTCGCGTTACTTCGGCCTGGGGCAAGCCGATCCGGAGCCGCTGACCGCCAGACCCATTCGCCTGTTGGCCGTCCTCGCCAATCCGCGCAACCTGGCAGAGTATGCTTTGGCTCCCCTGGATGTCGAAAACGAAATCGCCAGTCTGCTGGACGCACTGGCCCCGTTCCTCGGTTCGGCGGTGGAATTGACGCTCTTGGCGGGGCGCACAGCGCTTCCGGCGGCGTTACAGGGCCGCCTCGCTCAGAAATCATGCCGCCTGGAAAATGAACCGGCCTCCCTGGACGCCCTGTTCGATTTGCTGGCGCATCCTCCCGATTATCACATCTTGCATTTCCTGGGACACGGCGCGTACAGCGGTCGCCGCAAGCAGGCCGCGCTATATTTTGAAGATCAGGTGGGAAATGCGCAGATCGTTTCCGATAAAAGTTTGACTGAAGGGCTGCATGACGTGGGGCAGATCCCGCACCTGGTCTTCCTGGCTGCCTGCGACAGCGCGAAACGGGAGGCTGACGCTAATCCCTTTGTCGGCCTGGCCCCCAGGCTGATCCAGGTGGGCGTCCCGGCGGTGGTGGCGATGCAGGATACGATCAGCCTCGCCAACGCGCGCGCGTTAACCCGTCATTTTTATCGCTTTCTCTTTGAACACGGCATTGTAGATAAAGCCATCAACCAGGCCCGGCGCGCCCTGGTCAAAGATGAGACCCAAGAGTACGCCATCCCCGCGTTATTCACCCGCCTGAAGGCCGGACGCCTTTTCAACTTCACCGTAACAGTGGCCGTATCTGTGGTGAACTCCACGCCCATCCAGCCCCCACCGACGCCGTCTTCTGTCCCGGCGTTCGCCGCTGCCGACTCTCCCCTGGAAATGGCGAAACGCACGCTAGAAATTCTGGAACGTCAGGCGGCGGCCTATACGGCGCTGACGATTCCCGCTCACCTGCAAATTGAGCTTGAGGAACAACGCAAGAAGGTTGCTGCGTTAGCGTCTCGGTGAGATTCTCACTGCCCCGCCTTACTCTCCGCCTTATCCAGCGCCGTCTGCACGTCCTCTCCGCTGCGGATTTCCGTGAGGGCGGCCTGCCACGCCTGCATGGAGGCCCCCAGGGTTTTGCCGAAGTCGCCGGACATGTCAAACCGTATCACGGTCAGCTCGCCGATGGCATTCTTCGCGGCGGCCAGGACATCGCTGCTCATCGTTGCCGCGTAGGGGGCCGATTCCGCAATGGAACGGCGGGCCGGGAACAGGCCGGGCAGCGTCTGCTGGCTGAGAAAGGCGATCCATTCCCAACCGGCTTCGGGATTCAATGACTCCGAAGAGAGGTACAGCCCCACGACGCCGCCGAAGGACGCGCCGTTGACATCGCGGGGCAGCGCGATCACGCCCAGGTTTTCCACGCCGATGGCGTCGGCGTACTCGGAATACTCGCTCAACATACCGTGCCACATGGCGTATAACCCCTGGCGGATGCCCTCGTCGGGATAGGGGAACGGCGACATTTGGCCGGGGCGCGGCGCGATCTGGTTCTCGTTGAACAGGCCGGCGTACCATTTCAGCGCCTCGACGTTGGCCGGGGTGTTGAACACCATTCGCGTGGGGTGCGTGGGATCGTCGAAGAGCTGCCCACCGTGCTGGAAGAGGAACGTCATCACTTCGGTGGTTTCGGCGCCGAGGGCCTGGGCGGCAAAGCCGAACCGGTTGGCGTCAGGGTGGGTGAGCTGCTCGCCGATTTCGACGAAATCGGCCCACGTCCAGCCGGTGGGCGGATAGGGGACGTTCATCGCGTTGAAGAGCTGCTTGTTGTAGTACATCACCGTCATATCGCAGCCGATGGGAAGCGCCCGTAATTTCCCTTCCTCGGTGAAGGCTTCCAGCGCGACCGGGTAGAAATCGTCGCGCGCGGACGGTTCCAGCAGCCCCTCCAGGCTGAGCGGCGCGGCCGTCTCTATGCCGAACCCCATCCGGTATTGCGAGTCCATCCAGGCGTCGAAGTCGGGCATGTCCTCCCCGCGCCCCATGCTGCGCCAACTGGTCAACTCAACGGTGATGTGAGGGGAAGTCTCGTTGAATTTTGTCACCATATTCTGGTAGTAGGTCTGATCCCCCCAGTAGAGAAACGTGATCGTGACCGGCTCTTTGGGCGTCAACGCCTCAAAGGTGTTGCAGCCGGGCACTATCAGCAGCAACCCGATCAGCCCTAAGACTAATCCTGCGTAAAAATTCTTGTGTATCATTCTTCCCCACCCTTTTACCTGGCTTTTTGACGTAAAACGTGCAACGTGAAACGCGAGGTTTACACAGTAAGACCATTATGTTTCACGTTTCACGTTGCATTAAAATCCCCCCTTCTCCTGCGCCGCGTCCAACGCCTCGGCTGGCGTGACTTCTCCCTTGCGGATGGCTTTCAACGCCTCTCCCAACGCCCCCAACGCCTCGTCGAAGCCTACCAGGGCCGGGTTGACCATCATCGTTTCTTGCATGGCGGCCTGCGCGGCTTCCACGACGTCCGCCTCGGCGAGTTGGGCGTAGGCAGTGGAGGTTGCTAACGATTGCCGCGCCGGCACCAGGCCGGCGGACATCTGCTGGCTGAGGAATTTGATCCACAACCAACATTCATCGGGATGCGTGGTGTGCGCTGTGATGAACAGGCCGCTTACTGTGCCGAGCGTCGCCGCATTCTCGTCGCGGGGCATGGGAACGACGCCCCAGTTGATCTGCCAGGGGCGCGGCCAATTCTGCCCGCCGCGCTCCGAGTACATTCCCATCCACATCCCGAACCGACCCTCATAGATGCCGCGCCAGGGGTACGCCTGGCCCTGCCGCTCGGCTTCCTCCGCCGTCGGCGCGACTTCGTGCTGGTACATCAGACTGGCGTAGAATTCCATCGCCTCGATGTTCAGCGGATCGTTCAGGGTGCTGTGCATGGGATTTTGCATACTGTCGAAAATCTTTCCGCCGTGTTGGTACATCAGCATAAGCCCCTCATAGAGGGCATACGCGTCGTCATGGCGCACCGCGTAGCCGTAGCCGTTGGGTGGGTTCGTCACGGCCAGCGCGCTTTCCAGGAAGTCGCCCCACGTCCAGCCGATTTGAGGGTAATCCGCGCCGGCCTGGTTGAACAGATCTTTGTTGTAGTACATCATCATCATATCCACTCCAAACGGGAGCGCCCACCGCTTCCCCTCGCTGACGAACACGTCCAGCGTGCCGGGGTAGAAGTCATCCAGCCGGATGCTCTCGTCCTGTTCGATGAATGAGGCCAGATTCATCACCACGCCCTGTTGGAGCAACGACGCCAGCTCAAATTGCGAGGTGATGAAGGTGTCTTTCTCCTTCGCCTGTGCGGACGGGGAATTTTCTGTGGGGACGAGTTCCACCGTGATGTGCGGATATTGCGCGTGAAACTGTTCCGCCCAGGTCTGATACTGCCCGGTGCGATCCTGCGGGTGGACAAAGGTGATGATGACCGGCTCCGGCGTGGGCAGCACCTTCTCGCAACCGGCAATGAGCAACACCATCCCCAACAGGGCGCACCAAACGCCCAAACGTTTCATCCACATATCTGAACCTCCTCGAAAATAATCTCAACGGAATGAAACGTAAAACGTAAAACGTAATGGCTTCACGTTTCACGTTTTACGTTTTAGCTTGCCGGCGTCGCCGCCAGATCGCCGCTCCACAGGTGGCGCATCTCCTCGCACGTCTCCAGCAGCGCGTCGAGCTTCCCCTGCGCTTCGATGCGCCCGTCCTTCATCACGATGACCTGGTCGGCGCGGCGCAGGGCGACCTTGCGGTGCGAGACGGCCAGGCACGTCGGCAGCGTCCCGGTGTCGTCGCGCTCGAAGATGCGCGCCCACAGCGTGCGCTCCGTCTCCACGTCCAGCGCGCTCGAAAGGTCGTCGAACACCAGCAGCTCCGGCTCGCGGACGAACATCCGCGCCGCCGCCGTGCGCTGAATCTGCCCGCCGGACAACTTCACGCCCTTCGGCCCGACTTTCGTATCCAGCCCTTCCTCGAATTCGCCCAGGTCGTACTCCATCACGGCCATGCGGATGGCCTGCATCACCGCCGCATCCTCGCGGTTCAAGCCCATCAGGATGTTGTTGCGCAGCCCATCGCTGAACAAGCGCGGGACTTGCGCCGTGTACGCGCAGCGCGGCGGCGTGAACCAGTCGTCCGGCTTTGTCACCGGCGCGTCGTTCCAGCGGACGTCGCCCGCGTCCTGCGGCAGCAGACCGAGCAGCACGCGCAGCAGCGTCGTCTTCCCCGATCCCACGCGCCCGGTGACGACCGTCAGCGTCCCCGCGTCCAGGTGCAGATTCACGTCCGCAATTCCGTTCTCGGAATCGGGGTAGCGATAGGTCAGCCCGCGCACGTCCAGCGCATGGAGCGTGTCCGCCGGCGACTTCTCCGGGTAGATCACGTCGGGGAAGTTGCCGTCGAGATAGACCGGGCTGAACGCCGTGAGCGCCTCCGGCGGCGCGCCCTCCATCAGGCGGCCCATCCGCTCCACCGAGACGCCGATCTGCCGGTAGCGCGCCACGAGCAGGCCGGTGAACGTCGTCAACTCGCTGATCCCGCTCAGCAGGAACACGTAGAGCGAGAAGTCGCCCACCGTGAACGTCCCGGCGCGCATAAATTGCCCGGCCAGAATCAGAATGACGCCCGTGCCCAGGTTGACGGCGTTGCGGAACAGCGATCCCAGGATCGTGTTGAAGAGCCGGTCCTTGATGCTCATTTTCTTGCGGTCTTCGTTGATCTGGTCGAAATGCGCCAGCACGCTCTCTTCCGCCGTGGCGACCTGGACGGCCTGCACCGCCCCGAAAAGCTCGGCGATGAAGCCGGTGACGATGCCCGTCGCCTTGCGGCTGGCGCGGCGGTAGCGCTCGATGCGCTCCGTGGCGCTGTTGGCGAGGACGCCCACCACAATGAAGGGGATAATCGCCAGCCCGGCGATGGTCGGGTTGATGATCACCATCGCAATAACGGCGACGAGGCCGAAAGCCACCATCCCAATGATGTCGTTGACCCACAGGGCGAACAGGGAAATCTCGAACACGTCGCCCCGGAAGCGGCTGATGGCCTCGCCGGGGGAGTCGGGCAGCGCGCTCGCGCCGGGCCGCCGCAGGATGTGGGTGAGCAAGTTCTTGCGCAGCAGCGTCATCGTGTTGGCGAAGAACGGCACGTTGGTGTTGATGAGGCCGAAGATGCCGCCCAGCCCGGCCAGCTCGCACGCCACCAGCGCCGCAATCAGCGTCCAGATATTCCAGCCGGCCGCGCCGTCGCCGCTCAACAGATTGAAGAACTCCCGCATGATGAAGCCCGGAATCTGCCAGGCGGCAGTCATCACGAGCATAAACGTCAGATTCAGCGCCCACAACTGCCAGCGGTAGCGGATCATATCGAGAATGACCCGCCACGTCGGCAGGGTCGGGACTTTTTGGTCTAGTTTGTCGGGTTTTTCTTCGGTCATTGGGTTAGTCCTTTATCTGGACATGGTTATTCCTTAAGTAGCTTGCATTGCGGTTCGATTTCAGAACACTCTGAAACCCAAATTTCTTCCAATCTGTCAACGTTTTGTATCGCTTGCTCAAAATCCGCTTTGGTACGACACAGATAGTATCGCGATGAGTAGTATTTGCATCGGACCTCAACCAAGATCGGCCCGAAGTCAAAGTGCTCATCGAGATCCGCGAGAAACTGGTCAAGTCTCTGCTGCCCTCTTGGAAACTTTACCGGTTCTTCCATCATACTCCTTGCACTCAACGCAATATCGTAAAAATTTAAAATGTAGGATGGCCTTACGCCAATACCTCTTCCAATCCCGTCTGCAACAACCCATAAAACCGCGACGCCGGATCGCCGGCCAACTGCGCCCGGTCGCCGTGTTCGATGACGACATTCTTCTGTGGTCGCTCTCCTCAACTCGAATGAAACACTCACTATTTTTAGGGATAGTTGATTGACAGGCCACATATCTTATGGTAGAATTAGCTAAATTAACCAATTTCGCCATTTCGAGAAACGATGACCACCACCAAAAGTATCAGCTCAACTGAAGCCCAGAATAAATTCGGGCAGGTCTTGAACGATGTGACGCAACATCAAACCCGATATATTATCGAACGTCGCAACAATCCACAAGCCATTATTTTAAGTTTTGACGACTTTTCGCGCATACTCAACGACGAGCTAGAACGTCAGACGATTAATGAAATGTTGAAAGAAGTTAGGCCAACCTATGCGTTGGGGCGGGTAATTGACTATGATAGTACCAAAGACGATGACTAGCCAGTTAAATGCTCATACCTCAAGCCCAATACAGCTCAGTTTACTTGAAGCCAATGGGCAACCTGCTTCTAACAATGGCGGCTCTTCTTTTAACGATCCGGCGTTTGCGGGCAATAAGAAATTGCCTGTTCATAGATGGGTGCCGTGGATTGCCGGGTTCTCTAGCGACTTCGTTAGAGATGTTTTAGAAAGATATGCCAATGGTAATTCTACCGTATTAGACCCATTTTCCGGTGTAGGCACAACGCTGGTCGAAGCCGTGTTGTTTGGTTGCAATACGTGCGGTTTTGAGATAAACCCTTATGCCGCTCTCGCCAGTCGGGTGAAGTCCCATGCCCACCAAATCAATGGGGCAATCCTGGATAACTATATTGAAAGATTTAAGGTTTTTTACGCTGAAAGGGTTAGGGGAGGTTACTTGCCCCAAAGTCACCCACCCAAAGGGTTTAATACCAGATCGCCATTCTATAGTCCCAAGGTTTTGCATAAGGTGCTTATCTTCCTGGATTACCTGGTTTCAATTCAAGCGGCGGATATTAAAGATTTATTCAGATTAGCCTTTGCCTCCACGATGGTGAGCTACTCCAATTACTCTTATGAACCCAGTTTAGGTAGGCGGGTCAGCGCCGGAAAAAGCGAATTTCTTGATGGTCTGGTGGGTGAAGTCATTGCCAGGAAACTCACTGAATTTTCAGAAGATATCCGGTGGTTTCAAGCCCATAAACCTCAAAAGGAAACCGAGATTAAAGTTATCGAAGCTTCGTTTTTTGAGTACGAAAAATATCTGGCAGCCGGTTCCATTGACTTAATCATTACCTCACCGCCGTATCTTAATAACTACCATTATAATCGCAACACCAGACCTCATTTGTATTGGCTGGACTTTGTAGAGCAACCCGGCGATTTCAAAAATCTCGAACACGCCAATTTTGGTAAATACTGGCAAACGGTTCGTGAGCAGGCGCGACTGGATTTAGACTTCTGTTTACCCAACTCTGATTTGCCACAAAAACTGGAATTGTTACGCGCCCAAAAGCCGGAGAAGGGCATTTATGGCGGCAATGGATGGGCTAACTATGCCGCCGCGTACTTTAATGACTGCTATAAATTTGTCTCAGGGATTTACTATGCACTTAAACCCGGCGGGTCTGCTCTGGTAGTCATTGGCAACAGTATTCTACAAGGGATTTTAATGCCGACCGACCAATATTTGGGAGCCATTGCCCAAAAGGTGGGATTAGAACTTGTGGGTATTGATATTCCCCGCGCCACCCGAGTCGGCAATAGCATTATCCAATCTGACGTAAGAACGGTCAAAGCCAAGAAATCGCATCAGTTGTATGAAGCCATTGTGGAATTACGCAAAGTCTGAACTCACCCCATGTGACTTCACCTTTGCGATAATGTCCCCCAAATCTGGCGCAGCCCCGCTTAATTTTTCGGCCCAAACTCTACCCGGATGCAACACATCCCACTCTGATTTTGCCTGATTATACCGGCCTGAGCCTGGATCATGGTTTCCGAAACCATCTACCATCACATTCCACACAGGCTGATAACGACGGATAAGGCTTGCCTCGACAGGGACCACCAGATCCCCCTCTATGTCATTCAGGATCATAAAACGACATTGAAAGTCTGTGTGCTGCAAATTTTGAGCTTGTTGTAAACTTCTACTGTGCTCCCTGAGCCGGTTGTACAAATCTGGCGTCGTAGAGGCATTAACCCGGCCAGTACGCCAGCCTGGCGCAACGGCTTTACCTACATAAATCGGGTACTGGCCGTCTTTCTGATTGAGTTTCGATAAAGTGGCATACAAGTCGTACTTCCCCAAATAATAAAGCGCGTAAACTCCGCAGCCTATAAACGACTCAGGCGGGGGCAAGATTTGAAGCGGCGTTTGAACAAAAAAACTGACCGCTTCGTTGACTACGCTGCGAAATCGAGGTGAACGAAAGATATGTCTGGCGCAATCAAAACTTTCTACCACGGAACCTCTCCTTTTTCTGTTTTTTTAGAACCGCATTAAGAACTCACAACTACGCTACGCCAACACCTCTTCCAACCCCGTCTGCAACAGCCCGTAGAACCGCGAGCCTGGATCGCCGGCCAACTGCGCCCGGTCGCCGTGTTCGATGACGGCGCCTTCCTGCAAGATCATCACCTCGTCGGCGCGCTGCACCGTGCCGAGGCGGTGCGCGATGATGATCGCCGTGCGGTTCTGCAAGAGCTTTTCCACCGCGCGTTCAATGAGCTGCTCCGTCGCCGGGTCAAGGCGCGACGACGCCTCGTCCAGGATCACCAGCCCCGGATCGCGCAGGAAAACGCGGGTGAACGCCAGCAGTTGCGCCTCCCCCGCCGATAGGCCGCGCCCGCCCGTCTCCAGTTTCGTGTCCAGCCCTTCCGGCAGGCTGTTGTACCAGTCGGCCAATTCCAGTTGGGCAATGACCGCCTGGATTTGCTCGTCGGAGATAGTCGCGTCGAAGAACGTCAGGTTGTCGCGCACGGTGGCCTGGAAAAGCTGCACGTCCTGCGTCACCATCGCCACGCGCTGGCGCAGCGCCTTGAGCTGCGGATCGCGGATGTCCACGCCATCCAGCCGGATCGCGCCCTGCTGCGGGTCATACAGGCGGAAGATCAACCGCGCGAGCGTCGTCTTGCCGCTGCCGGTGCGCCCCAGCAGCCCCAGGATTTTGCCCGGTTCCAGGCGGAAGTCCACCGTCTTCAACACCGGCTCGCTTTCGGCGTAGGCGAACGACACCTCGTCAAAGTGCAGCGCGAGCGCGCCGCCGCCGAGGTCCGCGCCGGGGCCGTCCACGATCTTGCTGGGGATCGCGCGCAGTTCCGCCAGACGCTCCGTGGCCGCCGCGATGTTCTGGATATTCTCGGCCTGCTGCGTCAACTCGCGGATAGGCCGGCCCAACAGGTTGACGTAGTAAATAATCAGGAAGACTGTCCCGATAGTGATGAGGTCGGCTCTGATCATAAAATAGCTGCCGATCAACGCCATCCCATTGCCCACCCACAACATCGCGCCGCCCACCGAGCGCACCACGAAGTACATCCGCCAGGTCTTCTTCCAATGTCCCAGATTGGCGTAGGCCAGTTGATACAACCCGCGCAGCACAAAATCCATCGCGCCGCTGGAACGGATGTCCTCCGTGCCGGAGAGTCGCTCTTCGAGATAGCCGAACAACTCCGAGGTGGACTCGCGGAACGCTTTCTGGAAGGGCACCGCCAGCCCGCGCACCGAATTCAGCCCGAAGAGCGCGAGCACCGCGTAGACGCTGAACGCCGCGCCCAGCCGCCAGTCCTCCATAAACAGCGCGAAGAGGATGCCGAGCAGCAGCAGCAAGTTGCCGACGACGCTGATGACCAACTGCGAGAAGAAATTGGAAAGTTCCATCACGTCGCCGTCAATCCGCTCGATCAGCTTGCCGGGCGACATGTTGTTGTGGAACGTCATATCCAGGTAGATGCAGTGCCGCGCCATCTCACCGCGCAGCGCGTTGGTCGCCGTCCACGCCACATTCTCGCCGAAGTACGACGCGCCGATAGCGATGAGCTGCTGCGTGATCGCCAGGCCAATGTACAGCAGCGCCGACGTCGCCAACGTCTTGATCGCCGCGCCGGACTGCGCCGCGTCAATGAACTGCCGCATGATCTGCGGATTGAAGACTTGCAAGCCGATACTGCTCAACAGCAACACCGTCAGCAGGGCAAAATGCAGTTTTTGTGGGCGAATGTGACGCGCCAACAAGTCCCAATATTGTTTAAGGGGGATTTTCATACACTCCTTCGCGGGCAAACAACGATCAATGAGATGTGTATCAAATGGGTTGGGTACACATAACGTAGTGCGTATTCCGTAGTGCGTAAACGGAATACGGAACACGGAATACGCATCATTATAGCACTCCCGTTCTAGCTGTCTATCACTTGCCCCTTACCTGCCTTATGATAAAATGAAGCCCGATGGAACCACGAGTCGTGTTTATGGGAACGCCAGAGTTTGCGCTGCCGACGTTGGAGCGCCTGGCTGCCGCCTACCCCGTTGTCGGGGTAGTGACGCAGCCGGATAGCCGCGCCGGTCGCGGGCGGCGGGTGGCTATGTCGCCCGTCAAAGAACTGGCGCTGGCGGAAGGCATCCCGGTCTTCCAGCCGGAACGGCTGCGGAAGAACCTGGAGGCTGTCGAACGCATCCGCGCCTGGACGCCGGACGTGATCGTGGTGGCTGCCTACGGCCAACTCCTGCCGCCCTCCGTGCTGGAAATTGCGCCCTTTGGCGTGATCAACGTCCACGCTTCCCTGCTGCCGCGTTGGCGCGGCGCGACGCCGATCCAGGGCGCCGTCCTGGCCGGGGATGCCGTCACCGGCGTGACCATCATGAAAATGAATGCCGGTCTGGACACAGGGCCGGTGTTGGCGATGCGCGAAGTCGCCATCGGGCCGGAAGAGTCGGCGGGGGAGTTGGAGATGCGGCTGGCGCAGATCGGCGCCGCGTTGCTGCTGGACGTGCTGCCGGCCTATCTGGCGGGCGACTTGACGCCGCAGCCCCAGCCGGAGTCCGGCGTGACGATCACCCATCGCCTGCTCGTCGAAGCCGCTGCCATCCAATGGGCGCAGCCGGCGCAGACGCTGCACAACCACATCCGGGCCTTCGCGCCCAATCCCGGCGCATATACGGATTGGGACGGAACGCGCTTCAAGGTGCTTAAGGCGCAGGTGTTGGATGGCGTTACCCCTGCCGGGAAGCCGGGAACCGTCTTCCTGTATCAAAAAACCCCCGCCGTGATCACCAGCGAGGGCGCGTTGGTGTTGCTACAGGTGCAGATGGCCGGTAAGCGTCCCATGAGCGGCGCGGAGTTTGTGCATGGTCGTAAAGACCTTGTGGGAGCTATTCTAGGCTCCCCAGAGCCGGGCGAATAAGTGTGTATATCGCCCGGTTTGCGTTGTTTTGTAAGGCAGCTAAAGCTGTGATTTAAGAGAGGATTTTTCGTTGTCGCGTATAGCGCGGCAACGAAAAATCCCACTCTTTAACTGATTTCTAGTTTCTAATTTCTGATTTCTATATTCAAGGAGGCTGTATGTCTGGTCATAGTCACTGGTCAACCATTCGCCGCAAGAAAGAGGCGAACGATTCTAAGAAGGGCGCCGTATTCACCAAAATTGCGCGGGAAATCGTTATTGCCGTGCGTGAAGGCGGCGGCGTCGATCCTAGCTTTAATGTGCGTTTACGCATGATCCTGGATAAGGCCCGGATGATGGGGATGCCCCGGGATAACATTGACCGCGCCATTAAGCGCGGCGCCGGCGACGATAAAGACGGGCTTGTCATCGAACAAATTACTTACGAAGGGTACGGCCCTAACGGTGTAGCGATTCTGATTGACGTCACCACCGACAACCGCAATCGCGCGGTGGCAGCGGTGCGCCACGCCATCTCGCGGGGCGGCGGCACGATGGGAAACCCCGGCGCAGTCGCCTGGCAATTCAATCGCAAAGGCTCCATCTCTGTGCCGGGCGCGGTAGATTTCGACAAGTTGTTTGAGGCCGCCGTCAACGCCGGCGCCGAGGACGTGTTACAAGGCGACGAGGAAGACGCGCACGAAGTGCGCACCGAGCCGGGCGAATTGCACACCGTCAGCGTTGCCCTGAAAGAGGCTGGCATCCCCGTGACCGACGCCGAACTGGTCATGATCCCCCAGAACGAAGTCGCGCTCGAGCCTAAATCGGCCGTCCAGGTCCTCAAGTTGATCTCCAATCTCGAAGAACTGGACGACGTGCAGCGCGTCTTCTCCAACCTGGAAATGAGCGAAGAGGCCGTGGCTGCCTTCGCCGAATCTATGGCTTAGTGATGCGTGTTTTGGGGATTGACCCCGGAACGGCCATTACCGGCTATGCCGTTGTAGAGGAAGAACGTGGGGGCCTGCGCCTGATCGCCATTGGCGTCGTTAACACACCGGCGCAGACCCCCCTGCCCCAACGGCTCCAGCAGATTTACACGGGTATCCAGGCAATCATCCAGGCGCATACACCCGCCGCCGCCGCCGTTGAGGAGTTGTTCTTCAGCCGCAACGCCCGCACTGCGATGGCGGTAGGGCACGCGCGCGGCGTGGCGTTGCTCGCCCTGGTGGACGCCGGCCTGCCCATTGCCGAGTACACGCCGATGCAGATCAAGCAGGCCGTCACCGGCTACGGCAGCGCCGACAAACACCAGATTCAAGAGATGGTGCGGATGCTGCTCGCCTTACCCGCCGCCCCCCGCCCTGACGACGCTGCCGACGCCGCCGCCGTCGCCATCTGCTACCTCCACCGCATCAAGCTAGACGAATTACTGAAAACATAGAGGGGGAGAGGGGGAGAC
>JAKQHY010000204.1 GCA_029555965.1 Chloroflexota bacterium | reverse complement strand
CTCTCCCTGTCGCCTGCCAAACCCACAACCCATACCCCACAACCACCGCCACCGCCGCCCATCCCAACGACGCCTTGCACGCCAGCGCCAGACCGGTCAGCGCGCCCGCCGTTGACCAGCGCTTCCGCATCGCCGCCAGGATCGCGCCGGAGGCCAGCGCCGCGCCGAACGGATCCACGGTGTAGAAGCGCGCCTGCTGGATGGGGAACGGCGCGAACATCAGCACCGCCGCCGCGAGCAGTCCGGCGCGTTCACCGCCGAGCGCGCGCCCAAAAGCGCCGGTCAGCGCCACCAGCGCCACGCCGATCAGGCCGGAAAGCAGCCGCGCCGCGTAGAGTGGATCGGCCTGGGGCGCGGTCAGCACCAGCAGACGCGCCACGTAGACCGGCAAATGCCCGTAGGCGAAGTCTGGACTGGCGGCGCACACGTCGCCCCACAACGGCGTCTCCTGCGCCACCCCCAACAAAAAACGCTCGTCGGGATGCGCTGCAATTCCGCCATCCCAATCCGGGAAAGGCAACCGGAGCAGGGTTGCCCCCAGCAGTAGTGTAATCCACCAGAATCGAAGAGAATATGTCTTCATCATTACCTCAAAAGGTCAACGGATTGAACGGATTCAAACGGAATCTCATACCAATCTGCTTAATCTGCTGACTTGGGTAAATTCTACCACCATCCGCACCCCTGACACACCGGTTGCATCTTTTCACGCTTACGCTAAAATCCCTACACAACACATTTCCCATAACTCATTTCTCATTACTCATTTCCAATTTCCTATTTTTGAGGAATCCCATGACCCAATTAGCGCAATGGACGCCCGAACAAATTGCCTCGCTGGCCCCCGACGAACAGGTCGCCAAAGCCGGGCGCGGTCTCGCCCGTCCGGCCAAGTGGCAAACGCTAGGAACCAACGATAGCGCCGTGTGGGGTGAAATCAAAGGCTCCGGCAAAGACCCTTACCGAGTCGCCATTGACCTCGCCGGCCCGGCGTTCAAATGCAGTTGTCCCAGCGGTAAAAAACCCTGCAAACACGCCATCGGCCTGTTCTTCGCGGCGCAGGCCAACTCCGGCGCACTGACCGCCGGCGAGCCGCCCGATTGGGTCGCCGAATGGCTGGCGAAACGGCAGGCGACCGCCGAGCGCAAAGCGCAGAAGGCTGCCGAACCTTCCGCCGTGGATGCCGCCGCGCAGGCCAAGCGCGCCGCCCGCCGCGAAGATCTCGTCCAGCAGGGCATTGACGCGCTGACCTTATGGCTGGCCGACCTCGTCCGCCAGGGGTTGAGCGACCTCCCGGCCCGCCCGCGTTCCTACTGGGAAACGCAGGCCGCGCGGCTGGTGGACGCGCAGGCCCCCGGACTGGCCCGCCACGTCCGCGAGATGTCCGCCATCCCGTACTCCGGCGAAGGCTGGCCCGCCCGCCTGCTCGACCGGCTCGGCCGGCTGCATTTGCTGCTGGAAGCCTACGCCCGGCTGGACACGCTTCCCGCCGACATGCAGGAAGAAGTCCGCACGCAGGTCGGCTGGCCGCAGGATCAGGCAGCCCTGCTCGCGGAGCCAGGCGTCCGCGACCGCTGGCTGGTCCTGAGCGTGCAGGAAACGACAGAAGACAAACTGCGCGTCCAATCTACCTGGTTATGGGGCACAACTACCCATCAGGCCGCCCTGCTGCTCGACTTCGCCGCGCCGATGCAGAACTTCACCCTCAACTTGCCGCACGGCATGGCGCTGGATGCGGAACTGGTCTTCTTCACCGCGCCCGCGCCGCACCGCGCCCTGCTCAAAACCCGCGCTGGCGTCGAACCTATTGCCGCGCTGCCCGGCTATCCCACGCTCGCCGCCGCCATCGCCGCCACGAGTGCAACCCTGACCCGCAGCCCGTGGATCGAGCGCTTCCTCTGGCCGCTGGAAGCCGTCATCCCTACCCCGCACGCGGAGCAATGGTACATCCAGGACGTCGAGGGCCACACCATGCCCATGAACCTCTCCCCGCTGGAAGGTTGGCGGCTCCTCGCCCTGAGCGGCGGCCATCCCCTCACCCTCGTCGCTGAATGGGATCGGGAAAAACTCACGCCGTTGAGCGTGTGGACGGGGAAGGCCCTGGTGGGACTGAACTAAAATGACACACGGATATGCAGATCAGTTATCGTTCTTAGGCGATACCGACCAAGCCGTGTCGGTAGAAGTCAGCAACAAGATAGGGGAATCGCCCAAGACTTATACGGGCGTGTATGCGATGCACAAGTATTGGTCGAAAAAACCCTATAATCTCGTCGCACGTTACATTGAACGTCACTCTAACCCCGGCGACATAGTGTTAGACCCTTTCTGTGGTTCGGGTGTCACCATCATTGAAAGTGTTCGTCTAAGACGCAGAGCGATTGGAGTAGACATCAATCCAATCGCCGTAATGTCTACGCAGATGGGTGTGACGCCTGTGGATTTGTCCCAACTCAGGAAAACCTTTGACTTTCTCCGCCATGAAGTAGAGGCCAAAATAGACTCGCTCTACAACACGGAATGTCCGCAGTGTGGCAATCCCCGTGCGGTTGCCACTCACACCATTTGGAAGGACGCCTCGCCCATAGAGGTGTGGGTGGAGTGTAAGGTATGTCAATCAGACAAGATGATTAAACCCCCTTCTGAAAAAGACTCTCTTCTACCCGATCCCGTCTCCTTATGGCCCGTTCAGTATCCAACTGCGGAGTTGTTGGAAAATCACCGGATCAACGCTAAAGCTGGTATGCGTGTATGCGATCTATTCACCCCACGCGCACTCGCCGCTTTATCCCTGCTATGGTCTACCATCCGCACGATTGAAAATACTGACGTGCGTACGGTGATGGAGTTTTGTTTTAGCGCGATGCTTCCCCAGGCCAGCCAAATGGTTTTTGTGATTCGTCGCCGGGGCAAAGTCAACGGCGAGCAAGAAAAAGGAAAAGCAGAGGTGGGGAGTTGGGTTATTGGCTATTGGATACCCACAGAGCATTTTGAAATTCATGTCTGGCGTTGCTTTGAAAACCGCTTCCGCCGGATTTTGAAGGGCAAACAAGAAGTTAACCAGAGCATCCCGTCTTCGGCCATTGCCTGTTCGTCATTCGGCGAATTGTCCAACGCCGACTATGGGTATTGGATCACTCAAGCCAGCGCCACTGACCTTGGTCTTCCACCGCAATCGGTGGATTACATCTTTACCGATCCGCCTCATGGAAACCGTATCCCCTATCTCGAATTGAGTTTGATGTGGAATGCATGGTTAGGGCTGGATTTTGATTGGGAAGACGAAATCGTCATTTCCGAAGCCAAAAACCGTCAGAAAGACGCAGCGGATTATCAGCAACGACTCGCTCTGGCTTTTAGAAAAATGTGGGAGGTGTTAAAAACCGACGGTTACATTTCTATAGCCTTCAACAGCCTGGATGATGAAACCTGGCTGTCGCTGCTCAACACCTTGACGATGACTGGATTTACCATTACCGACATCGCCCCCCTGGAATATTCTGCACGATCTGTGATTCAAGATACCCGCAAGAATGCCTTAAAAACAGATTTTGTGATTACCGGCCAAAAGCGCGCTGACGCTCAATCTTCACCCATAGTATTTGACCCTTCTCTCACGCCACTGCATGTCGAGATAGAAGACTATCTTTCACGGCGAGACACTGGTGCGGAAACTTATGAGATATTGAATCACTTGCTTATTCAGAGCCTCCCTACTGGAAAAATCTTCAGAATATCCCAAATTATGGAAACGGTGGCAAATCTGGCGCACTTCAACAACGGGCGTTGGCGTTTGAAACAGCCATGAGGAGTTCCCATGTCATCTACTTTTGACAAAATTTGCAAACTCTATGACAACGGCCAATTGGCCGAACTTGTGCATACTCCTGACGGCTTATACTGGCTGAAGTTGCGCTCTCTGTCGCGCATTGAACAACTACGGCGGTTATGTCAGCGTACAGGCATCCATTGTGAAGGAATCCCCGGCCGACAGTTATTGGCCCAGGTGTATGACCATAGACCCGATCCGCAGGTTCTGGAAAATTTCATCCGTGAACAATACCAGGTAGAACGAGCGGAACGCAAAGCAAACGAAGACTATTTGATCTCGCAGTTGTATCAGATGCGAGTTTTTGATTGGGGTGGCTTATACCAAAATAGCCTCGAACAAACCATTGTGAACAACTATGTCAAGAAAATTCGAGATTGGGAGAAACTCAATGCCGCTATTGAGAATGAAATTCATTCAAGTATGCGCGGGTATGTGCAATGCTCATGGTATAACCACTGGTCATCCATCCTTATTGAGGACATCTTCAAAGATCACCCTGTCGTGCTTCCCGCGGTCGGTTTAGTCAAGCGAGTTGATTTTTTTGTCCATGACTTCCCCTTTGATCTAAAAGTAACCTATTTTCCAGACGGTTACATGGAACTCTTGCGCAAGAGGGCCGGATTGCGTCCAGAGCTCACGGAATTGAAAGCGTTTTGTAGACAAGCTAACTTATGGTTTGAGCAGAACAAGCCCATCGGTCAACTTTTCCCTGAATTGTTGGCTAAAGTTGCCGAACATCCTTCACAAGCAGCCCGCGACTTTATGTTCGAGTTTAAAGCTATCCGCACCCGCTTCATTCAACAAACGCTTGCTGACCCAACGCCATTGAAAATGTGGCTCTACGAAAATCAAGGAACGCGCCGCTTTGATGCTGCCCCGCGTTTCTTCCTGATCCTGGTGGATGCCGAGCACCTCGAAGAAAGTTGGAAGCTAAAACGCAACAAGCCCCTCTTGAGCGACGCAATTTACACGCATCTGAATACGATGACTTCTCAGGGAATGGAGAGCCTACGTCTTGAATTTCAATGGCAGAATGAGGTTTACACGACTTATGCGGATACCCTCTTTATCGTTACCGGGCAGGGAACGTCGGCCCGATAGTGCTTCAATTCCATTTCACGGAGACTTGCTATGACCCAATGGAATGACTTAGTCGCCGCCGCCCTCGTCGGCACAGGGCGCACGCCTTTCGCCGTGACCGGCGGAACCACGCCGCTGGACGCCACGCTCGCGCCGCTGGCGGAACGCCCGCCCGAACAACAACTGCTGGCCGCCGCCGGCGCTGTCGGCCTGTGGCGGCACGTTGGCGCGCAGCCTACCGGCGCGGCGTTGCCCCTGCCCGCGCCCGCCCCCGCCGACGAGGCGCCGGAATGTCCGCCGGCCGCCGCCGCGCTGCTAGGGCGGATGCTTCACGGCGATTCCCCCGACTTGCTGGCGGAATGGCTGGCAGTGCTCAAAGTGCGCGGCTACGCGCTGCCCCCGCGCTGGCTGCCGGAACTGCTGGACGTAGCCGAGACCAAACCCGCCATCGTCCGTTCCGTCCGCGAGGCTCTGGGCGCGCGCGGGCGTTGGCTGGCGGCGCAGAACCCACGCTGGAGCATCCTGCTGGAAACGCTCGATCCGGCAGAATGGGACACGCTGGAATCCCGCGCGCGCTTCCGTCTCATTGAGCACTTGCGAGAAACAGAACCACAGCGCGCGCCCGAACTGCTCGCCAACGCCTGGGCAAAAGAGTCCGCCGACGCCCGCGCCTTCTTCCTGGAGATGTTCCGCGAAGGTCTGTCGCCTGCCGACGAGCCGTTCCTCGAGTCCACGCTGGACGACCGCAGCAAGAAAGTGCGCGCCCTCGCCGCCGAACTGCTGACGCTGCTGCCCGGCTCCGCGCTGGTGCGGCGGATGACGGAATCGGCCAACGAGTATCTCACGCTGGCGCGCGATCCGCAGGGACAGCCCACCCTCAAGGTGAAATTGCCCAAGCAGTGCGACGACCTGATGTTTCACGACGGCATCGTTGAGACGCCGCCCAAAGGGACGGGCAAACGCGCCTGGTGGTTGAGCCAGATCCTCTCCGCGGTGCCGCCCGCCCATTGGAGCGCCGCCTGGAATCTCGCACCCGCCGCCCTCATCCAACTGGCCGACGCCGCCGGCGACCCGCCCGGTGACCACGCCGAGCTGCTGCTTTCCGCCTGGGCCGCCGCCGCCGCCCGCAGCCGCGACGCCGCCTGGGCCGACGCGCTCTTGCAGCGGTGGGGCCAGAAGCGCAACTTCAGTTGTGGTGAACATTTGGCGACCCTCATGCAACTTGTCGCCCCGGCGCGGATAACTGAATGGCTGGAAACGCGCTTGTACTGGTTCCAGGGGCAAATCCACGATGAGGAAAAAGTCGAGGATGATTTCGGGATGTTGGACTTGCTCGAAGCCTATCCCGGCCCCTGGAATGACGCCCTGAGCCGCGCCGTCGTTGACACAGCCCGCACCCTGGCCGCGAAGCCCATGCGCGGCCCCTCCCCGCTGTGGCGCTGGGCCGCCGCCCTGCCCGACTTCGCCCACAAGTTCCCCTCTGCCCTCGCCCCTGAAGCCGCCCGCGACTGGCCCGAAACCGCCTATTGGCGCAGCAACGTCGAGAAATTCCAGGCTATCTTGCATTTCAGGTGGGAAATAAGTAAAGTAATGAGTAATGAGTAATGGGAAATGAGTGCTGTTACTCATTACCCATTACCCATTTCTCATTTCCGAATTCACAGGAGAATACAATGGAAAACACGCTTTTACGTCAACACGCAGAACAACAATTTGCCGAGGAACTCGCCGCGCTGGCGGAGATGGACGACCGCATCCGCCCGCCGCATTGGAAGCTCTCGCCGTGGGCCGTGGCGACTTACCTGCTCGGCGGGAAGCTCGCCAACGGCTTTGAGGTCTCGGCCAAATACATCGGCAGCCGCGCCCTCGTCGAAATCGCCGTGGCGACGCTGGCGACCGACCGCGCCCTGCTGCTCTACGGCGTCCCCGGCACGGCCAAAAGCTGGGTCTCCGAGCACCTCGCGGCGGCCATCAGCGGCGACTCGACGCTGATCGTACAGGGCACTGCCGGCACCGCCGAGGAAGCCATCCGCTACGGCTGGAACTACGCCTTCCTGCTCACTCACGGGCCGTCGCAGGACGCGCTGATCCCCAGTCCGGTGATGCGCGCGATGCGCGAAGGTCAGATCGCCCGCGTCGAAGAACTCACGCGCATCCCCTCGGACGTGCAGGACGCCCTCATCACCATCCTTTCCGAAAAAGCCCTGCCCATCCCCGAACTCAACGCGGAAGTGCAGGCCGTCAAGGGCTTCAACATCATCGCCACCGCCAACAACCGCGACAAGGGCGTCAACGAACTCTCCAGCGCGCTCAAACGGCGTTTCAACACCGTCATCCTGCCCACGCCGGCCACGCTGGAGGAGGAAGTGAGTATCGTCCTCACCCGCTCCACTGCGCTAGGCCGCGCCCTCGAACTGCCCGCCGAAGCGCCCGCGCCGGCCGAAGTGCGCCGCGTCGTTACCATCTTCCGCGAGTTGCGCGACGGCCTGACGCTTGATGGCAAGACCAAGCTCAAGTCGCCCAGTGGGACGCTCAGCACCGCCGAGGCGATCTCCGTCGTCAACAGCGGCCTCTCCATGGCCGGCCACTTTGGGGATGGGAAGCTCCACGCCGACAACATGGCCGCCGGCGTCACTGGCGCCATCGTCAAAGACCCGGTGCAGGATCGCGTCGTCTGGCTCGAATACCTGGAAACCGTCCTCAAAGAGCGCGACGGCTGGCAAGACTTGTACCGCGCCTGCCGCGAGATTGTCGAATAGCAAATGGCGAATAGCGAATTACGAATGACGAATTGCGAACCCCCAATCCCCAATCCCCAATCCCCAATCCCCCTGGATGCGCCTTTTTTGATGGGCGACCGCGTCACCCTGCGTCCCTTGGAACGTGAAGACTTGCCGCTCATCCGCAAGTGGGCCAACGACTCGGAGCTGCGTGCCCTGACTGGCGATGTCACGCCGATGAGCGCCGCTGAAGCCGACGCCTACTTCGAGCGCATCCAACAAGACCGCGACCGCGTCTGGTTCGTCATCGTCGCACGGGAAACCGGGCGCGTTATTGGGGAATGTGGTTTGCTGCGGCTCTTCTATCCCTGGCGCAACACGGATTTGAGCATCATCCTGGGAGAGAAAGACATCTGGGGGCAAGGATACGGGACGGAAGCGATCACCCTGTTGCTGGATTATGCCTTCGGCGCATTGGCCCTGCACCGGGTTTCCATCGGCGTGGTGGGTTTCAATGAACGCGCGCTGCGTTTCTACGAGAAAGTCGGCTTTCGCCGCGAAGGCGTCCAGCGTGACAGCTACTATCACAACCATACGTTTTCCGACTTTGTGATGTTGAGTTTGTTGGAAGACGAATTTCGGGCCTTACACTGCCTGGAGATGACCAAGAATGAATGAGTCCAACCCAATCTATACGGTTTTCGGGATTCGTCACCACGGCCCCGGCTGCGCGCGAAGTTTGGTCGCTGCATTGGACGCGCTACAACCCGATATCTTGTTGATCGAAGGCCCGCCGGAAGGCGACGCCCTGCTGCCGCTGGCCGCCTCGCCGGAGATGCGCCCGCCGGTCGCCCTCCTCGTCTACGCGCCCGACGATCCGGGCCACACCGCCGTCTTCCCCTTCGCCGCCTACTCCCCCGAATGGCAGGCCATCCACTACGCCCTGCGCGCCGCCATCCCCGTGCGCTTTATGGATTTGCCGCAGAAACACTGGCTGGCGATTAAGAAGCAGGAAGCGGATCAGCGGATCAGCGAAAAAGCGAATGAGGGAGAAGGCGAGTCAGCGGATCAGTGGATCAGCGAAAAAGCGGATCAGCGAGAAAGCGAATCTCCCCCTCTCCCTCTCTCCCCCTCTCCCCCTCTCCTGCCCGCCGATCCCCTCGACCTCCTCGCCCACGCTGCCGGATTTGAGGATGGCGAGCACTGGTGGGAGCAGGTCGTCGAGGAACGCGGCGGCGACGCGGAAGTGTTCCCCGCCATTGTGGAGGCGATGGGTGCGGTGCGCGCCGTCATCCGCGAGCTAGACCCCACGCCGCGCGACGCGCTCGAACCGCTGCGCGAGGCCACGATGCGCCAGACGATCCGCCAGGCGCAAAAGGAAGGCTTTCAACGGATTGCGGTGATTTGCGGCGCGTGGCACGCGCCCGTGTTGGTGGAGATGCCCTCTCCCAAAGAAGATCAGGCCGTGCTCAAAGGGCTGCCCAAACTCAAAGTGGCGGCGACGTGGGTGCCGTGGAGTTACGCCCACCTCGCCTACGAGAGCGGTTACGGCGCGGGCGTCGTCTCGCCGGGCTGGTACGAGCATCTGTGGAGCGAGCGCAACGAGCCGACGGCCCACTGGCTGGCGCGCGTCGCCGGCCTGCTGCGCGACGCCGATCTGGACGCCTCGTCGGCGCAAGTCATTGACGCGGTGCGCCTCGCCGAGACGCTGGCAGCCATCCGGGGGCGCGCGCGGCCCGGCCTTGAGGAACTCAACGAGGCCGCGCAGACCGTGCTCTGTTTCGGCGACCCGCTCCCGCTCAAACTGGTGCGGCGGCGGCTCATTGTCGCAGAGAAATTAGGCCAAGTCCCGCCGGACGCGCCTATCGTCCCCTTGCAAGCCGACCTCGAGGCCACGCAGCGCACATTACGTCTCAAACCGGAGACAGAACGCAAGCCTTATGACTTCGACCTGCGCAACGCCACCGATCTGGCGCGCAGCGCGCTGCTCCATCGCCTGAATCTGCTCGACATCCCCTGGGGCAAGGCGCAGCACGGCGGGGGCGGGCGCGGCACCTTCCACGAGCTGTGGACGTTGCAATGGGACCCGGCCTTCACCGTGCGGCTGGTGAGCATGGCGCGCTGGGGCAACACGCTGGAACAGGCCACTACTGCCTACGTCGCGCACATGGCCGGGCAGGCCGCCGCCCTCGGCGATCTCACCGATTTGCTGGATCGCGCATTGCTGGCCGATTTGCCGGACGCCGTCGTCGCGCTGACGACACAATTGCAAGCCCAGGCCGCCCTCAGCGGCGACGTAGCCGAATTGATGAGCGCCGTTCCGCCGCTGGCGCGCGCCCTGCGTTACGGCACCGTCCGCCAGACCTCCGGCGCGGGCGCGGTGGACGCTGCCGCCTTCGAGACGATCCTCGACGGGATGATCGCACGTGTATGCATCGGCCTGCCACTGGCGTGCAGTTCGCTGGACGACGACGCGGCGGGGAAGATGCTCAAGCACCTCGAAGGGCTACAAGACAGCCTGGGGATTCTCCAACACGACACCTGGACTATGCTTTGGCAGGAGACGCTGCTCAAGCTGGCCGATCAGAGCGGGCTGCACGGTCTGGTGGCCGGGCGCATCTGCCGCCTGCTGCTCGACGCGGGCGCGCTGCCTCACGCGGATGTGACCCGCCGCCTAGGATTGGCCCTCTCGCCGGGCACGCCGCCCTTGCAGGCGGCGCACTGGCTCGAAGGCTTCCTGCGCGGCAGCGGCCTGCTCCTCCTCCACGACGAGACGCTGTGGGCCACGCTTGACACCTGGATCACGAGCCTGAGCGCGGAAGACTTCGTCGCTGCGCTGCCCCTGCTCCGTCGCACCTTCTCCGCCTTCTCCGCGCCAGAGCGCCGCCAGATGGGCGAGCGTGTGGTCGGCGGGCGGCGCGCGGCGAAAGATGGCGAATTGGCGGTAGACGCAACCCGCGCGGATGCGGTGCTACCTTTGATTGCTCAACTATTGGGGCTAAATTCTCAACGCAAAGACGCGGAGACGCAAAGTCGCAAAGAGAAATAAGACCTTGCGTCTTTGCGTCCTTGCGTCTTTGCGTTAAAAAGAGGCTTTATGGAAAACACTGAAAGAACACGACGTTGGCGGCTCATTCTAGGCGGCGGGGAAGCCGATGGAACAGGATACACCCTCGGCGGCGGTGGAGGGATTGGGGGGATTGGCGGCGGCGACATCGGGATGGACAACGCGCTGACCGCGCTGTACAACTCGGATCGCAGCGGCGGGCTGGGCAGCTCGTCGCCGAATGTGGCGCGCTGGCTCGGCGACATCCGCAGCTACTTCCCGCAGACGGTGGTACAGGTGATGCAGAAGGATGCGCTGGAGCGGCTCGACCTCAAGCAACTGCTCACCGAACCGGAGTTCCTCGAACACGTCACGCCGGACGTCCACCTGGCGGCGACGCTCTTGAGCCTCAAGGGCGCCATCCCCAACAAAACCAAAGACACGGCGCGAGTCGTCGTGCGCAAAATCGTCGAGGAACTGCAAAAGCGGTTGACCGAACCGCTGCGGCAGGCCGTGCGCGGCAGCCTCGACCGGGCCTCCCGCACCACGCGCCCGCGTCACAACGAGATTGACTGGAATCGCACGATCCGCGCCAACCTCAAGAACTACCAGCCCGAATACCAGACCATCATCCCCGACAAGCGCATCGGCTACGCGCGGCGGCGCGGCGCGGCCCTGCGGCACATCGTCCTGTGCATTGACCAGAGCGGCTCGATGGCGACGTCGGTGGTCTACGCGGGGATTTTCGGGGCGGTGCTGGCCTCGATCAAGGCGGTCAGCACGCGCGTTGTGGTCTTCGATACCAGCGTGGTGGACTTGACCGAGGAAATTGACGACCCGGTAGAATTGCTCTTCGGCACGCAGTTGGGTGGCGGGACGGACATCAACCGCGCGCTCGGCTATTGCCAGACCGTGATTGATCGCCCCCAAGACACCATCCTCGTGTTGATCAGCGACCTCTATGAGGGCGGCAACCAGCACGAGATGTTACGCCGCGCCCACGCCCTGGTGGATAGCGGGGTGCAGCTCATCGCCCTGCTCGCCCTCAGCGACGACGGCGCGCCCTCGTACAGCCACTCCGTCGCCGCTGCCTTCGCCGAGATGGGCGTCCCCTCCTTCGCCTGCTCGCCCGATCAATTCCCGGACTTGATGGCGGCGGCCATCCAGCGACAGGACTTGGCGATGTGGGCAGCAACGAATAACGTGGCGCTGGCGAAGTGAGGCAGAAATCCACAAATCCGATGTACAATGAGGACGGAGATTGTGAGATGCAGCGGTTAGCGGAGGTAGCCTATGAGTGAAACGATTACCTTGCAATTGCCGGAATCTCTGGCCTTTCGTGCCAGGGAAACCGCAACGCGCACACAACGGCGTTGGGAAGATGTCATCGTTGCCTGGATTGACCGTTTGGCCGTTGAACCGCCGGTAGAATCCTTGCCTGACAGTCAGGTATTGGCGCTCTGCGCGCTACAATTGCCGGCCGGGCAACAGGAAGAACTGGATCAATTGCTGGACGCTAACCGTGAAGGAGTCTTA
>JAKQHY010000172.1 GCA_029555965.1 Chloroflexota bacterium | reverse complement strand
GGTACGACGAGACGTTTATGATCTACCACGCGCGGCAGGGCGTGCTGGCAGGCGTCGCGGGACTGTGGCGCGAGGATAATGCGATTCCGCTGCACGGGCTGCTGCTGGCGTTGTGGATTCGCGTGGCGGGCAGCGGCGAATTTGCCGTGCGTTATCTTTCCGTCCTGCTCGGCGTGAGCGCGGCCCCGCTGGTGATGCGGCTCGGCGGCACGGTGAGCGGGCGGCGCGGCGGCGGGTGGGGCGCGGCGTTGGCCTACGCGACGCTGCCCATCTACGTCTATTACTCCCAGGAAGTGCGGATGTACGCCCTGGTCGTTCCTCTGGCGGCGGCCTTCGCGTGGACGGCCTGGCGGCTGCGGGGGCGTGGTCGGGGCGCGGCGGCCTACGTTATCCTCGGCGCAGCGATGCTGCTGGCGCACCTCTATGCGGGATTGCTTTGGGCGGCGGTGCTGGCGTGGGGAATGGTGAGGGGGAGACAAGGAGAGGGGGAGAGGGGGAGACAAGGAGAGGGGGAGCAGGGGGGCAGGGGAGCAGAGGCGACTACGGACTACGGACTACGGACTACGGACTACGCCTCACGTTTCACGTTTCACGTTTCACGTTCCCCGTTTTGGCGGGCCAATCTGTGGTTGGGACTGGCGGCGCTGCCGATTGCGGCCTGGGCGATTTGGCGCGCGGGGGTGGACGCGACGGCTGTGTCGGCGATTCCGACTTCGACGGTGAAGTGGCTGCCGGTGTTGTTTGGGGTGGGGCAGTATTTGCCCGCGCCGTGGACGGCGGTGTTTGTCGGCGTGACCGGGTTGTCTCTGGTGCTGGCTTTCGTCGGTTTGATCCGCGCGCGACGTTTTGTAGGGATTGTGTGGTTGTTGATAACGCTGTGTCTGCCCGTGCTCCTGCTCCTGGCAAGCACCTTCGTCAAAGCCAAGTGGAGCGAGCGCTATCTTCTCCCCTCCTTCGGCCTCGCGCTCGCCGTGGGCGTGGGGACGGGGTGGGAGAGGGGGAGAGTGGGAGAGTGGGAGAGGGGGAGAGGGGGAGATAAGGAGACGAGGAGACAAGGTGACGGGGAAAGCACGCCTCACGTTTCACGTTTCACTCCTTACTCCTTACTCCTTACTCCTTACTCCTTACTCCTCGTATCCTGGCTCGCCTTAATGTTCCCCGCCCTATCCCGGCAGGCGGCGGGAACCTGGGCGGTGGGGGTGGTGGATGAGTGGCATCCGCGCCCGGATTTTCGCGGGGTGGCGCGGTATATTGCGGAGCACGACGCGCCCGGCGACGCGGTGGTGGTGGTCGGCGGGTACGCGGCGCACACGTTGAGCTATTATTACGACAGGCCGGCGCGGGTGTTCGGCCTGCCCTTCGACACGCGGCTGCTCGACACGGGCGCGGCGCTGGACTTGCGCGCGCTGTCCATCCTGGAACGCGAATCGCAGGGGACGACGCGGCTGTGGTTGGTGTTGTGGCAGGCCAATCTGGCCGATCCGACGGATTTGATTCAAAGCGTGTTGGTGGATCAGTGCGACCGGCTGGGCGTGGGCGGGCGCTTCACCAACGTGAGCCTGCTGCTATTCGACGTGACCTCGTGCCGCCCGCTGGATCGGCTGGTGTCGCCGCCGTTGCCACTGGATGCGGCTTTCGTCGCCCCAATCCGGTTGGCGGGCTACAATCTCATCCGCAACGGCGAAGCCTGGGAAGTGGACGTGTGGTGGGAAACGTCGGGCGCGTTGGCGGAGGATTACGCCGTGTTCGTCCACCTGCTTGACGCCGACGGGACGTTGGTGGCGCAGCACGATCACATCGCCGGCGCGGATGCTTACCCGACGCACCTGTGGCCTCCCGGTACGCGCTTGCGAGATCGGTTTTTCTTGGCTGTGCCGGGCGGGCGTTGTGAGGGGTGTCAGCTTCACGTTGGTTTATATACCTCACAAGCGCGCCTTTCCCTGCGGGATGGAAGTGATTCTGTAGAGATAGTGGTCGAGGGCGAATAGAAAATGACAGCGGTGATGGACAGATTTAAGCAATGGCTCCAATATGCGCCAGACTGGTTGAAGGTATTGGGGAAATGGCTATTCTTTGTCTTTCTTTTCATTTGCCTTATGAAATTACATTCTGCCATGTTATCGAATCTTGAGCATTGGTATATTGTATGGGCTGCGTGCCTGTGTGAGATCATAATAGTTACGGTTTTTGGACAGTATGCCCTTGTAAAAATAGGTGCCTCACTACCGAGCAAGACCATAATACGGTTATTTGCAGTGATTGGGGTTGTCTTACATTTGGTCTTTTTATTCCCGATTCAATTCTGGATTGCGAAAGCGGCCGAGGTGTGGGTATATCGCGTGGCAGGATATGTAGATCCCAATTGGTGGCGTCTGTCTGAGTTGGGGTTGAATTCCCTGGACGACTGTAACTCTGGGAGCGAAGAACGGAAGTTAGAGTATGCAATTTTTGTGCGGGATAGACAGCATCGTGGAGTTTACTTGGGTGTCCTCGTATTTATTTATATACCTTTGCTGTTGGCTTGTATCCGTTCACGAAAAAGACAAGTGTTCGATAACGACTCCCCTTTGACACAATGGATGGGCCTTGCTTTGGGAGTTTTTACATTGATGTATGTGATTATGTGTTGCGTGTTCTTGATGGATCTAATCGTAGATGGGCAGTTTATAAATATCGAGTGTTTTCCAATTATTTTTTAAATATCTTATTCTCCACAAACAGGACAATCCCAATGGCAAAACATATCCTTGTCGTAGATGACGATGCACTCCTACGCCGCAGTCTGGCGTTTAACCTCGAACAGGCCGGGTATCACGCGGAGGCGGCGGGAACGGCGGAGGACGCGCTGGCGCTGGCTCGCCGCGATCCGCCGGATTTGGTGCTGCTGGACATCGGCCTGCCGGGGATGGACGGCCTGGACGCGCTGCGCAATTTGCGCCGCGAACTGGACGTGCCGGTCATCTTCATCACCGCGCGCCGCCGGGAGCTGGATGAGGTGCTCGGCCTGGAATTGGGCGCGGACGATTACATCACCAAGCCCTTCGACTTTGACGTGCTGCTGGCGCGCGTCAAGGCGGTATTGCGGCGCAGCGGGCGTCCCGACGTGGCGCCGGCGCCAACCTTGCAGCCGTTGACTGTAGGCGACATCGTGATCGATCCCAGCGCGCACACGGTGACGCTGCGCGATACGCCGGTCGAGATGGCGCCGCGCGAGTTCGATCTGCTGCTGGCGCTGGCGCAGGACGCCGGGCGGGTGCTCTCGGTGGACGATTTGCTAGGGCGCGTCTGGGGCGCGGAGTACGTCGGGGAGCCGCAAGTGGTCTACGTTCACATCCGCTGGCTGCGCGAGAAGCTGGAAGACGATCCCCAGCATCCGCAGCGCATTGTGACGGTGCGTGGGGTAGGGTATAAATTAGTTGCGAGTTAGGAGTTAGGAGTTAGGGGGATAGCGTATGCGGTCTTTGCGGACGCAGTTGGTGTTGAGTCATTTGCTGCCGTTGTTGATTGTGCTGCCGTTGGTAGGGGTAGCGCTGACGTATTTGCTGGAAACGCAGGTGTGGCTGGCCGGGCTTTCAACGGAGTTGGAGAATCAGGCGCGGCTGGTCGCCAATGTGGCGCGCGATTATCCCGAAATCTGGTACGACGCGGAGCTGGCGCAGGCGTTTATGGCGCGCATCGCGCCGTACCTTTCGGCCAAAGTGATGTTTTTCGACACCAACGAGGTGCTGATGGCGTCCAGCGATGCGGCCGACGATGCGAAGATCGGGCAGGTGGTGGACGTGCCGGGCTTCCGTGAGGTGCTGCTCACCCGGCTTTCACTACGGGTGGACTACGGCGAGCGTCCGGGGACGGGCGCGGCGGACGTGCTGATGCCGGTGCTCACCCCCACGTTTCAGGTAGTCGGCGTCATCCGTCTGACGGATCCGCTGGCGAGCGTCTACGAGCGCTTCCCGCGGACGCGCACCTTGATCGTCTCGGTGTTGGTCGGCGGATTGCTGCTGGGCGCG
>JAKQHY010000166.1 GCA_029555965.1 Chloroflexota bacterium | reverse complement strand
ACGCGCAGCGTCCTGCGTGCTCGCGATGTGCATAAACAGCGCACTCAGCAGGACATACGCCTGTAGGTATGTCGCAGTGCCCATGTCTTCGCCTGTGACCGGGTGCAGGCCGAGCGGAAACTCGGTCATGGCGTTTTCAGGCGTGAAGGCTTGTGAATACGTGATCCCCTGCCGGTCGTGCAGCGTCTGACCCGATTCAAGCGTCACGCAATCCTCGGCGTGGAACGTCACACCCTTTTCACCTTCCAGCGGGTTGCGAATATCGACGTGAAAAGCGCGGCGCCATTTGCGGCCGGTTTCCGTGGTTTCGAGATAATCAGTCATATTTAAATACTAGGTTTGCCGGTAACCAAGTATCGGCATTATGTGTTTAAACGGCGGCATTAACCCTGGAGTGACAAATCCAAGCATGTATTGGACTTTTGCACCAGCCTGAATGCCGAGGGATAAAATTTCGTTAAAATAATATGTTGTGACACTAGATGGAGAAATAGCGGCTTGAATTGAGAGATGTACCCAGCCATCAGCGACATTTATAAGAGTATTGTTATCAACGGACACAAGATTTTTGCGCAATTCCCATGCAGCCCCGGAAAAAACGATAGCCGGCTGGTCAATTGCCCGCACCCATAACATAACAGTCGCTGTGCCAGTCGCAATATAAGATGAAGAAGCGTTTGGGTATCCGATCGTGTAGTAGTCATTCCCGCCAACAGTGCGCTTACCAATAGTTGGAGCCGCGCCTTGCGTGATCTCCGCGACATAGAATTCAGGGAAATACCTTATGTTTCCATGCAGTCCCATGCCGAACCAGTCGATTAAAGTTTGGGGCAATGGCGCGCCCTCCCCGCCGAGTGTCGAGCTGTTTGAAGTGGCTTTCCCAGCTGAGGCTGTTGAAGCCCCGTTGTGATTCGTGGGAAAATAATCAGACGCAATTGAGAAAGCTGCAGTTGTGTTATTTGGAGACCAGATATCTGCTCCGGTGCCCATCAACCGTCCATTGCTCGCGAGCAAGTTAAAGTACGGCAAACCCTGCCGGGCGAGAGTAGCGTAAGGGCCAAGGGCACCGCCGCTCTTTGCGAGTTTCCCACTCGCGCCGCCAAACAACATCACATCACCATCTACTGATGATGCAGGCCCCTCAACAAACGTCCCCTTCAGCTTTGCAACCGCGTTTGCCCAGGTGAGCTTCTTCGGCGCGTTTGAGGCGGCCGAATCCGCGATCACCAGCGAGTCGGCATCGACGGGCGTGGCCTTGGCAGCAAACCCGCCCCACCAACCCAAAATAGCTTGCCGCACGCGCTCGGCAGTCCACGCACGACGCGTCGTCGCCGCGCCGGCTTCGGCCTCGGCCTGGGTGACGGTGGCGGCCGTCCACTCGCGGGCATCGGACAGACGGGGGTCATCGGGCGCAATTCCTGGCCCCTGCTCGCCCTGCGGCCCCTGCGGCCCGGTGTCGCCCTGCGGCCCCTGAATGCCCTGCTCGCCCTGCCGCGCGAGCGCGACAAACGCCTGCAGCTTGATCGTGCCGTCCGGTCCCAACGGGCCGATGTTGAGGTCTAGCTTCATGGTCGTGTCACGTCCTTGATGATGTTGATCAGCGTCGTGGGCGAGCTGATCACGTCGCCACCCTGCACAGTGACCTGCACATCCATGTGCGCGACGCCCTCCGGCCACTCCTGCGTATCAGCTGCGCGCAGAATCACAGCGCCATCGGCGTAGTCAATCTGCAGATCTGCGATCAGCCTGCCAGTGGGCGTGCGGATTTGAGAGGCCATGGCAATCACTGGGTCGGGTAATGGCTGCCCGGCATCGTCCGTCAGACCGTAGGTGCCGCCCCAGGAAAACGTGTCCCCGCGCTTGTGCGTCACGACCATGACCACCTCCAGGCCAGCAACCAGGCCAGCATCACGCCGACCGCCCAATCCCACCAATCCATCAGATCTATCATTCCGGCCCCCTTGTCATCTTGGCAATCACATCCCGCACCCCCGGCGTGCCGTACAGCCAGCAGCACGGCGCTTCCAGCTGCGCCCAATCGCCACCGCTGCGGCCAGTCCAGTCCCGTCCTGGCTGTTGCGAACAATTTCCAGCTTGTAGCCGTAGCTGCGGATCAGCGCCAGGGCGTGCCAGCGGTTGATGCTCTTGTAGTGGTAGCAGTTGCCGCTTTTCAGCAGGAAGTGGCCGTAGGGGCCATTGCGGTGAATGTCTGGGTTGCCGCTGATGCACAGGGGGCGGGCGGCCACGTCGCGGCCCAGGTCAACAG
>JAKQHY010000161.1 GCA_029555965.1 Chloroflexota bacterium | reverse complement strand
AAATCGTCCCTTGCCTTTGAGCCTTTTAAGTTTTTTGTAATATCGTCCATCCGTTTTCCCTTGCTGCCCGGTTCAGATATTCAATAGAAATGTCAATGCCAATAGCATCATAGCCCAATTCAAGCGCAACTTTTAATGTCGTACAGCTACCAGCAAATGGGTCAAGTACCGTGATGCCAGCGCGCCCGACCGCATCCATGCAGCGCCGCGGCAATTCCTCACAAAATGGCGCTGGATGCCAGGTATTGGCTACCGGGCCGTGAAAACTCCATACCGTAGAAGCGCCGATGGGTCTATTGGGTAATTCTGGATTGCCTTTTGTCATCCAATAGATGCGCTCGTCCTCGGGCCAAAACAGCGTCGCGCTATGATTGTGGGTGCTGCCACGATCCCAAATAATCTCCTGACGAATCGTCCACGGATTGCCGGCATTGCGCAACCAGTCCATCGGGTGCAAGATACCGCCATCGCGGTTGCGCACCTTGTGATTGTAAAACAGACTCGCGCCAGGTTTCGCTACGCGGTAAAACTCACGCAAACAAGCGACTTGCCAGCGCTGGTATTCATCCTCCGGCATCCCGTCATAGTAGCCAATACCTTCGTCGCGCGGCGTGCGTCCATTGCCGCCCATAGGCCAGTGCGCCTCGCCAAGATTGTAAGGTGGTGAGGTAATAATCAAGTCAACGCTCTCATTATCCAGTCCGGTATTTTCAGCGGGCGCTACAATCAAAAACGGTTGACGCCTGGCAATTTCCACAACTGGCTCTGGTGTTGCATCGCGCGCCCGTCGCCTTACTTCTTTCATTGCCTCGTTGGCAGTCATACTGCCTTGCGCCATCGGTTCAAACAAATCAGGAGCGGCGCGCTCGACTGCTTTTATTGTCGCCACGGTACGCGGAGAAACATTCAGCATATCTGCGGCTTGCGCCCGTGAAATACGTCCATCAAAGTGCAAATTTGCACTTTGATGGACGTGCCGTGGATTTCCATCCCTAATACCGCCACGCTTTATATTGGCCAGTTTTGCGGCTACTGTGCCTCGTTGCGTTTCATTCAAGTGCCGCCGGTTAAGATTGCGCCGCACTACAAAACCTAGCGGATCGTCGCCATCGTATTCAATCCGCGTTGGCTCTACGCCTGCATCTTGCGCCGCCTTCCAGCGGTTGCGCCCGTCAAGGATCTGCCCCTCATACAGCACAATCGGCGCTGTTGGATCGTAACCATTGGCGCGCATATCAGCAACCAGTGCCGCGTATTCTTCCGGCGTCATCAATGGGAAAATGTTAGCGTATTCGTGAAATAGTAACTCAGTCATTTCAAAAGCCTCCTTGCTTATATGTTATTCCCGCCACGGTTGTGGCTTGGGTAGCGTGTACGTGACCTTCTCCACGCTGTACGCGCCCGCGTCCAGGTGGACGATGAGCCCGCCGACTTCCCGCACCATGTAGCCGCGACCGCCCCGGTGATCGTAGCCGTCCGCCAATTTCCAGGCGCGGTTGGTGATCGCCCTCACCGCGTGGTTGTCGAGCGAGTCTTCGCTATGGTGAATGTGCCCAAAGAGCGCGAGCTTTGGCGCCCAGGCTTGCCCGTAATAGGCGGTAACCACCATCGCCGCGAGGCGGTTTGCTGCGCCGCCTTGCGTCCACGGGCGCATCGAGTTCGTGCCAGGATGGTGCTGTGCCACGAGGCGTACACCGCAGATTTCGGCCTCCAGCAGCCACCACGAGGCCGTGCCATGTTCGGAATCGTGCACCACCTGCGGCCCGCAAGCCTGCGCCAGCAATTCCTCCAGGTAGCCCGCGCCGCCCGTGTGCGCCGGAGTGCCGCGCAGGATAAACACACGGTCGGCCAGCGAGAACAGAGGACGCATACTGGCCTCGGCGATGCGGAGCATCACCGCCTGGTTGAGCGGCTCGTGGAGTTGGAAGCCGTCGTGGATGTTGCAGTCCACCAGGTCGCCGAGGGCCAACACGAAAACGCGCCGGCCGGCGGTTTTTGCCGCTTTAGCCAGCGCGACGTAATCCAGCCAGCGCGCCCACAGCCAGGCTTGCGAGCGGCTTTGGCTGATGGGCGCACCCTCATCATCCAGCAAGTCGGGCGCCAATAGCCCGACCTTGCTGTTGCAGTGCGTGTCGCCACACACGAACAAGTCCACCTGCCGGGACGCAGGCGCGGCCGGCGTGTGCGACGACTGGGAGCGATGCAGGATGCTCATACTTAAATTATAGCATACATTTTTCGGCACTTCAGGCACACGAAAAAGCCCCGGCTCTCTTCAGAGCCGGGGCTTTTTGTGCCGCCAAAGGCTAATATTTAGATGTCATGTGGTACTCCTCTGCGCGCGCAATGACGAATTCACGTTGCGCTTTCGTGAGCCGATGATTCCCAAGTTCAACCTCAACCCAAACGAAGCCCTCCTCCCAGAGGGCATCGTCCGAGTCGTCCACGCCCAAAACTTCCTGGTCCTCCAAGAGGGGGAAGTTCTGCATGAACTCACGAGCAAACTTCCCATTACGATTTACAAGCGCTCTGAGCAACATCTCAATCCTTCTCCTTTCGAGGCCGGCCGCGCCCGGCCTCTTGAGTGGTTTTCCCCTGCGCGGAGGGGTGAATCGCTACTCGGCATCGCGAATGTATACAATGCAACGCGAGGGGTATCCGCACCAGTTGAAGGGAAAATGCTCATGCAAGTAGGTTTTCTGATCCTCGGAGCCGGTGTACCCCGCGAGTACGCGGGCGCCTGTGATGTAGCCGAGTTGCTGAGTGCAGATTTTATAAATGCTCTCAGAGGAAAGATCGTCTACCGGAATATACCAGGAGGGGCCGTCGGGGTTTTTGTCATCGTAAGGATAAGGGGTATCCATGCCCTCATTGAGAATCTCTGCCGCCTCGGAAGTCATGCTATAAAGTGCCAATACCCTCGTTGTTCCCGCATTCCACAATCTGGGCTTGCCGTCCATTTCAGTCTGCTCCTTTCGAGGCCGGCCGCGCCCGGCCTCCTAAACGATTTCCCCTGCGCGGAGGGTTTCTTAAATGATGCTATCCCCGAAGAGGGCCGTGAAACGTGCGCCGCATTCGTAGCAGTAGCACGTTTCGTTTTCGAAAATGTC
>JAKQHY010000141.1 GCA_029555965.1 Chloroflexota bacterium | reverse complement strand
CGCCATTACCTCGTCCAGGTCTCCACCGACAACGGCGCGACCTGGGAAGCGCAAGCCATTCACCTCCCCGGCACGGTCTTCACCCTGGAAACAACCAGTATGCTCAACACCACACAAGCGCTCGTGCGCGTGCTCGCCACCGACGGCCTCAACACCGCCAGCGCCACCGCCGGGCCGTTCACCATCGACAACCCCGTGGGCGTGGATTACGTCTCCCCCGCGCCAGACGCAACGAACGTCAACGTGGACCAACCGCTGTACGCCGGGTTCCGCGCGGCGATGGACTCGACGACCATCCACAGCACCACCTTCACCCTCTCCGGCGGGCCTAACGGGACGGTGCGCGGCCTCATCCGCTACGACGCCGACAGCCGCGAAGCTACCTTCATCCCGCAGACCCGGCTGGCCTACAGCACGACGTACACCGCGCACGTCAGCGCCGCGATTCAGACGCTCGACGGGACGCCGCTAGACACCGACGCGACCTGGAGCTTCACCACGGAGCCGGACGTTTCCCCACCGCGTCCCGACTTGCTCTCCCCGCCGCACGGCGCGCTCGATGTCCCCCGCAACACGGTCGTCGCCGTGGCGTGGGATCGTCCCCTGGACGCCGGCGCGCTGACGACGGCGACGTTCCACATGGCGGAAATGCGCGGCGCGGTTGTCACCGGAAGCGTGGGATACGACGCCGCCGTTCAGATGGCCACCTTCACCCCCGGCGCGCTCCTCGCGCCGTACACCCGCTACGTCGTCACGCTCACCGCCGGGATCAGCGACACGCTGGGGAACGCCACCGGCGATCCCACCGTCTGGAGCTTCACCACCGGCGACGCGCCCGGCGCGGCCGCCGCCCTCACCGGCAGCTACGCGGATTGGGGCCGCGATACGGATGGCGACGCCCTGTACGAGCAGCTCATCCTCCGCGTGGGCGTGCAGGTCACGGCGACCGGCGACGCTACGTTGAGCGGCTCCCTGGTGGACGCGAACGGCGCCGCAATTGCCTGGGCCTACGTCACCCGCACCCTGACGACCGGCGCGCACTTCCTCGACCTGGCCTTCGACGGCGCGGCCATCGGCGGGCGCGGCGCGGACGGCCCGTACACCCTCACCGACCTGACGCTGACGCACATCAACCGGACTGCCCCGCTCACGCCGACCGCGTCACGGCGCGACGCCTACCACACCTTCGCCTACCCCGTGGACCGCTTCCCCGCCCCACTGCGCTTCGGCGGCCTGCCGGACGTGCTGATCATCCCCGGAACCCCCGGCCTCACAGCCTTCAGCGTCTATGACTATGCGAAGCACATCACCCGCACGAGCGCGCAACTGAGCTACACGGTGATGCTCAACACCCACCCCAAAATGGCTGTGGCTTTGCAGTCATCGGGCGCGGTGTATCTCGCCCCTGAGGAATACTGGCAAGAGCGCACTTTCGTCACTATCCGCGCCAGCGACGGCGTCTACACCGTGCAGGACACCTTCGAAGCCGCCGTCGGCTGGCCGCGATCACTCTATCTGCCGGTGGTGCTGCGCACCGGCGTCACCCCCCCGCGTGATGCGTGGATCACCAAGTTCACCGACACGTTTGAGGGCGAGAGCCTCGGCTGGCATCGTTCCGCGTGGACGTGGAAGGACGGCGATCCGCCGCCGAGCGGCTTCGGCTGGTATCTCTGGGACCTCAGCGAGTGCCGCGTCTACGCCGGGGAAAAGAGCGCGTGGGCCTACGGCGGCGGCGACGATGGCGACCTGCTGTCCTGCGGCGCGGCGTACCCCGACGCCTACTCGCTGGGGACGATGTTGAATCAGACAATGCCCATCAACCTCAAGTACGTCGCCAAAGGCGTCTACAGCGCCAAAGTGTGGACCAACCTCGCGCCGGACGACGAATTGTGTCTCAAAGTCGCCGTGCTGGAATCGGGGGATTGCGACACTGGCGCGAAGAGTGAGTATCACGGCGTCTGCCGCACCGGCGCGACGACCGGGTGGGAAGACCTGACGCTCGACCTGAATAATGTGCCGACGCTCGGCAGCGTGCTGGGGAAACAGGTCTGCGTGGCTGTCATCTTCCAGGCGGACATCGGGGACTCGCGGCCTGAAGGCGCCTACGTGGACGACGCGAGCCTGCGCTTCTGCCCGCAAGAGTTGACCCACCTGTGCGCCGGGCCGGGCGGGATCGCGCCGCCGACCAAGCCCCTGACCCCCGCCAACGTGGGCGGCTACCCGGAGGCCGTCGGCGAAACGGCGCTGGCGGTGGAGACCGGCGGGCGCGTCCACGCGCTGTGGACGGGCAAGCTCAACGATGACTTCAACACCTATGTCTTCTACAGCCAATCCGACGACGGCGTGACCTGGACGCCGTATCAGATTCTCAGCTATGAGGGTGGGCGCGAGCCGCGCATTGCCGTGGATGCCGTCCACGGGCGCATCCACCTCGCCTACGCCAACGACGACGGCGTCACCCACCACACCGTTGCTAACGGCGTCGTCTCCGCGCCCACCGTCGTCGCGCCGCGCCGAACCTACTACCTGCCGGGCTTCTCGCTGCCCTCCGGCGGCGTCGCCTGGCCGAGCCTCGCTGTGGCCGAGGAGACGGGCGTCGCCTATCTGACGTGGGACGAAGTCTATTTCGTCCAGATCGCCTACGCCACGTACACCGTGCGCCATCGCACCTGGCACGCGACCTGGGAGGATGGGACGTGGAGCGCGGCGCGGCGCAAAATCAACGACGAGGACACCTGGGCGGCCACGCTCGCCGCCGCGCCGGACGGGCAGGCGATGCTGGCGTGGTTTCAGCGGTGGGAACAGGCGCCCCGCGCAATGGGCATGGGAGAGAAAGAGGCGCTCCCCGTCGCGCGCACGGCTTATGGAACCGAGCCGGGCAGCTTCCCCCTGCGCCAGGCCACGCACGCCGCCTACCCGCAGCCGGAACAGGACGACTCCATCCGGCTGGCGTACTCCGGCGGGGACGATAGCTTCGTGCTCGCCGCCGGCCACTTTATGTGGCCGGGACACTCCCGCGTCTACCGGTATGTGTGGAAAGACGGCGTGTGGGCCGACCCCTTGAACGTGGCGGAAAACACGACCGAGCGGGCAACGCCGTCCTACGTGGGCGCGGCGACGGCCGCGCCGTTGATCCGCTACGTTTACTACGACAACGACGTACTGACGATGCGCACCGAGACCAACGGCGCGCTCGGCCCGGAGCAGACGGTTGCCAGTTACCTCTCCGCGCGCGGCTACACCGGCTCGCCCGTGGCTTACTTCACCGATGCGAGCGGCGGGTTACACATGGTTATCGTGGGGAAAAAAGACGGGGTGACGGGGTTTTATTACGTGAGACCGTGAACAACAAAACGCGGCTCGGGCCATCTTCCATAGAAAGTACCCACCCCACTACAGCACTTTCTTGCTCAGGTCAATCAATTTAGCTTTGTTCAGGAGGTAAGCGACGCGAAAGGCTATAGACCGGATCAAACGGGTGCTGATTCTTCGGGGCAAGGGATACAAGTTGGTCTGCCCGGTCAGGAAATACCACTCACGGCTTTTCCTCAGCGCATTGGCGCGGTCGTCGTAAAAGTCGTAGTTGGTCCAATGGGGTAAAATGACTTCCGCATGTAGTTGGCGCTGCTTCGGGATCGCGGAAGCCTCCGCATCATTGCCAAAAGCCAGGAAATATACCTGGTGGTTCTCGTCCTCAAGCGCCTGGAACGCGGCGATCTCCGCCGCATCCCGCACTTTTTTGCAGGTCAGCGTGTCTTCATAGAGCGTCGTGTGAACCTTGGCCTGGCGAAAAGCCGGGAGAATTTTGGCAATATCTTCCGGTCGGTTGAAATAATCGGCCTCGATAGTCACTTCCAGATCAAAAAAGTGACCGCGAAAATCGTAGTCGAACTTATTCCCGATGACAATCGAGGCTCGCGAGAACTTCTTTTCTATTTTGTGCAAATGATAGATGAGGGTTTCATTGTCCATGATCAATGTCCGGCGTCCATAAATTGAGCATAACAACTCTTTCCTGGACCCCAGGCAATACTCACACCCGGCGTGCGCTATGGGACATTCGCCGCGCGCGGTGAGCAACATGGGCAGGTAGTGATATCCCCCCCTCGGGGGGACGCGCCAACGGCGCTCAGGCGCGAGGTTTTCACCCGGCTTTTCCAAATAACGCGGGAAGAGTGGCATTTCATCAAATCGCAGATCCATTTCATCATCGGGCAAGGCAGCGCCTGCCAGATATTTGAAATAATCGGGGAACCAATCCAGGTTGAATTCCAGGCTTTTGTAATCTTCCTGCTGAAAAACATAGCGCCGTTCATTTTCAAAATCGCGGCCCACCATGTTGGGAATCGCGCGCGGATCCACGCCATCAAGGTAATGCTTTATCGGGACTTCATTGTCTCCCTTGATAAAATAATCCACCGGCGAGTTCGCAAAGATCTCACGATACTTCAACTGAGCATACAGTCCGCCAAAAAGGATGGTGGCTTTTTTATTATGCTTCCTGATGAAGCGGACAATCAGATCAAACTCCACCAGTTCGATGAACCAGCCCAACTCCACAATGAAGCTATCATAGGCCTTGACCACCGCTTTGTTCAGGTCAATGCTGTAAATCCCTCGCACCTGAGCGACATGGTCGCTAAACATCCAGGCCAAAGGCGCTGAAAATGAATACTTATGCATGAGACTGGGGATGATGACTAACGTCTGCATAATTCCCTCTAAGAATTTTGTTGGCGAGGGCGGCCGGCCGACAAAAAACGGCCTTGGTCTGCCACCCTAAACACGCTTCGCCAGTGTAACCGCCTCATACGCGCGCACATCTTCCATAAAGTGCATCCCCACCGGCACGCTTTGCTGTGCGCAGTAATAATCCCACACCGCGCCCCACGGCAGCCCCTTGAGTTCTTCCAGCAGCGCCAGCCGCCCTGTGTAATCCCCGGCGACCTCCCATTTGCGCAGCATGGCAGTCGGTTCGAGCAGCGCGGCCAGCAGCGCCTTGAGCGCGTTCCGCGTGCCGATCACCCAAGCCGCCACCCGGTTGATGCTGGCGTCGAAGTAGTCCAGCCCGATGTGGACGCGCCCCAGATAGTCGCCGCGCACCAATTCTTGGGCGATGGCCTGCAAATCATCGTTGAAACTGACTACATGGTCACTGTCCCACCGCACGCCCCGGCTGACGTGCAGCAACACTTCATCCACAAAGGGGAAAACCGCCGAAAGCTTGTCCGCTATCGTCTCCGTGGGATGAAAGTGGCCGCTATCCAGGGTCAACAGCACTTTGTTGGCGACGGCGTAGCTCAGGTAGAACTCGTGGGAACCGACGACGTAGCTCTCCGAGCCGAGACCGAAGAGTTTGCCCTCGACGGCGTCCAGGTGGAACTGGGGATCAAGCGGCTCCGCAAAAATCTTGTCCAGCGACTCCTTGAGCAGCAGACGCGGCGTCTTGCGGTCGGCGGGCGTGTCCTTGAGGCCGTCGGGAATCCAGATATTGGTGACGCACGGCGTGCCAAGCGTTTCCCCAAAGTACGCGCCGATTTTGCGGCAGGCGATGCAGTGATCCACCCAGAACGCGCGGATGTCCTCATCGTAGCTGGAGAGCGTGAAGCCGTCGGCGGCCAATGGATGGGAGAAGCACGTCGGGTTGAAGTCGAGGCCGCGCCCGTTGGCCTTCGCCCAGTCGGCCCAGGCCGCGAAGTGTACCGGTTCCAATGCGTCACGATCCACCTTCTTGCCGCCGGTCTCTGCGTAGATCGCGTGCAAGTTCAGGCGGTGCGCGCCGGGGATGAGGCTGTACGCTTTGTCCAGATCGCTGCGCAGTTCGTCGGCGGTGCGCGCCTTGCCGGGATAGTTGCCCGTTGCCGCCAACCCGCCGCCCAGCGCACTGCCGGGCGCCTCAAAGCCGCCCACGTCGTCGCCCTGCCAGCAGTGCAGGCTGATGGCAATCCGCGCCAGCCTTGCCAGCGCCGCATCCACGTCCACACCGAGCGCGGCGTAGCGTTCTTTCGCCAAATCATAGGCCGCTTGAAGCGTTTTGTCTGTCGGTTCAGTACCCATCGTTTTCCTCCTAAACATGGCTCAACGGATTGAACGGATTCTAACGGACTTTTCCGTTCAATCCGTTGAGCAGTTTTACGCTGTCTTTTTCTGATTTTCCAACCGGCAATGCGCCTCTGTGAAATCGGTGAGGGTCTGGTAAAGCCGTTGCATCTGCGCATCTTCCGCAAAGGCGACGCCGACGATGGCAATGGTTTTGCTGAACACCTGTCCCGCAAGACGGTAGGTGATGGTCAACGTCCCGTTGAAGTCACCCATACCGAGGGGTCGAGTATATGAGTCGGCCAACGCCGAGAGGTCGAGGGGCTGAAGGGCATCCCATAGCTGCTGGAATTCGGGCCACGGGATGTCATGCTGAAAGTTCATACCGACGGCATAAGACAAAACGGCCCGCTTACCCTCCTGCGTGAGGCGAACTTGGTGGGAAAAGAAAGCAACGCAGCCGGAGTGCCCGTCAAAAACAATCTCAGAGCTTTCAGGATACCTCGTCATAAACCTTGCAACACGATCAGCGCCCGCAGATCGCCCTCCAACTTAAGCTGACCGCTCATCACCGCCGCCAGAGGATTCAACTGCCCGGCAAACAAGTCCGCCGCATCCTGTGATGTCATATGCAGGGTGGCGGTGGCGTCGCCCTCGCCGGTTTCCACGTGGCACCGGCCGGCCTCAATCAACAGCCGATACACACCCTCGTCCTGCAAATCAAATTTAAGTTTAGCCGTCACCGCAGGATGTTGCCCGTCAAGTTTACGCGCCAACGCCCACAGTGCCACAAGCACCGGCGGCGGCTCAGGCGGGGAGGCCAGCGGCGCCACCGCCGGCGACTGCGCCGGCGCAGTCGTCCGCGTCCACCGCTCCCGCAGGAAATGCGCAGCCATCTTCGGCTGCCGTTCGCGGGTGAACACTCCCTTCAGGTTCAAGCCCGCCGGTCGGCGCGCCCCTTGCCCCGTCTTGAAATCGGCAAAGTTCCAGACGTGCAATCCCACAACGAACGCGCGCGCCGCCGCCGCATCCAGATAACGGCGCAGCATCTCCACCTGATACTCCTCCGTCCACATTTCCGGCGGATCGCTGTGAACGCCCGATAGCGTGTCCGCCCCAAATTCCGTGATGATGATAGGCTTGCGCAAAGTAGTATGCAACTGATCCAACTCCTGCGCCAGTGCTGCGGCGCCGGCGTCCAATTGCCCGCCATGCGTGTACCAGCCCCCATAACGATTAATGCACACCACATCCGCCAACGCGGACCACGCCAGCGGCGCGCCTACCATGCCGACGATTGTCACCAGGCGCGTGGGGTCAAGGCGACGCGCCAGAGTGAACAAATCCTCAAAGAATGCCGACCCGACGGCTTCCGCCCCATCCAGGCTGCCTTCGCTGTTTCCCGCAAAGCGTTTGAGCATGTCCCCCGGCATGGGTTCATTGGCGACGCTCCACATGATCACGCTGGGATGATTTTTATCGCGGGACACTAACTCGCGCAGTTGCTCACGGCACTGCGCCAATCGCGCCGCCACGTTCTCTGCGCCGTCGTCAAAGCGCAGACCCACCGCCGGGATTTCGTCAATGATAAGGAAGCCTTCCCGGTCGGCCATTTGCATCGCCTCCTCGGAATAGGGATAATGCGAGGTGCGATAAGAATTCGCGCCCACCCACTTGAGCAAGGCGTGATCCTTCACCAGCAGCGGCAAATTCAGGCCGCGCCCGTGGATCGGGAAGTCCTCATGCTTGCCAAAGCCGGTGAGAAAGAGCGGTCGTCCGTTGAGCACCAACTGCTCGCCCACCACGGCGACGGTGCGGATGCCCACATCCAAGCTATAGCGATCCATAATCTGCGTGTCATCGTTTAACGTCAGCGTCAGGCAGTAAAGATACGGGTCGTCAGGAGACCAGCTACGCGCGCCTGGCACAGTCAACACCACGGCAGCCACGCTGCCCTGAAAGGTTAACTTAGCCTCAACCGGCCCCGCCGCGCCGGCAAGGCTGGCGCGGCCCCCGCCCTGCCATCCGTCCGCCACGACATGAAGCGCCACTCGCCCCATCCCCCCCTCCAACGTCGTCGTCACGGTCACATCCGTGATGGCCGTCGGCGGCGTCGTGTAAAGCACCACAGGGCGATGTAAGCCGGTGTAGGGGAAAAAGTCGAAGCTGGTATTGGGGTAGTTGGACATGGGGCTATCCATACCGGCGCGCGCATTGCCTGGCGGCACGCGCGTTGGCATCAGCTTGCCATCCACCTGAATTGCAATAACGTTGGGCGCATCCCACTGCATCTGTTGCGTCACATCGAAAGCAAAAGGCAAATGTCCTCCCAGGTGCTCCCCCACAAACACGCCGTTGACCCATACCCTGGCGGCGTAGTTAGCCGAGCCGACTCGCAGGTAAATGCTCTGACCCTGCCAACTACGGGGGACATAGACCTCGCGCAGATACCAGGCCATCCCCAGATAATCGCGTGTGTCCTGGAATTGCTCGTTCCAACTCGCCGGCACGGCAATGGCGCGCGGCGCCGGCAGGCCGCCAAACCACTTTTGAGATTCGCCCACCTCCCTGGCGTCGAGCTGGAAATCCCAAAGACCGGAAAGGTCATAAACATTACGAAAGTTATTTTGCTGTGGGTATAACATCATTGGCTCCTTAATCACGAGAAAGCGAGTCAGCGAGTCAGCGAGAAAGCGAGTCAGCGAACTGCGAATTGCAAATTAGGATCCGTAAATCCAAAATCCAACTCACCCCAGGCAAATCCACTTGACCTGGGATTCCGTGCGCAGGCCGTGGCGCACCTGCGGCTCGATCACGATCAGGTCGCCCTCGGTCACGGCGGATTCGACGCCGTCCAATTCTACCCACGCCTCGCCCGCCAGGATGAACCACAATTCCGGCTGCGCGTGCTGATGCGGCTTGAATGGATTGTCCGGCATGGTCACGCGGGTGACGAAGTGGTGAATCGGCAGCGCGCTCTCGCCCCATTCGTAGGGGCGGCGACCATTTGTCTCCGAGATGTCGGCGGCTTTCAGAATCATGGCAGATTCCTTTGACGCATTTTCGGTCTCACCACATCACCTGTAGATCGGCAGTATGCTTGACCCGGCACGCCACCGCCCAGATACCCGGAGCCACCGTGCGAATGGCCTCCATCGGCAAGGCCGCACCGTTGAGGGTCGCCGAAGTGGGGCGCGTCGGCAAAGCCAGCCAGACTTCCCCCCGCGCCACCCGATCCAAAGACAAAGTCAGGATCACGGCATTGGGTTCCACATTCCAGGCCGTCAGCTCTGCCCCCTGGGTGATGTGAAACGTGGTCGCCACCAGTTGGGGCGGCGATTCTACGGGACGCACCCCCAGCAAAACGGCGCCATGCGGCGGGAGGTGCAATACCGGCAACGCTGCTTCCGTGTCAAGATGGAAATAGCGCCGCTCCCAAAAATCCACAATATGATAAGCCTTCTGCCGATTGAGGTGCAAATCCTCTGGTAAAACGCGCTCCACCGGCGCCGCGCTCCAATTGAACAAGCCCAGCAGCCGCCAGTGCCCCCACGGGCGCGCTACCGGCGCGGTCACCGCCTCCGGCATCCTTTGCGCCAATAAGTCCAGCACATCCATCCCCTCAACCAGGGAAGGCGTCAAAGCAGCGACCCAGGCACGACGCGCGGGCGGTAGCCCGTCTAAATCATCCGACAACACCAACAAGCCGCCCGAAAGTCCTAGCAACGTCACCTGAGCCAACGCCTCATCATCGGTTAGCTCAGTCTCCGTAGCACGCACCATCAAGGTGTCGGGATCGTTAATCCACCAGCGATTGTGCATCCAGCCGCGCGTAGCGACGTCGCTGAGGCTGTTGCGCAAACTCGGCAGCGAGGGGTTATTTCGTAGTAACCATCCTACCCGCCCATACATCGGCGGCCACGCCGGCGCGGTATCCGGGCCAATACGCATCGCGTCTACCAGACCGATGGCCGGCCCCAACGGCGCGCCGCACCCCACCAGGTAGGTGCTCTCACCGGCAGCTTCACGGATAATTTGAAAGGCATTGCGCAACGCCTGCGCCCGCGTCAACTGCGGATTATGTCGCTGACCGACCAACGCGCCAGCATACATAAAATCCAATTTGAGATATTCGAATCCCTCTTCCTGCACGGCCCAGTGGATCAGTGCCTGTAGGTGTTCCTCCACGCCGGGGTGCGTGGGATCGAGCGCGCGCATGAAGGCGCCGGAAATCAAACCAGGAGAAACCGGATGGCCCCGGTGGTCGCGCAGCACCCAGTCAGGATGCGCGGTCACCAAACGCGACTTGGGATGCGCGGTCAAAGGCCCTAACCACAACCCGGCAGTGAATCCCGATCCCCGAATCCGGTCGGACAGCCACCTGAGCCGGCGCGGAAAACGCGCATTGCGCTCAAACCAATCCCCCCATATCGCCTGATAGCCCTCGTCCAACTGGATCACCTTCAGCGGCAGTTCGTCCACCAACAGCGCCGCGGAGGCCAGGTTTTCCATCACGTCGGCCTCGCGCACCTTGTTCCAATAGATATACCAGGAACACCAACCGGTGGGGGCCGGCTTGAACGGGGGCAGATTCATCTGCCGGGCGACTGCCGCCGCATACTGCGCAAAGGGGTCCGCGCTAGGCAGCGCTACCCACTCCACGTAGAACCACTCCGAGGAACGGGCTTCACCGGGCGCCAGCAAAACCCCATCCACTTGCGACTGCATCCACGCAGTAAGGTGCGCCGGGCGCAAGTCGGCATAAACCTGCACAAATTGTTCCGCCAGGGACGCTCCCCCCATAATCAGCGCCTCCTTAGATGTGACAATGGCGCCGACCGACTCACTCCAAAAGCGACCGGCCTTGCCGGAACAGGGGGTTTCCGCATTCTGAATCATCGGGCCTTGCAGCCAGCTTAACGGCCAGGGCAGGGCAAATCCGCGCGCCTCGGCCGGCAAAAAACCCGCCGGCGACCAGGACTGCCACCCGTTGGCATAAAAGCCAGTTGGCGCGGATAGAGTGTGGATACCTTCCGGCAGGGTACGGATGAAAAAACGCTGCAAGGCCACGGTATCTGGGCCTACATTGGTCGCAGTCAAACGGAAGAGAGCAAAGGGACGGGTGGCATAAAAACGCATTCGCAAACACAGCGTCAGGCCCAGCGCCTCCTGGCAGTAAACCTGGACTTCCTCGGCAGTTCCGTGCGCGTCTTGCAGCGCTTCGCGCGCAATACGACCCGGGGAAAGCCTGTCGGTAGTCAATGTCGCCAGGTGACCCTGGCGCACAAACTCCACACCCGGCGCACCGGCAAAAACCCGACCAGGGCTTTGCAGGCGCACCACGCCCTCCTGGGGTTCCCACCAAAGGTCAAACGAGGGGTTTTGCAGCAATAAGGTCATGGCGATCACAGTCCTTGGCTTCAAACAAATCGCACATAAGCGGAGCGCGTACCGACTTTTGAATTAGCCGGGACTCCAAAAAAAGCGCGACCATAGCGTCAGTATAGTGCAGGTTAGTGAATTGACAAAGCCATGCGCGACAGAAAATCGAACAGAATTGGAAGCATCAACAGCGCGCAGCATCCCCCCAGGCAGAGCAAAATGACCAACAACAGGATCAGCGGGACCAGATACCCCAAGCCACGCGCCTGTAGCGCCTCTTCCATCTTGATCCCGGCCTCCACCAGAGTGCCCAAGATAAATTCTACGATCACGCTGATTCCCCCTTTTGATATAAAAAACAAGCGCGCCGATCCCTTCGTCAGATCGGCGCGCCATCTATGCCACGACAGGGTGACGCACGAACTACGCGCCCGCCCTACTCCGCAATGCGGAGATGCAACTCCTTGAGCTGGCGGGACGTCGCCGGAGAAGGCGCGTCCGCCATCAAATCGGCCGCCTGCGTGGTCTTGGGGAAAGCAATCATCTCGCGGATGTTGTTTTCCCCGGCCAACAGCATCGTCAGGCGATCAATCCCCGGCGCGATGCCACCATGCGGCGGCGCGCCATAGGCAAAAGCCTCCATCATATGGCCGAAGCGCGCCTGGGTCTCGTCTTCAGGGTAGCCCAACATGCGGAAAATATCCAGTTGAATCTTCGGGTCGTGAACGCGGATGCTGCCCGAAGCCAGTTCATAGCCGTTACACACCAGATCGTAGGCGTCCGAAAGCACGGCCAAGGGATCGGCCAGCATCTCCGCGTAGGTGTTCGGGCGTGGCATCGTAAAGGGATGGTGCGCCGCATCCCAGCGTTTCTCTTCCTCGTTCCAGTCGAACATCGGGAAATCCAACACCCAGGTAAACGCGATGAGGTCGGGATCGGCCAGATGTAAGCGGTCACGGAAGGTCAAGCGCAAGGCCGACAGCGCCGCGCCCACCACGGCGGGTTCCGCGGCCACAATGCAGACCAGATCGCCGGTTTGGGGCGCCAGCCGCGCGGCGATGCGGGGCAGTTCCTCCCCATTCAGGAATTTGACGGCCGGCCCCTTGACTTCGTCGGGGCGATAGGCCAACGTGACCAAACCCTTGGCGCCCTGTCCCTTAGCGATCTCGGCCAACTCGTCCAATTCGCGGCGGGTATATTCTGCACAACCAGGGGCGACAATTCCCTTAATTTGCCCACCGGCAGCCAACACGGTGCTAAAAACCTGGAATTCACTCCGCCGCAGATCGTCGGTCAAGTCCACCAGTTCCATGCCAAAGCGCAGGTCGGGCTTGTCAACCCCATAACGCGCAAGCGCTTCCGCATGAGAGAGGCGGGGGAAGGGTGACAACAAGCGCTTGTGAGGCGTCACGGCAGGGAGCATTGCCGTCAACATCCCCTCAATTAAGTTCAGAATGTCGTCGCGCTCCACAAACGACATTTCCAGGTCAAGCTGCGTAAATTCTGGCTGGCGGTCGCCGCGCAAGTCCTCATCGCGGAAGCAGCGGGCAATCTGATAGTAACGCTCGAAACCGGCCACCATCAACAACTGCTTGAGTTGCTGCGGCGACTGCGGCAGCGCGTAGAATTTGCCAGGGTGAACCCGGCTGGGCACCAGGTAGTCGCGCGCTCCTTCCGGCGTGGATTTGAAGAGATAGGGGGTTTCAATATCCAGGAAGCCCCGTTCGTTCAAGTATTCACGGATAAACTGCACCACCTTGTGCCGCAAAATAAGATTGTGCTGCATCCGCGCACGGCGCAGGTCGAGATACCGATATTTGAGACGCAGCGCCTCGTCCACCGCAGAATCTTCGTAAATGTAAAAGGGTGGGTTTTTCGCGGCGTTCAACACCCGTACTTCGCACGCCTCAACCTCAATCTCACCGGTCGGCCAGTCGGGGTTGCGCTGCTCTCCAGGACGACAACGCACAACGCCGCGCACCTGAAGCACATATTCCACCCGCGCCGTCGCCGCTGCCGCGTGCGCCTCCGGCGCCGCCTCCGAGCTGACCACCACTTGCGTCACACCCTCGCGGTCGCGCAATACAATGAAAATCAGGCCGCCATGATCCCGCCGCAGGTTGACCCAACCGGCCAGCGTGACTTCCTGTCCGGCGTGTTCAGCGCGTAATTCACCACAACTATGAGTTTTCAACATCGCCTGCCTCCCCAAATAGTGAGTAGCCACAAGAATTGGAGCGCGGCTCAATCCCTACTCCCAATCCTTGAGCCTCTCAAAGTATAAGGGCTACTATACCACAGGGGAAACAAGTCGCAAGTAAAACCCTACCAGTTGCCAAAACCGTCCCTTTGCATTTATAGGATTTGTAACTTATAATTGTAGTCAGACTGGCGAACTTTTGCACATTACCACACATTTCATTTGTAAAAAAGTTTATAGTAGATATAATCATAATAAATATGGAATGGTTAGCCCAATTATTGCCAGGCCCAATCATCGAGTGGCTCCGGGTCTACATTGTCCCGTTCTTCAAATTACAGATACGGGTAATGTTACGTGGGCTGTTATTGGGAATTACAGATACCCTGCTGTTTATCACATTGCCCCTTGGTATCAGTCTGGGCAGCCAGGCTATATGGAACGCACGTTATCATCTCACCATAACACAGCAGCAGCAAGTAGAGCGTTGGAGTAATGCCGCGCGCTTGATTGCGTACATCGAGGATGTCCCCCCAGTAACCCCTCTGGTGCTTTGGTTCAAGGAAGGGGGACTACAGGAGAGCAATCCCACCAACTGTGAGGGCATTATGGGACTGCACACTGCCACCGCCACCGGCGCCTTGCCTTGCTTTCCGGCCGGGGAACTGGATGTACACAAGGTGCTTTACCAGCTCCAGTTGGGGGCGCGCACGTTCAAAGAGTATTGCCCAGAAGTGCATTTCGGCACGGTGGACTCGCGTATCCTTAAAAAATGCTACTTGCGCTACAACGCCGGGCCGGCAGCCCAAACCGATCCCAATCAATCCGCGTATGTGATGAATGGGTACAGCCCTCTCCACAAAGAGATGATTCACACAGATGTGCAAGGGCGAAAATACCGGTTGACGGCATTGGGCGCCTGGCCGACGCACCTGGCAATGCAGACACAGCTCGCGCAACGGAAGACCCCTATAGCGCCGCTGGCTCTTCTCGCACCGCTGCTGTTAGGGCAAGAGGTGTGGGACAAACTCTGGATCCGGCAGGAAATCACCAAACCCCCCAGCGACGTCATTCTGAACGAACCAGACGGCGCAGAGGAGATATTCTGTCGGGAACCGCAGGTCCACGAGTGTTTTATTGCCCCACACGAAGAGGGCGACCCGGAACTGCGCCCATTCCGCAGCCCGCTGTTGCTCACCCCGGAAAACATCTCCGAGCCGGCGTGCGGGTTGTTGCCGGGGATAGATATGGTCGCCTCCCAACCCACCATTGTCCTGGCGCCGATGCCAGGACAACTTAGGCGTTATGTGGATGGTTGGGGACACCTGGCAGTCCAAATCGAGAATGAGGAATGGTCTGTATGGATCACCGGGCTGCGATCCTACAATGCAGCGGAAGGCGCAGTGATGGCCGGAACCCCCATTGGAGCCGTGGGGGGCGCGGGAAGTTCTACCCCTAGTATTCACTATGCAATCTATGATCAAAATCAAGCTGGCTTCGTAGACACACTAAGTTTTTTGCCGATGGTCGCTTGTGGGGCAGTTCAATGAGCGCTTTGTAGAGCAAAGCGATCTTTCATTCAAATCTCACTGTGTAAAGGAGTAGAGGTCATGGGTATATTTACATTTTTGCTCATCGGGTTGGCGCTGCTTTGGGTATTTTGGTTGATTTTCAAGAAAGATATGATGTCCCTCAACCTGGGGAAATTGATTTCCTACTTTGCGGGCGTCGTCTTCACCTTGATTATCGTCCTGGTTATCACGACGCGGTTCCTCCCGTGGTGGGCGGATAAACTGGTGGAGGATACACAAAACTCCCGCAAGGTTCAGGAAGTGGAGCAAGCTGTCCAGAATTTATGGCAGCAGGCCGTTTCTTCCGATACCATCGTCGCTACGGCGATCCCTGTGCCGGCGCCGACGCCGGTGGCCGGTGTGCCGCAACCGACGGTCGCCCCACAGAGCCTTACCACGCAGTCGGTCGCCGGCGAGCGGATACACACGGTGCAATCTGGGGAAACCCTTTACAGACTCAGCAAAACTTATAACGTCACAGTGGACGCTATTAAACAGCGCAATAACCTGCCGAATGAGAACATCCAGGTTGGTCAACAATTGATTATCCCGGCACAGTGAGCGCGACACCTGTTTCCACCCCAGAGAAGAGTGCGCCGCAACCCGAACAAAAATCTCCGGCGGCAACTAATGGCAAGAAACGCAGTTTCTTTGCCAAATTAAAGAGCGCCATGGAAGAGAACTTCCTGCCAAAGCCCACTTATTTTGAGGGAGAAGAGATCCAGCAGGTCATTCACATGGCGCCTTATCGCGCCAGAGTGCCCAAATACTTCGGCCTGTTGGGATTTCTGCTGTTGTTCTTGACCGTCTTTGGATTTGCGTATGTATCCCTCAACACGCCCAAGGGCGATGCGGCCGCCCTGTCCTTCGAGAGAGAGCAGGTTTTGGGTAACATCGAAATGATATGTTGGCTGGGTATGGTAGGAGCAGCCTTTTTGTTCTTCAAGGCGGTGCAGTCTGCGCTGGCTTACCAACAATGGCAGTTCATCACCACCGACAAACGGATCATCATTACAACACCCGATCCTGACCGCGAGTGGTTTGCCGACTCCATCTATCTCAAGAACGATACCATCAAGGTGCTGGATACCAACTTCTCAAAAAATCCCATCTGGGCGCCATTCCAGATTATGACCGGCGCACGGGACGTAATACTAAGCACTGGCGCGTATGCTTTTATGGAAAAGGGCGCCAAAGTCAAGGATGGCATCCGTTTTCCCGATGTAACGCCGCAGGATATCAAATTGTTGGAAAAACTGGTCTTCGGCGGCAAAAAATAGCCCGCAGTGACGCGACTTGATCCCAACAGACAGAAACGGAGGAGTTCATTGAAACTCCTCCGTTTTTTCGACCTGTGCAATAGCATTGCTGAATAGCCTATTTCTATCAGCAGATTGAGCAGATGTAGCGGATTAAGAGAAAAATCTGCTCAATCTGCTTAATCTGCTGATAAATTTCTCCCTATGGCACAGGTTGGTAAGAACGTGTCAGCGGCGGCGGTGCAATAAAAGCACCAACCCACAGAACAAGGCCGGGAATAAAGCACAAGATTCTGGCGCACTCCCCTCAACCGGCAAAGGGCGAGCGCGCACGGGCGTGGGGGGTGACGCGGCGTCGTCATAGACGGGATAAGATGTTGGGGCGGGCGGCAGATTGGCTTGAGAGGGAAATGTAGAAAGCGGTGTCGGCACCACCGGCAAAAGCGTCGGCGTGGGCGTCGGCAGGCGAAAAGGTGTGGCCGTGGGCGTCAAGACAACTGTGGGTGTCAATGTGGGGGTGGGCGGCTCAGGCGTCGCGGTCGGCGGCTCAGGCGTCGCGGTCGGCGTGAACGGTTCAGGCGTCACAGTCGGCGGCTCAGGCGTTGCGGTCGGCAATACGACGCCCTGACGGTACTGTTGTGCCAGCGCCGCCGTCAATTCAAGGTAGATAGCGCCATAATTGACCGATGGTTCAATGTGCGTCCCCTCCAGCCACTCATTGAAACTGGTAATGACCACCCAGTCGGCCTGACTTTGATTCCCCCCACTCCAACATGCGCGGTAGAACGCGCCATCGTCGCGCGGACGGGCGAAGGCGGCGGCCCGGCCGGTCACGTAATCGTCGTATCCCGGCATCGCCGTCGCCACCCAATACCGCGAGGCATTGTTAGCCGTCTCCCATTTCCGCACTTCCCCGCCCCAGCGCACCAACACGGACGCCGGATCGCTCGTCCAGGCGACGCTGTACAGGTAGAGACCATCAAAGACCTCTAAATACTCCGGGCGCGCACCTTCCGCTACCCAGATCATCGCGTGGTTAGGGTCAACCTGACTGCGAATGACCTCCCACGCCGAAACGGAGAAAAGTTCCTGCTTCCAGAAGAAAACCACCGGACGCCCCCCCACGCGCAAATACCCGGCGTGCTGCGCGTGTTGATCGCGCAGAGTGGTCAGCGCATCCACAAGGCTTTCCGGCGTCTGCAAAAACGCCGGCGATCCCATGTCCACCGACGCCGCCGCGTGGAGGCCCTGCTGAAGGGAGTGCTCCAACAACAGACGGAAGTTGTCCTCCGTCTGATTGTTGGTTCTGTCCGGGCCATACCACGCCTGAACCAGGGCATCAATCCCCGCCTGCCGCGCCCAACCGATGTGCTGCGCAATCGTCTGCGCATCCGCCGAGTGATATGGCGCCAAAGGTTGATCCGACAAGGGCCTTTGCCAGGTCGTCAGATCAAACCACGCATAGTAAAAGGCCAACACCAGCCGCTCAGACTGGCGCGGACGGGCTGCCTGCGTCGGCCCAGGCTGCGCCAACGCCAACAACATCCCTATGAGCACACTTATGGACATAAAACGCCGCACTTTTTCCTCCTGCCCTGGTTAGTATAACCGAGGCGCAATAGAAAACAACTCCTTGGGAGATTCTCTTTTACGGGATATTAGGACTTACGCAAGGCTGACGCTTTTTCACCGCAGAGAATGCCGAGGATGCTGAGAAACCGCAAAAAATCTCTGCGATCTCTGCGCGCTCTGCGGTGAATTTCCTCGCGTTTGCGTAAGTCCTGATATAATACACAGGGAAGTAAAAGTCAGAAACTAAGAAAAGGAGCACATCATGAGCGAACAAACCGGCATTGGCACGAACCTTATTTGTCAAGTAGGTCTGGTGGTGAAAGATATCGAAAAATCGGCGGCGGCGTACAGTGACGTATTTGGCCTGCCGAAACCCACCGTCAGTGTCACCGATGGCTACGAGAAAGCACACACAACATATCGCGGCCAACCCAGCGAAGCCCGCGCCAAGCTGGCCTTCTTCGATATGGGGCAGGTGCAAGTGGAGTTGATCGAACCGATCGGGGAACCAAGCACCTGGAAAGAGGCCTTAGATGAAAAGGGCGAAGGGTTTCATCATCTGGCCTTCTTTGTCAAAGGGACGGATCAGGTTGTGGCTTACCTGGAAGGCAAAGGCGGCGTTCTCGTCCAGCAAGGACACTACACTGGCGGAATGTACTCCTATGTGGATATGACACCGCAGTTGGGGCTGGTGTTGGAACTGTTGGAAAATTTTGCCGAGTGAAACACTCAAGGGGACCCTGAAGGACACTCATTCAGGGTCTTCTTCTTTACCATATATGACCACAGTACTATTTACTAAAATATAACTTTAAGTTATAATAAAGTTAGATTTAAGTTAGCAATTCAGGATGACTGATGTGTAAGAGTCACCCGGGGGGAAATCTTGATTATCATAATAAGTATCATCCTATCAAGCCTGTGGTGTTTATTTTATACGCCACGTTCAGCGCCGGCAACCATTCCAATCAGGCGGCAGTAGCTATTTTTTTGTTGGGGGCGCTCTGAAATAATGTTGGGTAAGGAAGAGCGAGATCGGACGGGCAGCGACATAAGCTGCCCGTCTGCTATTGATGACAGGACTTACGCAGATTTCACCTTGGGTTATAATAGATGTAAGTCACACGAAACCCATCTATCACACAAGGGAGGTGCATCATGGGAGAAGTGCCAGCTATCGTAGGTGTGGCGGGCGCATTGGCAGGGATTGTCATCGTCATTCTCGTTGTGGCGCTATTCATACGCAGGCAGCGGATAAATCTGACCGACACAGGCTCGCCGGAGGAGAAACCGGCGTGGATGGCGACCACGCCACCGGCAGAGAGCCTGGCAGCAACGGAGGGCGCCGGCGTTTACGGTCAGGAAGCCGGGGAAAAAGTCGCAGCGCCATTTGTTGAACAGATTGAGGATATTGTGCGCGCGCGATTACGCGCCGACGCAACGTTGGCAGACGTCCAGGTTGACTTGGGTTCCGCGGCGGATGGCTCGCTGGAGATTTGGGTGGAGGGCAAGCGTTACACGGCCATTGACGAGCTTCCCGACTCCCGGTTACAGGCTATCTTTAAAGAAGCCATCGAACACTGGGCGTAGTAAGCAGGATAAAAATGACGACAATAAAAATTTCATTAGGTTGTGATCACGCCGGATTTGAATACAAAGAAGCTATCAAGGAACATTTGACAGCCAGGGGTATCCAGGTACAAGATTTTGGAACCGATTCTGATGAGCGGGTGGACTACCCCGACTACATCCGGCCAGCGGCGCTGGCCGTGGCGCGCGGCGAATGTGACGGCGGCATCGTGCTGGGGGGCAGCGGGAACGGCGAGGCCATCGTCTCCAACAAAGTGCGCGGCATTCGCTGCGCCGTCTGCTGGGATGAATACACGGCCCGCATGGGCAAAGCCCACAACGATGCCAACATGATTTCCATCGGCCAGCGCACCATCCCCCTGGAAATGGCGCTGCGCATCGTGGACACCTGGCTCGACGCCACCTTCGAGGGCGGACGCCACCAAAATCGCCTGGAGAAAGTCGCCGAATACGACCAGGGATACATATAGGGGGCAAAGAGCGGCGGATCAGCGGATCGGCGAATTACGAATTACGAATTACGAATTACGGAATCCCGCCATCCCATCCCCCACCCCTGATTTCCAGTTACCTATTTCTCATTTCCCATTTCCCATTACCATTCTTGGAGGCTTTATGGCAGACAACGACCTTATGTCCAAACTTATGTCCCTGTGCAAACGCCGGGGATTCATCTTCCAGTCCAGCGAGATTTACGGCGGGATTGGCGGTTTCTGGGATTACGGCCCGCTGGGCGTTGAACTGAAGCGCAACCTCAAGGATGCCTGGTGGCGCGACATGGTTTCCGGGCACGACGATACCACGACGCCCCAGGGCGCCCCCTCCACGTATGAAATGGTGGGGCTGGATTGCAGCATCATCATGCATCCGCAGGTCTGGAAGGTGAGCGGGCACTACGACCTGTTCCACGACATGCTGGTGGACTGCCGCACCTGCAAGGCGCGCTTCCGCGCCGACCACCTGAAAAGCGGCGAGTGCCCCAAGAAACCAAGCAAGCGGCCCGGCGAGCATACCGAGTGCGACCTCACCGACCCGCGCGAGTTCAATCTGATGTTCAAAACCCACGTCGGCGCGCTGTTCGACCTCGCTTCGGAGGCGTTCCTGCGCCCGGAGACGGCGCAGGGCATCTTCGTCAACTTCAAGAACGTGCTCGACACGTCGCGCGTCAAACTGCCGTTTGGCATCGCCCAGATCGGCAAGAGCTTCCGCAACGAGATCACGCCGCGCTACTACACCTTCCGCTCCCGCGAGTTTGAGCAGATGGAGATCGAATTCTTCTGCCGCCCGGACGAATCCCGCCACTGGTATACCTACTGGCGCGACCGGCGCTTCGCGTGGTACACGTCGCTGGGCTTGAAAAGCGAGAAGCTGCGCCTGCGCGATCACGACGCCGCCGAGTTGAGCCACTACAGTTGCGGCACCGCCGATGTGGAATACGCTTTCCCCTTCCTGCAAGAAGGCGATTTCGGCGAGCTGGAGGGCGTGGCGCATCGCGGCGACTTCGACCTGCGCAGCCACATGGAGGGCAAGCTGGTGCGCTCCGGCGACGGCTTTGCTGTGGAGTTGGACGCCGAGGGCAAGCCGCGCCATCCGGGCAGCGGCAAGGACTTGCGCTACTTCGACGATCAGACCCGCGAGCGGTTCGTCCCGCACGTCATCGAGCCGTCGGCGGGCGCGGACCGGGGGACGCTGGCCTTCCTCTGCGAAGCTTACACCGAGGATCAGGCGCCCGACGAGAAAGGGCAGCCGCAAGAGCGCGTCGTGATGAAATTCCACCCGCGCCTGGCGCCTATCAAAGCCGCCGTCTTCCCGCTCGTCAAGCGCGACGGAATGCCCGACATCGGCCAGGACATCTACCGCGAGTTGAAGCGTCGCTGGAACGTCGCCTACGACGAAGGCGGCTCCATCGGCCGCCGCTACCGCCGCCAGGACGAATCCGGCACGCCGTTCTGCATCACCGTGGACAGCCAGACCCTCGCCGACCAAACCGTGACCGTCCGCGACCGCGATACGTTGGAGCAGGTGCGGGTGGCGATGAAAGAGTTGAGTAGTTTCCTGAGTGAAAAACTGGAAACGCCATAACCCAGGACTTTCACCAGAAAAACAAGAAGTGGGAGCGATTGCTCCCACTTCTTTGCGTCTCTGCATTTTTCATAGTGGCTTTCTTGCCCCCACCAAAACCTCGCCCAAGTCCTGCCAATGCACGGCCACATCTGCGAAGCCGCACGCGCGCAGGGTGTCCAGGTGGAATTGGCGGGGCAGGCCATCGTCTGTGCCCTCCCAATACGTGACTGCCTCGCGCTGTGCGGGGATGCCGTCCTGCGCCAGCGCCGCCTCGAAGCCGCGCCAGAAGCCGTCCCAATCCTCCGCCCCCGCGTCGAAGTTGGCCCGCTGCCACGCGTGCAGCAAGTCACGGTAGTGCGCCTGCATCGCCGGGTCATCCGCCGCGATGTGATCCGCATTGAAGAACGCCCCACCCGGCTTGAGGGCGCGGAACACGCGCCGGTACACTTTGGCCAGATGCGCCTCCGTCAGCCAGTGCAGCGCCGTCGCGGACACCACCAGATCGAATTCACCATCAGCCGCCCACCCCGCGCCATCCCGCAAATCCGCGAGGACAAACTCAACGGATTGAACGGATGCAACGGAATCTCGCTGCCTCGCCGATCCGCTGATCCGCTGATCCGCCAGCGCCTTACCCATCGCCAACAACACCGGATCGGCGTCCACGGCGACGACGCGCGCATTGGGATAGTGGCGCAGCGCGGCAAACGTCACGGAGCCGGGGCCGCAGCCCAGGTCGAGGATACGCAGCGGCGCATCGTGCGGAAAATTCGGTAGGCGAAACATCAAGTCAAAGCGGCGCTGCCGCTGCGGCAGATAGGCGCTTTGCATCGCTTCCCAACGTTCAAACCAATGTGACCAGTTCATAAGGTCTCCCGATTTTAGATTTTGGATTTTGGAGCGTGGCGACTAATGCCGGTAGTTCGCTGATATGCGCCACTTCAAAATAGTGGGATTGCTGAGCGACAGCGGGGTCCACGCGCTCGTGTTGCCAGGTGGTGTGGTAGGGGACGTGAACGGCCTGCCCGCCGATGGCGACGACGGGCAACACATCCGATTTGAGCGAATTCCCCACCATCAGGAAGCGCGCCGCGTCCACTTTGTAATGCGCCAGCAGCGCCCGGTACGTCTCTTCGGTCTTCTCCGCGACGATCTCGATGTGCGCAAAGTAATCCGCCAATCCCGACCGCTCCAGCTTGCGCTGCTGATCGAGCAAATCCCCTTTGGTGATGAGCATGAGCGTGTGCGAGGCCGCCACCTGCGCCACCACCTCCTTGACGCCCTCCAGTAATTGCGTCGGTGTGTCAATCATCGCTTTGGCGAAGGCGATGATCTGCTGGATGTCCGCGCTCGCCACGCGCCCGTCGGTCAGCGCGATGGCCGTTTCAATCATCGAGAGCGTGAAGCTCTTGATGCCGTAGCCAAAGTAGGGAATATTGCGCGTCTCTGTCGCGTACAGCCGCGCGGCGACGTCCACACCATCCAGGTACGGCGCTAACAACTGCTCAAGTTTCTGCTGCGTCGCCGTGTACAGCGACTCGTTGTGCCAGAGGGTATCATCGGCGTCAAAGGCGATTAAATCAAACATAGATAACTCCAGGAAAATCAGGTTTCCAAAATCCAAAATCTAAAATCCAAAATCCCTACCCCCACTTCTGCAATTCAAGAATATTCCCTTCGGGGTCAGTCATATAGACAAACGTGATTTGCCCTGCGCCGGGAATCTCGCGGTGGATGACTTTGCCCAAATCGGCGCCGCCCGCCGCCAACACAGCCTCGCGCGCGGCCGCAACGTCGTCCACGGCAAAGGCGATGTGCCCAAAGCCGGGGCGATTGGCGGCAGGCGCCGCGTGCGAAAGGTCCGGGCTGTACTGGAAGATTTCCAGCGTCGGGCCGGAATCGCCGTAGCCGGGCAGACGCAGGTGCATCCCCCGGATGTGGACGCCGGGCAGAGCGACCGCCTCCTCAAGCCACGTCCCGGACAGATCGCGCTCCGGCGGCACAGGGACGCAGCCAAAAACTTGTGTGTAGAACGCCGCCAGCCGGCGCCAATCTGTGGCAACGAGGTTGGTATGGCAGTAGTGCGCGTGAAAGGGCGCGGCGTTTTCTGCGATGAAACCTTCCCGCGTCAATCGCTGATACCGGTCCTCAAGCAACGCCTCGACACCATCGGCGATGTCGTAATGTAGCGCTATCTGTAGCGCGCAGCCGAGGACGTCCATCACTTCCTTGGCTAACTTGTTGGGATCCGGCTCGCCGTACTTTTTCCGTTTGACGCCCGTCCCCTCAAAGTGATTGACGACCTGTGCCAGTTCCCCGCACTCTTCCAGGAGCCGAGTCATAATCTGGAACGGTTCGTCGCCTTCAGGAAAGCGCCGTTTCATGCCTTCTGCAATCGTGAGCAATTCTTCGAGCATCGTTCACCCCAATGGCTGATAAAAATGCACCACATCGTAAACTTTGTACTCGCCCCACGGTTCCACCAAGCCGCGCGGCAAGCGTCCCCACTCGATAAAGCCCAGGCGGCGATACACCGTTTCCGCCACCTCCCCGCCACGACAACTGACCTCCAAAATCTCCGTGCCCATATCTCTAGCATAAGTCTTGCTTTCTTCGACCAAACGGCGCGCAATGCCCTGGCGCTGATAATCGGGATGCACAACCAGACCGGTCAACTCGGCGCGGTGCGCTTCCAGGGGATGCTCCCGCCGCATCAAAGTGAGCGCAGCGATTGCCACGCCGTCCACGGTTGCGACAAGCTGCACGCCCTTGCCCTCCTCAAAAATGCGGAGGTTCTTTTCGACCAACTCCTGGATTTGCTCCACGGTGTTCATCGAGAAACAATTCTCGAGCAAGGGGGCAACATCGTCTAGTGTGGCCGGACGGATACATAACCCTTCGGACATTTCGCCCTCCGTATCACAACAAACTTGAGAACGTGAAAAGTGCAAAACCAACGATGACGACACCCGACACGCGGTTGACCCATAGCAAGCTGCGCGAGCTGAACTTCGTGCGGAACAGGCTCACGCCGCCGCTGAGCAGCAGCCACCACAGCGCCGAACCGGCGAACACGCCCGCGATCAACGTCAGCGCGGCGCTGTAGTCGCCCGCCGCCCCGCCCAATCCGGCGTAGATGGCGGCAAACGCGAAGATCGTCAGGGGATTGGTCAACGTGAGGAACAGCGTCGAGGTGTACGCGCCGAGCAGGCCCTTTCCCTGCACCGTCGCCGCGACTTCCGCCGGGCGGCTGAGAAGCGTCTTAACGCCCAGATAGCCGAGGAACAGGCCGCCGATCAGCCGGAACCAGAATTGCTGCGCCAACAGCGCGCCGGAGATGAACGTCAACCCGAAGCCAGCGACGCAGCCGAAGAGCGCGTCCGCCGTCGCCGCGCCCAGCCCAGAGACGAGGCCGGTCGCACGCCCGTCGGAGAGCGTCCGCCGGATGCACAGCACGCCAATCGGCCCGACGGGGGCGGCGATGGAAAGGCCGATGAGCAGGCCGCGCAGGAAAAGGGATATAGGGATCATTTTGTCAGCAGATTGAGCAGATTAAGCAGATTGGGAAGGAATTACCACGCGGCCTCGTCCTGCAAGCGAGGATCGTGCTCGCAGGCGTCGTAGAACTGTTCGATGGCGGTGGTGATTTCGTCCACCAGTTCGTCCAGGTAGACGTCGCGCTTGGTGGGGTCAATGAGGGCCAGGGTGTCGGGGATGTCGAAATTGGCGAATTCGATCCGACGTTTTGACGGTCTAAAACCCACCATATAATTACCCAGCCGCCAGGTATCACTCAGATTCTTCAGGATTTCAACCAATAAGGCAAAGCTTGAGTCGTGCGCCTTCGCTACGGGTTGTCCATCTTCCAAAGTAATAAACCCATAGTAAACTCGACTATAATCCATTCCAACATAGTACCCTAATGTGTCCTGTCCCAACAATTCTGGTAGAGCCAATATCAGTCCATAACCTCGAGGACCTTTTCTATAGTACGCCTCAACTTTCTTCCGGGAATATTTCCAATAATCAGTGATGGTGAATCCGGCTGCTCTCAACTTCTCTTCCAGGCTTAACCAAAACGCGAACTGTACGTCAATCTTAACTTCGGTCAGCGCCTGACCAATGCTAATTGCGGCTGCGAGACTTTCTTCATCCTTGAGCAATGCCTTCACATCCATTACCAAACGTCCTCCTGCCTGCCCCGTCAACTTTTCCACCAGCCATTGATACTGCACCAACGTCTCACGAATGACCGGGGACGGTTCTGCAATTTCGATGCACGCCGCCAACCAGTCGCGCACATCGTCGGCATACGACAGCGTGATGACCTCTTCGTCCAGGTCGCCCGCACTTTCCGCGCCCGGCGCGTCGCCGTAGAGCGTCAGATACAGCACCCAAACGTCCCGATAGCCCTCTTTGCGCACCGCCTTGTAGTAGCGCTGCAACTGTTTCGGCTGATCCGGCGCGTAAATCTTGTTTTCCAGGATGATGGCCTGCCGCGCCTCGTTGGCGATGAAGATGTCCATATTCTGAACTTCGCGCTGCGCCGTTGCCGTCGTCACGTCGAACGTGTCCAGTTCGACTTGCGCCAGGAAGCGTTCCAGGAACGCCGTCCCCATCCCGTGCTTCCCTTTAGGATTCAGCAACTCAAAGAGGAAGCGCGAGTGCAGGTTAACCTCGTCGTCTTCCGGGCGGAGCATAGTGAAGACATTGAAGTCGCGCCGTTCCTGCTGCGCTGTCTCGGCGTGGATGCGGTTAAGGCGCGCGGCCTGTTGGAGTAGATCAGGAGGCAGCATTATGGGACAGGCGCTCCTGCATTGCCATCTTGCTGATTTCGGTCACACTTTTATCGGACCATAACGTCCGTTGCCACTGGGTATAGTCAAACGGCTCGCGTAATAGTAACGTAATAAAACGCTCGGTATCTAACTCACCCAGGGTCTTAATCAACGTTTCGATCCCCTTGATTTTGACCTCCGTATCCGTTATCATCTTAAGCCTCCACTACATTGATGAAATCCAATGGATTGATAACTCGAATTCCCTGCACAGTACGCGCTTTTTTGATAAGCAAATCGTCAGTGGTAATAAAATAATCTGACGCAGCTTCCATAGCACAGGCAACATGCAAGGCGTCCTTGCTCTTAAAGCCTAAACTCTGCAAAGAATGAGCCGTACTCAACAGGCTCTCCGTTTCGTTTACGTCCACCTGCGCTAATCTCTGCCACTGTTTGATTGCGCTTGAGCGTTCGACAAATGGATTATGAGCGTTTTCCAGTTCGAGAATATACGACCACACGAGCACAACCCGATGTTGTTTGATTAAGGATTGGATATGAAGTTTCGCCTCGGTTTCAAGTTTAATACGAATTTGGCCCTGATCGTCAAAAGGACGGTTGAATACGCAGTTGTCAAGATAGATTTTAAGCATAGTCCGATCCTTTCGCCCTATCAAGAGAAATGGTTGAATCCTTAGCAGTAGACACGCTCATCCCCCGCAATATCTCCTCCGCCGGCGCCCAACCAATGTAGCTCGGTTTCGTCCACCCCGGCGCGGCTGCAAGCGATTCGATGTCCCGGTAATGATCCACCCGCACTTTGTCCCAGGCGTGAATCACCTGTCCATCGCCGAGCGACAGGCCGATGTGCCCCCAGTTACGCTGCTCCCCCTCGATAGCGCCCCAGCAATCGTAGAAGACGTAAGCGCCTCTGGGAGGAACGTCCGGGTCACGCCGCGCGCCGTAAGCATCGGCGGCTTCCTTCGCCGTGCAGCCTTGCCCGTCCAACACGATGTCGTTGCCGAGTTCGTAGGCATCCTCAAGAAAGCCGTAGCATGTGAAGGCATACTCGGTCGAACCAAGGCGATCTAGCGCCCAGCGAATAGCACCCTCGATGTATTCTTGCATCTACTCACCCTCTGAGAAAATCAGACCACGAATTTACACAAATCTTCACGAATTGAAAATCAATTAATTCTAATTTGCTTAATCTGCTTAATCTGCTGACAAAACATCCGTTCCCATCCGTTCAATCCGTTGAGAGAACCCTTGTCACCTTCTCAATCACCGTCTCAATATCCGCCTCCGAAATCACCAACGGCGGCAAGAAGCGCATGACCGTGCCGCCCGCCGGGAGCGCCAACACGCCCTGCTCCGCCAGTGCGCCC
>JAKQHY010000140.1 GCA_029555965.1 Chloroflexota bacterium | reverse complement strand
CGATCCGCCGATCCCCTTCACCACCACAAACGACACGATGACGTTGGGGACGTGGGCGTCGGTGAGCGGGATTTCGATGAGGGGATTGGCTTCGGTAGCGGTGAAGCGGCGTACTTCGAGGAAGCTGCCGCGCTCCAATGTCATCAGCACCTCGTAGGGCGCTTCAAAGGGCGTGGGCAGCAGGATGCGCGCCACGTCGCCGGTTCGGTAGGATTTCGCGTCGGCCACGGGCGTCACCCGGCCTTCGGGCAGCTTCCAGGCCGCGATCCCGCCGCCGCCCACCCACAGATAGGTTTCGCTGCGGATGACGTTGCCGTCGGCGTCCGTGCTTTCGGCGAGCACGACGTAGGAGCCGCTGCTCGGCGGGGTGAGGCTGGCCGCGGCCTCGCCTTTGCCATCGGTGGTCACGCTCACACTTTCGATCGCGGTGTCTTCGTAAGTCCAGAGGTCCTCCCCAAACGGTTGTTTGGAGGGGATGTACTTCCAGGCGCGGCGGGCCAGGCTGAGGGTCACGGGCTGATTCGGGAAGGGCTGTTCGTCCCAATCCACCGAGCGGACGTCCACCAGGGCGGGATCGCCGGCCGCCGTCACCCATTTTTGCGGCTTGAGGCCCAGGTAAAAGCGCCCGGCGTGGATGACGGCGCTGCCGCGCCCGGTCACGGGGAAGCCGGACTCGTCGGTCACAGTGACTTCCAGCTCCCACGTCTGCGGGCCGGTGGTTTCCTGCTCGCCCAACGGCTGGAGCGTGGCCGGCCAATCGAGCAGCAAGTTGCCCTGCGCGTCGGTTGTCGCGTCGCCTTCGGCGAGCGGCTCCGCATCGCGCCAGTAGTTCCAGCCGGAGATGGTGATGTCCCACGACCACCAGCCGGCGATGTCGGGAGCGAAGGTGTAGGGCTGCGCGCGCAACGTCCAGTGGACGCGGGCGTTACTCACCGCGCCGCCGCTGTAGTAGCGCGCGGCGATGAGCGCGCGCAGCGTCGCGCCGTCGAGCAGGTCGTCCTGCTCCGGCGTCACGGTCACTTCAAACTCCGGCTTGCGGTAGGCGGCCACGGCGAATTGCGCGTACCAGGTAGCGTTGTAGGTGTATGGATCGAGGATGTCCAGCGCCAGATCGTAGGAGCCGAGGGGAGCGTCTTCAGGCAAACGGAAACTGCCCGCAAACGTCCCCATCTCCGTGGGCTGGAGCGTGATCTCCGGCAGGGAGAACTCGCTTATGCCGCTGTAGGTGCGCACTTGCACGCGCAGGGTGAGGGTGACGGGCGGCAAGCTGTACAGCTCATCGTCGTCGCGGCGGACAACGCCCTGGAAATACACCTCCTGACCGGGGCGGTAGATGGGGCGGTCGGTGTGCAGGTAGACTTGATGCTGCGATCCCGCGCCGTAGTCGTAGTTGATGCCAAAGCCCCACGGGGAGACGTTGGCGTTCCAATCGCTGCGAACAACGCCGAAGCCAGGCTGGCCCGCGACCCCGCTGACGGCAGCGAATGTGTCCCAACGGTCTTTTTGTTCTGGAATGGCAAAACGCGCCACGCCGTCGGCGTCGCTGACGCCACGCCCCAGTTCGTTGCCGACCTGGTTCAGCAGCACCACATCCGCGCCGGCGATGGGCGTCCCGCTGCGCAGGTCTGTCACCCACACCAGCGCCTCATCGTCGCTCAGTTTGAGCGTGAGGTGGCGATCCACCACGGCAAAGCGCAGCATCTGGGGAAACCAGCCTTCGCCGCGCTGCGGGGTGGTGCGCCAATCCAGCATATAGTAGCCGGTAGGCAGGGGCGCGCTGTCGGTTAAATCCACCGGGACGATCTCGCTGGCATTGCGCGCGCCGCCGGGCGTAAGGCTCCACGTGCGCACCGTCCCCAACGGCTGAATGGTATCCGCATAAGCCAGGAACCGGCGCTCGGAGATGGTGGAAAGCGTCAGGTCCACCTGCGCCACGTTGACGGCGACCATGTACAGCCGGGCGGCCTCCGCCGCGTCCAGCGTCATCGTATCCTGCCGCACCAGCGAAGCGAAGATGGGCGGCATGTCGTTGACGACGAAGCAGCGGAAGTAGTTTTCGTCCGGCAGGGTGTTGCCATAGCGGTCGGCGACGCCGGGCAGGATGTGAACGCAGTATTCGGCCCCGGCGTCCTTGTCCCAATAGACGGCGGCGTAGGGCCGTTTTTCGTAGGTAGTCCAATAGACATTCGCGTCAGAGACTACGACGCCGTCGCGCCGAACCTCGATGGCGTCGCTCACCGTCTCTGGGTCTACCAACCCCGTAAAATCCACCCGCACCCCCTCATGGTAGTCAAGGGTTTGGGCGTTGGGATTGTTGGCCGGGACGATCCGCGACAGGCGCACGGGCTGCGTCGTATTGAAGAAGATGGACTCGCCGTCGGCCAGCGCGGCGCCGCTGAGGGTCTGCGCGCCAGGAGCCAGCGCGGCGGTGTAGCCGGTCTCATAAGCCAGGCGCTGCGTCGGCGTGAAAACGAACGCCGCGCCGTCAGTTTCCCAGGCAAACGTCCCGGCGATGGCGGCGCCTAGCGGGTCGGTGAGGGCGAAGGCGGCTTCGGTGGTAGCGCGATCCATCGGCGTGTTGAGGGTCACGGTGATGACGGTTTCCAGGGGAACGTCGGTCGCGCCGTTGCCCGGTTCGATAGCAAGAATATCCGGCGCAGCCGTGTTGAAGTTGAAGCTCACAGGGGCGGCCAGTTCTGCGCCGTCCATGCTCTGGAGTCCGGCAGGGAGCGTAACATTGTACGCTGTTCCCGCGTTCCAGGCCGGCAGCGGGTCGAAGCGGTAAACGCTGGTGTTCACCCACAGCCCCTGGCCGACGACGCCGGGCTGGATGTCGAGCGCCAGCGGAGGACACTCGCTGCCGCTTTCTGCCACCTGCCCGGAGCAGTTAAGAGGCACGACGGGATAGTTGAAGGCGACGAGGATAGGCGCGTCGCCGCGCACGTCGGCGACGCCGTCCGCCGGGCTGGTGTGCGTCACCGTGAGCGGGCCGACGGTGCTGAAGGCGAAGACCAGCTCGCGGTTGAGCGTCAGGCCGTTGGCGGCGCGGGCTTCTGGGCTGACCGAGACGGAGTAGCGCACGCCCGACGCCAGTCCTTTGGGCTTGAACGTCACGACCTGGTCGTTTTCCCAGGTGAACTCACCTTCCACCGGCTGCGCGCGCCCGTCCTCAGCCGTCACGCGGATGGCCTGCTCGACGCTGGCGCGATCCATCGGCTGCGTGAAGCGCACGAGGACGCCGGCCTTCGTGTTCACCTCCTCGCCGGGGCGCGGGATAGCTGTCGCCACGGCGGGGGGCAGGGATTCGGCGAAGTCCGGCTTTCTCTCCGGCGTGGGCGGCGGCGTGGCCGAGGGGCCGGTCGTGGCGGTCGCCGGGCCAGTCGTTTCCACCGGCGTCGTGCCGATCACGCCGGGCGTCTCGCCGGTGGGCGCGACGGGCACGCCGCGCGGCCACACCGCCTGGATCACCAGGGTCACGACGAGCAACATCGCTACCGCCGCGCTGGCCCAGCCCCACACGGGGATGCGCCAGCGCGCGGTGGATTGCGCGCCACGCGCTGCCCGCAGCCGCGCCGCCAGCCGGTTCACAAACGTCGGATTGGGGCGCACCTGCGCGGCCTTGTGGCGCAGCGCCGCCTCCACAGGATCGGGGACTGAGGACTGAGAACTGAGGACTGAGGACTGATCTTCTTGCTTCTTGCTTCTTGTTTCTTCTTTCTTATTCATTGTGTCACACACCTTTCTCTCAGGTCTGAGATAGCACGGGAAACGAGCATTTTGGCGGCGGCCTCGGTGCGGCGCATGACGCGGGCGATTTCGGCCATGCTCAGGCCGCCCCAGTAGCGCAGGCGCAGGGCTTCCACCCGGTCCGCGCTGAGGTGGGGGAACATGCGCTCGATGCAATGCCACACGTCGTTGAGGAGCAGGTGCGCTTCCGGGTCGGCGGCAGACTCGTCGGCGAGTTGCTCGTCAGCGTCCGCCGCGTCCACCGCCGCCGGCTCGCCGCCGGCTGGACGGGCGTAGGCGGCCCGGTAATAATCATGGCACTTGTTCCGCGCGATGCTGAACAGCCACGCCAGGAATGTGCCGCGCCCGCCGTAACGGCGCAGCGATTCCAACGCCGCCATAAACGTCTGGGACGTCAGGTCTTCGGCCTCGGCGACATTCTCGACGCGGGCGTAGCAGTAGCGGTAGATCGCCGTCACGTGCCGGCGGTAGAGCGTCTCGAAGGCGTCGTGATCTTTCGGGGCCGCCTCGGCCAATTGTTGATCGTCAGCTTGATTGTAGTTGGTTATCGTCACAGTGACTCCTTATCGGTGAGCGTAAGTCAGCGCTGAAGTACGTTCATGGGGTATGTCGGGGGAGGGGGAGAAAGGTAACAGGGTGAAGGGAAATGGGAAATGAGTAAGAAGAAATGAGTAAGAAGAAATGGGTAACTCGTTGCTCATTACTCATTTCTCATTACCCATTTCTATTCACTCAGGGTGTTTGGCGCTGAGGTAGTACAGCAAGACGAGGGTGAGGCCGGCCAACAGCGCCAGGGCCAACAGTTTGTAGAGGCGGGAGGAGACGAGGAGGGCGAGGACGCCGGCGAGGGCGCAGAAGCTCCAGTAGATGAACACGATGGCGCGGGTGGAGAGACCGGCGTCTTGCAGGCGGAAGTGGAGGTGGCGGCGGTCGCCCTTGAAGGGGCTGACGCCGTGCCGCAGGCGATCCAGGATCGTCCAGGCCACGTCCACGATGGGGATGCCCATCACCAGCAGGACGGTGGGGGCGCGGCCTCCGGCAATCAGGCCGAGCGCGCCGAGCAAATATCCCAGCAGAAACGCGCCGCTGCTCCCCAAAAAGACGCGGGCCGGAGAAATATTGTAGACGAGGAAGCCCAACGCCGCGCCCAGCAGCGCCAATGCCTGCGGCGCGACGCTGTATTGCTTGACGGCCATCATGTGCAGGCTCAACACCAACGCCAGGATGGCGGCGACGCCGGTTGCCAGCCCGTCCAGCCCATCCAGCCAGTTGACGGTGACGATCATGCCGGTGATCCAGAGCGCCGTGAGGGGGATGTAGAAGAGCGCCGGCAATATCACCAGTTGGTTGGTGAAGGGGTTGTTGAAGCGTTCCAGGATGAGGAGCGTGGCGATGGCGACGCCCGCCGCCAACAAATAGCTCGGATACTGAATCCAGGGGGGCAAGTCGTAGCGGTCATCTATGACGCCCACAATGAACATCACCACGCCGCCGATCACCAGCCCCCACAGCCGGCGCAGCTCGTTGGGGTCCTGCGTGGGAATGGGAGTGAGCCGCGAGACGGCCAGCGCGCCGAAAAAGCCGAGCGCCAGTCCCACGCCGCCCAGCCGAGAGATCGCGCCCTGATGGTGACGCCGCCCGCCCGGCTGCGCCACGATGCCGAGCCGCCGCCCCAACCATCCGGCCAACGGCGTCCCCACCAACGCCAGGCCGAAGCCGGTCAGCAGGGTCAGCAGGTATTGGGAAATCAGAGGATTTTCCATCAATGGAGGAGCTTTCTCAACGGATTCAACGGATTTAACGGAAAAATCCGTTAGAATCCGTTGAGACAAAAAACGGTGTAACGGTTAGCCGGTGCCGAACTGGCGGTCGCCGGCGTCGCCCAAGCCGGGGACGATGTAGCCCAGCTCGTTGAGGCGCTCGTCCACGGCGGCGACGTGGATGTCCACATCGGGATGAGACTGGCTCAGATGGGCGATGCCTTCCGGCGCAGCGATCAGGCCCATAAACTTGATGCGGCGCGCGCCCCAGTCTTTCAGGATTTCGACGGTTTTGACGGCGGAGCCGCCGGTCGCCAGCATCGGGTCAAGGATCAGGCAGACGGAGACGGTGGGCGCGATGGGCAGGCGGTTGTAGTAGGCCACCGGGCGCAGGGTCTGTTCATCGCGGAACAAGCCGATGTGCCAGACTTCCGCCGAGGGAATCATCTCCCAGATACCCTCCACCATCCCCAGGCCGGAGCGCAAGATGGGGATGAGGCCAATGGGTTCTTTGAGTTTGTAGCCGGTGGTGGTGGTCAGAGGGGTCGTCACGCCCACCGGTTCGACAAGCAGGTCTTGGGTGGCTTCATAGGCCAGCAGCAGGGTGATCTCGCGGATCAGCTCGCGGAATTTCTTGGGATCGGTATCGGTTCTGCGGAGGTGAGAGAGTTTGTGTTTCACTAAGGGATGATTGGAAATAACGACTTTTGCCATAGGTCTGGGATAACTCCTTTTTCAAAGATGGGTGCAATTCAACTATGCTGTCTCGTTCTCCCAAGTCCAGCCACACTCAGGACAGACATTCTGACCGGCCTTGATCAGCGCGCCACACTCTAGGCATTGGATGTCGTCAACGATGAACTCAAAGAATTCCACTTTGCCACACGTAGGACAGCGGTAAAGCAGGAAGGAATCGGGCATAACCGCGCGGCTTGTCTGATAAGAGCGTCTGCCCAAGAATTCCATGGGTGAGTGGCAACGCAGACATTCAGGGCGAAATTGTTCTTCGGTATTCTCTGGCATTAAACGCCTCGCAAGTCATCATCGAGAACTTTGCTTTGTAGCGTTATAGAACGTAAAGCACCATGGTTTACGTTTTAGGGCCGCGTCTGGGGGTAGGACTCCACCAGCCAGCGTTCAAGCAAGGCATCCATCGTGCCATCGGAGTGCATTTCGGCGAGGATAGCGCCGATATTTTCGATGAGATCGCGGTCTTTCATCCGCGCGGCAATGACATAGGGCGCATCCTCGACCGGGGAGCCGATGATTCGCAACCCCGAGATATTCCGCAGATGAATTTGCGCAGAGATATTGTCAATTAAAACGGCGTCGGCGTAACCGGCGGCCAGCACGCCCAGGATGGTTTCTGGAGCATCACCGGGCAGCAATTCCGGCGGCGGGGTGAGGGTCCGCTGCCACTGCTGCGCCAACATATGCGCCTGGGTGCCGTAAACGACAATGACTTGCTTGCCAGCCAGGTCTACAACGCCGTTGATGGTGGAATCCTGCCGCACCACGAGTATCTCGCCGGCCTGTAGATAAGGGGGGCTGAAAGCAAACGATTGGGTGCGGTTGGGATCAGGGTACAGCGCCGAAATGATGATATCGGCATTCCCAACGGTCAAGGTGTCATACAGCCCATCGTAACCGGTGGTGACAAAGTGGACATCCACCCCCAAGCGTTCGCCGATTTGCCGCGCCAGGTCCACGTCGAAGCCGGCAGGGTTCCCCGCACTGTCCACAAATTCAAACGGCGCCAGGCTGGGATCCATCGCCACCCGCAGCACGCCGCTTTCCTGAATACGAGTAATGGCGCTTGAATTGGAATCGCAGGCGCTTATCCACATCAGCACTATGACGAGAATCCACCAACGTTTCATGGCCGATCGTTTTACTCCTCTTGTCAGACCTGATAGCGTATTCTGCCGGTCGGCGTTAGAGATTATCCACTTCACCATTTTCCCGGAGGTTGTCTTCGGAGAAAAGTTCTAGATGGAGGGTTTGCTTGAGTTCACGCTCAAGCATATCCCCCATCATCAACAGGTTTAAGATTTCAGATTCATCTTCCATCTCATGGGCCGAATGTTCGTGCCATGCCGTTTCCAGGGTACGGTTCATGGCTTCCAGATAGTTCAGGATATCCAACATAACCGCCTCTGGCGGAAAGGCGCGCTCCCGCAACATCACCAGCGGCCCCACCAGCAAGCCCTGTATCTCCAACTCGACCAACAATGCCGGGCGGAGGGTCTCGATGTCGCTAAGCCCCTCCAACAAGTCAAAGCGCCCATCATCAGCAAGCAAACTTTCAAACATTTCAAAGTCTATCTGGGACATCCATCCTTCAGCAACGAAGGTTTGATACAATTTTTCCAGGGGGATAACGATGTGTTCCGAAGTCCGCAACAGGTGCGCGGCATAGTCAGTAATAGGGTCGCTCATTCACTCTCTCCACCAAAGATTTCTTCTATTGTATCACTTCTTTTCCTGATGTTTACTCAGAAATTCCACGATGCGTTGTTCGTAGCCATATCCCCTGGGACGATACCACCCGCCGGGGACGCCATCGGGCAGATACCGCTGGGCGACCCAACCGCCGGGGTAGTCGTGAGGATATTGGTAGGCGGGGCCGGAGGCGGCTTCGCCCTTGAGCAGCGTGTTCTTATCCCGCAAGTAGAGCGGCGGCGGTTCGTAGCCGTGTTCTTCGAGATAGCGCAGCGCCTCCCAGTACGCGCCCGTACTGTTCGACTTAGCCGAAGTCGCCAGATACAACGTCGCCTCGGCCAGGTGAAACTGGCCTTCAGGCATCCCCACCCACTCGAACGCCTGCGCGCAGGCCAACACCACCACAATCGCCATCGGCGACGCCAGCCCCACGTCCTCGGCAGCGGCGATGAGCAGGCGGCGGAAGATGAAGCGGGGGTCTTCGCCGGCGGCCACCATCTTCGCCAGATAATAGAGCGCGGCGTCCGGGTCGGTGCCCCGGATGGACTTGATGAACGCGCTGATGGTGTTGTAGTGTTCGTCCCCGGATTTGTCGTACTGCATGGCCCGCCGCTGGATGGATTCTTCAGCGACGGCGAGGGTGACGCGGCAGACGCCGTCAGCGTCCGGTGGGGTGGACTCCACCGCCAGTTCCAGCGCATTGAGGGCGGTGCGCACGTCGCCATCGGCCAGGTCGGCGAGGTGCGCCAGCGCGTCTTCGTCGGCCTGCACGGCGCGCTGACCGTAACCGCGCTCCGGGTCGGCCAGCGCACGGCGGAGCATCTCCGTGATCTGCGGCACGGTGAGCGTCTCAAAGCGGAAGAGGCGCGAACGGCTGAGCAGCGGGCCGATGATGGAGAAGAACGGGTTTTCGGTGGTGGCGCCGATCAGAGTGACGGTGCCATCTTCGACGACGGGCAGCAAGCCATCTTGCTGCGCCTTGTTCCAGCGGTGAATTTCGTCCACCATCAGAATCGTGCGCGTGCCGTACATCGCGCGGCGCTCGGTGGCGGCCTGCACCAGCTTCCGCAGGTCGGCGACGCCATCCAACACCGCGTTCAGCGTCTCGAAGCGCGCCTGCGTGGTCTGCGCAATGACGGCGGCCAGGGTGGTTTTCCCCACCCCCGGCGGCCCCCAAAAGATGATGGAGGAAAAGAGACGGTCGCTGATAATGGCGCGGCGCAACAGACGCCCCTCGCCGATAATCTGCTCCTGTCCGATAAACTCATCCAACGTGCGGGGGCGCATGCGCGCGGCCAACGGCGCCTCCCGGCGTATTTGCTCCTGCCGACTGTGCTCAAACAAGTCCATAGAAATGCGCAACTCCTTGCCTGTAAGTATAGTCGGGACATAAAACGAGGCAAGCTGACCATCTGACCAGGGGCAACAGCGCCATTGTTTGATGCGCGCTCGGTCATGTGGTATACTTTCATTAAAATTGAGTGAAGCGGCAAACGCGAGGGCTAAAGGAATAAGCGCATCACGTTTCCCGTTTCGTGCAGAACAGTTCTTAATGAAACGGCGTTAACGTCGGACAAGTAATCAAGTGATGACACTTTGGATTACCCTGGGATACTTTTTCCATGGACTGGCCTTCTTCACCCTGGGGCTGGCCATTATTTTTTTGCACTCGCGCAGTCGCCGGATTTTGTTAGCCCGCCGACTCTCGTGGTTGAGTATCTTCGCTTTTTTTGAGGCGCTGCTGGCCTGGCACGATCTATTAAGTTTAGGCAGAGAGAGTCCCTTGCTGCCCTTCTGGGCGCTCCCCCCACTCCAGGCCGTGGGATATGCCTTTTTGCTGGCCTTCGGCTGCCAGATGCTGCTCCCTGATGAAGAGACGGCTCGTGTGAAACGCCTGCCCCTCTGGACGAACTTGCTCTGGGCAGTCCCCTATGGGTTGGCCGTTGCCTGGGCCGCGCCGGATCTGACAGGGGTGACAGCAATGGCGCAAAGTTGGGTGCGCTATGGGTTGGCGTTACCCGGCAGCCTCTTAACCGCCGTGGGCCTTTACCGGCAGGGCTATCAGGCGATTCAACTGGAAACGCGCCGCCGCATTCACCGGTATCTGCGGCTGATCGAGATCATGGTCGTATTGTTCGGCGTGCTCAATGGGCTGCTGGCCCCGGCAACGCCCTTCTTCTCGACGGCGCGCGGGAACAGCGGCTGGCTCGCGTGGCTGACCCCCGAATGGCTGTGGGCGGCAGTGGGAACCGGTCTGGCAGTGGGCCTGACGCGCACCCTGACCACCATTCAGGTCGCCATTGAACAGTGGATCGAGGGCGTGGAACGGCTGCAAACGCTGGCTACCGACCGAGAGCGCATCGGGCGCGAACTGCACGATGGCATCATTCAATCCATCTATGCTTCCGGGCTGCTGCTGGAGAGCGTGCTGCCAGTGATCCCCAACGATCCGGTGCGCGCCCAGGCGCAGTTGGGACGGGTGATGGACAATTTGAACGAAACGATCCAGGATATCCGCCGCTACATCTTCGATCTGCGCAGCGATATGCCGGATGACGATTTGCGCTCCGGGATCGAACGCCTGCTGCGGGACTTCCGCATCAACACCCTCCTGGAAACCGAAGTACGGGTTGAGGGCAATCCAGTTGAAATCACCTCGGTGGAACGCCGGCGGCACATCTTCCAAATAGTGCGGGAGGCCCTGGCGAATACGGCGCGGCACGCGCGCGCGCAATGGGTGTGCGTCGCGTTGGAATACACCGCGGAGACCCTGGAAATCACCATTTCCGATGATGGCATTGGCATGGAAACCTTGCTGGTCAGCAAGGGGTATGGCCTGCGCAACATCCGCGAGCGCGCGCGCCTGTTGGATGGCGCCCTACGCATCGAAAGTGCGCCCGGCGCAGGCGTTACATTGCATTTGAGTGTGCCCTATTAGAAACCAGAAATGAGAAATAAGAAATGAGTTATGCGGTATCGCAAGTTACTCATTTCCCTTTACTCATTTCTCATTACTACTGAAAGATGAGGATGGATTATGGCGCTAAGAGTTTTAATTGTGGATGATCACGAGGTGGTGCGGCTGGGACTGCGCACGTTGTTGAGCAATCAGGCGGATATTTTGGTGGTAGATGAGGCAACGTCAGCCCAAGAAGCCATCGAGAAGTCTGTGCAGCAGCACCCCGATGTGGTGGTAATGGACATTCGTATGCCGGGCAAAAATGGCATTGACGCTTGTAAGGAAATCAAGGCGCAGTTGCCGGCCGTCAAGGTGATTATGCTCACGTCGTATGCCGAGGACGAAATGCTCTTCGACGCCATCAGCGCGGGCGCGGCGGGCTACGTGCTCAAACAGGGCGGCGGCGACGACCTGGTGCGCGCGATCCGGCGCGTGGGGCAGGGTGAGGCGCTGCTCGATCCGGCGGTGACGCAGCGGGTGCTGGCCCGCGTCCGCCAGGCGACGCGCCAGGAGCAGGCCGCCGCCTTCGCCGACCTGACCGAGCAAGAGTTGCGCGTCCTGGGGCTGGTCTCCGAGGGCCACACCAATAAAGAAATTGCCAAGGCCCTCTTCCTGGGCGAAGGCACCGTGCGCAACTACGTCAGCAGCATTCTCTCCAAGCTGGGCCTGACCAACCGCGCCGAAGCCGCCGCCTACGCCGTCCGCCACAATTTGGGGGAGTTCCTGAAAGAACTGAGTTGAGGCGATTCCAGGAAAACGTCGCATTTGCGATGCGTGAAACATACAGTGGCATAGCACGGCTTATGTTCAAAAAGTGGCAGGGCTTAGCCTTATTCTGGCTGTTGTTCGGGATAGCCAATCTATTTCGCGCGGGGACGGCCTATCGGTTGATCGAGACCTTGACAGCCTACCCGCTCGCGGCGCCTTTGCCAGCCCTGATCGGGTTTTACACGATGTGGGGGGCGGCCTTTCTGTTTGGCGCGGCGTGGACCTGGCAACGCCGCATGGCGCGCGGCGCGCTGCCACTGGCGCTGTCCTATCAAGCCGCGCTATGGGCGCTGCGCCTGAGCGCCTATCGCGCCGACTACGCCCGCCACCTCTGGGGGCGAGACGCGCTGTTGAGTGGGCTGTTTGTCCTGGTCGTCGTCTGGCTGGCCCACGAAAAACAGCCTCAACAGACGGAATGGATGGGAACGGATGGGCGGTAATGGCCTGCGCGATTTTGTAACTCTCCTGGAACGCCGAGGCGAATTGCTGCGCGTGACGACGCCCGTGTCGCCCGCGCTGGAAATCACCGAGATCGTCCGGCGCGTGAGCCAGGGGCAGGCGATCCGCAATCCCGCGCTGCTCTTTGAACGGGTGCGCGGCTATGACCTGCCGGTACTGATCAATATGTTCGGTAACGCGCAGCGGATGGCGTGGGCGCTTCACGTGGACGAGTTGGAAGCCCTGAATCGCAACCTGGCGCGGTTGGTGGATTTGCGGATGCCGCGTAGCATGGGGGCGGCAGCCGGCCGGGCGCTGAGCCTCGTGGACGCGCTGCGGGCGGCGGGCGTCCGTCCCCACAAGGTCAAGCGCGCGCCTGTCCAAGAAGTTATTGAGACGGCCAACCCCTCGTTAGATTTCCTCCCTATCCTCACCTGCTGGCCCAAAGATGGCGGGCCGTTCATCACCCTGCCGCAGGTCGTGACGCAGCACCCGGAGACGGGCGTGCGCAACGTGGGAATGTATCGCCTGCAAAAGGTGGACAGCCGCACGTTGTTAGTCCACTGGCAGCGGCACAAGGGCGGCGCGGAGCACGAGCGGGTGAAGCGGGATGGCTCGCAGCTACCGGCGGCGGTGGTGCTGGGGGGCGATCCGGCGTGCATTTGGTGCGCGTCGGCGCCGCTGCCCCCGGATATAGACGAGTATCTGCTGGCCGGGTGGCTGCGCGGGAAGCCGGTTCCATTGGTGGCGTGCGTCACGCAGCCGTTGAGCGTGCCCGCCGACGCGGAGGTGGTCATCGAGGGCTACGTAGACCTGGATGACCAGCGCCCGGAAGGCCCGTTTGGCGATCACACCGGCTATTACACTCCGGTCGAGCTGTTCCCGGCGTTCCACGTTACGGCGGTGACGCGGCGGCGCGATCCCATTTACCCGGCTACCGTTGTCGGCCCGCCGCCGATGGAGGATTATTGGATGGGCAAGGCGACGGAGCGACTGTTTCTGCCGTTGCTGCGCCTTTTCTTGCCGGAGGTGGTGGATTTTGCGATGCCCGCGCCAGGCGTCTTCCACAACCTGGTGCTGGTGAGCATCCAGAAACGCTTCCCCGGCCACGCCCGCAAGGTCATCCACGGCCTGTGGGGACTCGCGCTGCTCAGTCTGGCAAAGGGTATCGTGGTGGTGGATGCGTGGGTGGACGTGCAGAATCCCACCGAGGCGGCGTGGCAGGCGTTGGGCAACGTAGATTGGGCGCGGGACGTGCTGATCGCCGAAGGGCCGGTGGATCACCTGGATCACGCCAGTTACCAGCACTCCTTTGGGGGCAAAATCGGGATTGACGCCACCGCCAAGTGGCCGGAAGAAGGCTACTCGCGTGGGTGGCCGGAAGTGGCGCGGATGTCGCCGGAAGTCCAGGCGCGGGTGGACGCGCTGTGGGAAGGGTTGGGATTAGGCCATCCATGATCTGGCAGTTTAATTTCTATGCCTACGCCTTGTTTGCCGTCGCCATGATGGCTCTGTGGGTCGCCAGAATTTCATGGCGTTACGAAAAGTCCAAGTCGGCGCGCCCGATGGCCGCTTTAATGCTGACGCTGGCCTGGTGGGCCGCGATGCAAGGGTTGGAGGTCGCGGTTGCGGACGTGCCGGGCAAAATCTTCTGGACGCAAATGCAGTACCTCGGCATTGTCACTGCGCCGCTGTTGTGGTTAGTGTTGGCGTTACAATTCACCCAGTTAGATACCCACTGGCTCACGCGACGCAATATCGCCCTGCTGTTGATTCACCCCATTGTGACGGCGTTGACCGTGTGGACAAACAGCCGCCATCATCTCATCTGGGTCATGGTCAAAACCGTTCCCTTCGGCGGCATCCAGAGTTGGTCTGCCGTGTATGGGCCGGGCTTCTGGATACATACCGTCTACGCTTACGGTCTGATGTTATTGGGGATGGGTATCCTCCTGCGCGCCGCCCTTACCTACCCTTATCCTTACCGCAGCCAGGCCTTGATTTTATTCACCGGCAGTTTTGTCCCCTGGGTAGCAAACGCGCTGACCATCCTCGATCTGGTGCGCGCGCCGACCGATTTGACGCCCTTCGGCTTTTTCGCGGCGGGGCTGATGGCCTTCTGGGGATTGTTCCGGTATCATCTGTTGGATTTGTCCCCCATAGCGCGCACAACGATGGTGGACAGTGTGCAAGAGGGGATGGTGGCCCTGGATCAAAGGGGGCGCATCGTGGACATTAATCCGGCGGCGCGCCGCTTGCTCGGCTCCGTGACCGGCGAACTGTTGGGACGGTCATTAGCCGAACTTCAGCCCCAACTCCAGCCCTGGGCAATGTCCCAAGCCGCGCCGCCGGCCTCCTCAGAAATTGCGCTCGAATTGGACGGGGCGCATCATTGGTTCGACGTACGCGTCTCCCCCTTGCTCGATTATCGCCGGCGGTCACTGGGGCGCATCATTGTGTTACATGATATTAATGATCGGGTCCAACTTGAAACCTCGCTGGAGGAACAGATCTACCGGGTCAAACAACTCCTGGAAGTGGCGCGCGTCACCACCGTCAGCCCGATTTTGGAAGATACCCTGCGCAACACCCTCGAAGTCGCCCAATCCATCACCCGCGCTACCGCCGGGCGGATTGCGTTGATCACCGGGCAAAAGGAATTTATCCACAGTACCTTGCCGGAGGATATGCCGGTCCTGGCAAATTTTGCGACGCGGGTGCTGCTGGAGAAAAAAGTGCTTCTGGCCGATGCGCTCCAGGGAGACACCCTCCCGGCAACAACCCGGCCCCCCTGCGGCGCCGCGCTGGGCGCGCCCATTCTATATGGGCAGGGCCTGCTGGGGGAGTTGTTATTGACGCACCCCACCCCGCAGCACTTCACTGCGGCGGATGTTGCGTTGATGGAAGTCGCTATCCGTCAGATGGGCCTGGCCCTGGGCAACGCTTTAATTTTCGAAGGGCAGCGGGTGGTAGCCGAACAACAAACCACCCTGTTTGAAATTCTTCACGCCCTCCAACACCCTATGCCGGTGCAGCAGGCCATCGTTGAATCAGTAGCAGCGATATCGCGATTCACCCATTGGCCGGTGCTCGCCATTCTGACGCCCCAGACAGAAACGCATTTTCAAATCGAGGCAATGGCCGGCCCCCTCGCGGAGGAATTGCTACGCCACTGTGTCAACACGCAGTGCATATCGGAAGAAAACGCGCCCTACAACGTGCAGCTTTACCTCCCGCACGCCCAGCTAACGATAGAGGCCATCCAGAGCGACGCATTTCCAAGTGTCTTGCTGGCGCCCTTAAAAAGCACCCCCCCACGTCTGCTCCTATTTGCCTCGGATCAAGAAGCGGCCTTTGCCGGCGACGCGCGCCTGTTAGCCAACTCCCTCAGCAACATCATCACTCTGGTGCTGCGCAACGCCCAGCTCTACGAGAGCGTCAGCACCGAGCAGCGGCGCCTGGCGGCGCTGGTGCAGGCCAGCCAGGATGGCATCATTCTGATTGGCAACGACAACCGGGTGCTGGTGATGAGCCAGACGGCGGCGCTCTATCTGGGATTGGGGAACGATCCCGAACGCTGGATTCAACGGTCAACGATGGAGGCGCTGCACATACTGCGTGATTACGCGCCGGAGGCGGTCCAGGCAACGTTAACCGAGCTGAAACGCCTGCGCGAGGGGCATACCGAAGCCAGCGCAGGGGAATATCCCATTCAAGGACGCATTATCCACTGGGCAAGCCTGGCCGTGCAGGATGAAACGCGCTCATTGGGGCGGCTCATCATCTTGCACGATGTGACCGAAGAACGCCAGATCGCCCGGATGCGCGAGGATTTGACGCACACCATGGTGCATGATCTGCGCAACCCGCTGACCAGCATCCACAGCTCCATTTGGCTGCTGAACCGGCAGTTACAACACACTATTCCCGCCAATTACCGCAGTTTGTTGGAAATTGCGCAACGCAGCACGGCACAATTATTGGAGATGGTCAACGCTATTTTGGACATCAGCCGCCTGGAAAGTGGCCGGATGCCGCTCGCCATGGGGTCCATTGCCCTGGCGGAATTAGTCGCCAACATCATAGAGTTGCAGTCGCCGCTGGCGCAAGAGAAGAACATTCAGTTGACGAGCGCCATTGGCAGCGACCTGCCGGCGGTATGGGGCGATCCCCAGCTGATTGGACGGGTGCTACAAAACCTGATCGGCAACGCCCTCAAGTTCACCCCGGCGGGTGGGTCTGTACAATTGACGGGGCAACCATTGGTTGACATGGATAAAGTTCAAATCGCCATCCGTGACACCGGGCCAGGGATTCCGATAGAAATCCGCGAAAGAATTTTCCAGAAGTTTGTCACCGGCCTGCAAGAAGGGCACGGGAGCGGGTTGGGACTGGCCTTTTGCAAGATGGTATTGGAAGCGCACCATGAGCGCTTGTGGGTAGAAAGTGAGCCGGGTCGCGGCGCGACGTTTACCTTCACACTGTCCTTCGAGTCAGGCAAATCTGTGGCGGCGTTGGAGGAGTCCTAAGGAATATGAAACGCCTTTATTTTACCGCTTTCGCAGGGGGGATGATTTCCCTGGCCCTGGAGCTGGCCGCCGCGCGCCTGCTGGCCCCCGCTTTCGGCACAACCGAGGTGGTGTGGTCGGCCATCATCGGCCTGATTCTGCTGTACCTGTCGGTCGGCTACGTCATCGGCGGGCGCTGGGCCGACCGCGCGCCGTGCGCCGCGACGCTGTACACGCTCCTGGTCGCCGCCGGCGCGACCATCGCCGTGATCCCCCTGGCGGCGCGCCCCCTGCTGCGGGTGGCCGCGCAAGGGATGTTAGCCTGGAACCTGGGACTGCTCGCCGGGCCGTTTGTCGTCATCCTGATCCTGTTCGCCGCACCGGTGACGTTGCTGGCGTGCGTGTCGCCCTTCGTCATCCGCCTCTCGCTGAACGACGTAGCGGCGGCGGGGGGGATGTCCGGCCGCATCTACGCGGTCTCGACGCTGGGCAGTTTCATCGGGACATTCCTGCCCAACCTGGCGCTCATTCCCAATCTGGGGACGCGGCGCACGTTCTTCACGTTGGCGCTCCTCGCAGCAGCGACCGGGCTATGGGGCCTGTGGGCTGCGGACCGGAAACGTTTCTGGCGGCTGGCGTGGATGCTGCTCGTGCTCGGCGCGCTGTTCGCGCTCAATCCGGGGACGATCAAGCCGCAGACCGGTCTGATCTACGAGACAGAATCCACCTATAACTTCATCCAGGTCGTCGAATACGCCCGCGGCGCGCGCCATTTGCTGCTCAACGAGGGTCAGGGGATCCATTCTGTGTTCCAACCGGGGGATGAAATCCTCACCGGCGGTCCGTGGGATTACTACCTGATCGCCCCCTACTTCAACCCCGCGCCCCATTTGCCGAAGCAGGTAGATAGTATGTTGGTCATTGGATTGGCGGCCGGCACCAGTCCCACCCAATACACCGCCGTGTACGGCCCAATCCCCATAGACGGCGTCGAAATTGACCCGGCCATCGTCCAGGTGGGGCGCGAGTATTTTGGGATGACGCAGCCTAACCTCACCGTCCACATTGCCGACGGGCGTACGTACCTGCTGCAAACGACAAAACAGTATGACGTGGTCGCCGTGGATGCGTACCGGCTGCCTTACATCCCCTGGCATCTGACGACGGTGGAGTTCTTCCAACAGGTGCGGGAGCATCTCACGGCGGAGGGCGTGGTCGCCATCAACGTGGGGCACACGCCGGGCGTGGGCGGCGCGCCCGACGATTGGCGGCTGGTGAACGCCATGGTCGCCACGATGCGGCAGGTGTACCCGTCCGTCCACGTCATCGCCGTGCCGGAGAGCCTCAATGCCATCGTCGTCGCCACCGTGCAGGACACCACGCCGCAGAATCTCTCTGCCAACCTGCCCGGCCTGACCGACGCGCGGCTGCGGCAGGTAACGGAGTCCGCGCGGGACAACCTACGGATGCCGTCCGCATCCGCCCTGGTTTTCACCGATGACCGTGCGCCGGTGGAACAACTGACTCACGCGCTGGCGCTGCGGTACATCTTGGGAATTCAATAAGAACCTATCCGAAAATTATGGCGACGATGCACCGCCAGGCCGAACCTTGCGGCTAAAGCCGCTTTCAGGAAGGTATTTTTCGTCGGCGGGCGTAACCCGCCGACGAAAAACACCCTTCAAACTGCGCCTTTAGGCGCAAATCGCGGACCAAAACGAATTTTCGGATAGAGTCTAAGGTCATGGATGGAACGGAGTTTTACCCGCTCCATTTGCGGGATAGTTGAGAAGTTGCGCGTGTCTGGTATAGTAGAGGGTAGCTTATCTTTAATGAAGGAGGGGAGCGATGAGTGATATAACCATTCGTTTAGCGACATTAGACGATGCTTCACAGCTCGCATGGCTGGCGGCGCAGTTAGGATATCCAACAACTGAAGCGGATATGGCCTGGCGATTGGCCGAACTGTTGCAACAGGCGAACGATGCGATCTGGGTAGCGACGGGGGGGCAGGGCGATGTAGTGGCCTGGATGCATTTGTATGTCGATCGCAACCTGCTGACCAATCCGGTGGCGATGGTCGGCGGATTGGTGGTAGACAGCGCCCATCGGCGGCAAGGCATTGGGCGCATCTTGATGTTGCACGCCGAAGTCTGGGGCCGCGCCCACGGATGTGAGGCAGTCTACATCAAGAGTAATGTGACCCGTGAAGGCGCCCGCGAATTTTACGAAAGCCTGGGCTACACGGTCATCAAAACACAATACGCGTTACTTAAAGAATTGGAGTAAACAGAGAGAGGTGGCTTAGGCGCAACCCACCTCTGACATTCGCCGCTCTCGCGGCCCATTTTCTGAGGGAGGATCTATGGATAATTTAAAACCTTTATCAACTTTAATCGCATTACTGCTCATGGCTTTCCTGTTACTGACCGGCTGCGGTGGGGCGGAACCAGAGGCCACCGCGACGCCGACGCGCACGCCGCCGCCGCAAGCCACCGCGACGCCGGTTCCACCGACGCCAAAGCCGCAGCCCACCGCTACACCCACGGCAGCCCCCTCGCCCACCGTCGATCCGGCCATTGTCACCCCCTTTCCACCGGATGTGAATCCCTTGACCGGTCTCAAAGTGGACGATGTGGCGAAGCTGGATCGCATCCCCATCGCCATCAAAGTCTCGAACTCCCCCGAAGTGCGGCCTCAATCGGGTCTGAATCTGGCGGATCTGGTATTCGAGCACTTTGCCGAGGGCGGCATCACGCGCTTCACTACTGTGTTCTACGCCAACGAACCGGAGCGCGTGGGATCGGTGCGCAGCGGGCGGCTGATTGACCTGGAAATCCCGAAGATGTACAAAGCGTTGCTCGGCTATTCCGGCTCCAGCGCGGGCGTGAAAAACCGCATTCGCAGCTCTCCGCTGTTTCCCAACCAGATCGCCGCGCCGGATTTTGGGATGGGCGAGCCGTACTTCTACCGCGTCCCGCAGGAAGGGAAAGCGTTTGAGCACACCTTGTTCAGTGATCCCACCGTATTGCGCCAACTGGCGACGGAGCGGGGCATCAATCAACGGCCGGACTATCCGGCTTTTATGGCGTTCAATGAGACGCCGCCGTCCGGCGGAACGTCGGTCAGCTACTTTGAGGTCAACTACCTGCCCGGCACCTGCACCGCCGAGTGGACTTACGACGCGACAACCAATCGCTGGCTGCGCGCGACGGCCGGCGTGGATCAGACGGACTACCTGACCGGCGAGCGGCTGAATTTTGCCAACGTCGTGCTGGTGTATGCGAACCACATCGAGACGGACATTCTGGAGGACACCTGGGGCGGCGGGCACATGTCCATCGAAATCCAGATTTGGGGGTACGGGCCGGCCCTGGTTTTCCGTGACGGGCAAGTGTTCTCCGGCTTTTGGGAGCGGTACGATCCCGAGGCCATGCTCACCTTCAACGATGGGCAAGGCCGCGCCCTGCCGCTGAAACCGGGCAATACCTGGTTCCAGCTCGTCCCGCTGGGAACGCAGCGGGCGGACATTGCGGAGGGCCAATTGCGTTTCACGCCAGAAGGCATCGTCTCAGCAGGGAGATAGTCAACGGATGCAACGGATTCAACAGGAAGCAAACTCGTTGAATCCGTTGCATTTTTCATCGCTTGTGCTATAATCAAAGTCGTAGTGGGTGAGTAGCTCAGTTGGTTAGAGCGCACGGTTCACATCCGTGAGGTCCAGAGTTCGAGTCTCTGCTCGCCCATTTTCCCACCCCCGGTGGGCGCACGGATACACAAATCCTCTATCCGTGAGGTCGCCGGTAGGGAAAACGTCGGGGTCAGTGACCCAACCTCTGGGCGCACAGTTGTGACTTCTCCAGTTCAAAAAAACGCATACGAGAAACCCTCTGTAGATCGAGACCTAAGCCCTGTCCACGCTGCCGGTGAACCGGCGCGACCCGCGCGCGAAGACCTGGTCGCATCCCTTGGCGGACGTAAAAACGTGACTCAGATAGATTGCATTGAACTGACTGCCAACTTACTGCACTTGCGCCTCACCACGCTCGCTTTACTGCGAATGCCCCGACCAATTTCGAGTTGACTAAATCTGCAAATTTCCTATACTGATGCCGTATCTTTGCACCCAGCAAAAATCGCCTTTTTTCAGGAGACCTATGACCAAGAAGTCACACCTTAATTTTAACCAGGCTGCGCCCGACCTGACGGTCCTCACCCCTGCCGGGGAGCCGGTGCAGCTTTCCAGCCTGTGGGCGGAAAAGCCGTTGCTGCTGGCCTTCACCCGGCATTTCGGTTGCACCCAGTGCAAGGAGATGCTGAGCGAACTGGTGGCCGGCAAGGAACGCATCGAAACCGCCGGTCTGGCAATCGCCGTCATCACGCAGGGAACCCCGCAAATGACCGGCGATTTTGCCAAGACCTTTGCGCCCGGTTTGCTGGTACTGGCGGACCCAGAGCGCAAGGCCTACCAGGCGTATGGGTTGGAACGTGGCAATGTGTTCCAAACAGTCCTGAATCGCCGGGTCTGGCAGGCTGTCGCACGGGCGAAGCAGAAAGGCTATTATCTGGAGACGCCGCCCGCCGGGCAGGATGCCATGCAGATGTCGGGCATCTTCATCATCAACCAGAAAGGACGGATTGTGTTGCCTTACTACTATGACGATATCGCCGATCATCCCCCGCTGACCCTGCTGCTGGACGGTGTGCTGGCGACCCGCTGGAACGCTCCCTTCGATGGTCCGGTAGGCCCTGGCGTGGCAAAGTCAGAGCGTGACTCCGGGAGGGCCAAATGATGCAAACCCTGACCGTATCTACCTACCTGGCGCTGAAAGAGATCTGGCGCAACCGCGCCCGCTTCCTGCTGGTCAGCCTGGTGATCGCCCTGATCACCCTGCTGGTGCTCTTCATTGCCGCCCTGGGCGAGGGGCTGGGCAATGGCAACCGGGAATACATCGCCAAGTTGGATGGCGAGTTGCTCGTCTATCAGGCCAAAGCGGACTTCCTGATTGCCGCCAGCCGGCTGGACACCGCCCGCGTGGACGAAGTGCGCCAGGTCGCGGGCGTGGCGGACGCCGGTATGATCGGGACAGCCAGCGCTACCCTGATCCTGGACGGCGACGCGGAACCGCTCAAAGTGGCCCTGCTGGGTGTCGAACCGGGCCACGTCGGCGAGCCGCCCGTGGTGACAGGACGCCAGCTCACCGCAGAGGATGCAGATGAAGTCATCATAGACCGGAACACGGCCATCCGCGCCGGCCTCGCGGAGGGTGACACTGTGACCCTGCGGGTTACACAGGGCACCGAGGATGCGTTCTTCACGCTCACCATCGTGGGCGTCACGGACGGGCGGCAATACAGCCTCCAGCCCGCGATTTTCGCCCCGTTCCTGACCTGGGATCGGATCCGGCCCCAATCGGCGGCGGAACTGAATTTTGCGGACGCGACGGCCAACGTGATCGCCGTGCGGCTGGGTGACCCGGACGCGGTCGAAGCGGTGCGGCAGGAAATTGTGGCGCAGGTGGAGAAAGTGGATGTCGCCACGTTGAAAGAGGCCATCCAGGCGTTGCCCGGCTATTCCGCCCAGCAGAGCACGCTGAACACACAGGGCGGCTTTACGCTCTTCATCGGCATCCTGGTCATCGGCGGCTTCTTCCAGATCCAAATCCTGCAAAAAGTCTCCCAGATCGGCGTGCTCAAGGCCATTGGCACCTCCAACCCGATTGTAGCCTGGGCCTCCGTGATCCAGATCGTGGTCATCACCGCCGTCGGGGTCGCTATCGGCGGCCTGCTGACGTTCCTGTTTTCGCTCTTTTTCCCGCCCACGGTGCCCATCGTCTTCAACGGGACGACCTCGGCGATTGCGCTGGTCGCGCTCCTATTGATCGGGCCGGCCGGTGGATTGGTCTCCATTCGTTACGCGGTCCGTATCGAGCCGCTGAAAGCCCTGGGGTTGAACTCATGAACGCTACCACACACACACCGTATGCCCTTGAGACCCGCGCCGTGGTCAAGAAATATCAGGCGGATACCGGGACGATCTTTGCCGTGAATGACGTGTCGCTGCAAGTGGCGGCGGGCGAGTTCGTGGCGCTCGTCGGGCCGAGCGGCTCCGGCAAGACGACGATGCTCTCAATGCTGGCGGCGCTGTTGCAGCCCAGTTCCGGGCAAATCCTGCTCGATGGAGAAGACCTGGCCGGGATGAGCGACGCCGAGCGGGTCGTCATGCGCCGGGAGAAGATCGGATTTACCTTCCAGGCGAATAACCTGGTGCCTTATCTCAGCGCGGTCGAGAACGTCGAATTGATGCTGCGCCTGAACCGGCGGCTGGACAAGGCCGGCAAGCTGCGCGCGCGGGAACTGTTGGCCCGGCTGGGCCTGGGTGAACGGCTGAACAACCTGCCCGGTCAGATGTCGGGCGGGCAGCAACAGCGCGTGGCCATCGCCCGCGCGCTGATCCACAACCCCAGCCTGGTGTTGGCGGACGAACCGACCGCCAGTCTGGACACGGAGCGAGCCTACCAGGTGGTGGAAACCTTCGCGGGACTGATCCACGAGCGGCAGCGCGCCGGCATCATGGTGACGCACGATCTGCGCATGTGCGAGTACGTGGATCGGGTGCTCCAGATGCGGGACGGCAAACTAGTGCAGATATATACGGATCGGGATGACATCATGAGGCTAGCCAAGGGCAGGCGGGATTAATCGCCTATTGCTAAACGACAACTAGAAGACTTTGTTGGGCATTCATCGGTCAGGTGGGGTGAGAGCCAGAGAGCCTGAAATAACTGGCATCCCATCTTGCCCGATTTGCTGTTGGAGCGCCGCCTGCTGCGTCTGGTCTTTCAGCAACCGATACGCCTCCACGCGCTGCCCATACCGCTCAAACCCAGTTCGTTGTCCTTCCAATAAAAATAATTTATCCCCTCTCAGTGAGTAATGAGCAAGGCGCGCTGCAAAACCCGCGCGGCCGGCGCGACGTAATCCACCCCGGCGAAGCCGGCCTGCGCGTAGTTATGCAGCGTCCAGCACCGCGAAGATTACGCCAGGACTTACGCAATTCCATAAAACCGGGTGGTTTCCCTTGCAAAGCGCGTAAGTCCTGACGCATACTCAGCGTCGCGTGGAAGCTGAATAGTTCTTGGCAACGACCGGCAAGTAGATGGCATAGCTGCTACTGCCCGCGATGGTCACGCTCACCTGGGCGAAGCGTCGTCCGCTGCTGGTATGGGTGATAGCGGCGGTGTTGGTCAGGGTTTGGCCGGCGTAAACAGTATCGGTGACGATGCGGGCTGGGAGTGTGAAGGTGTGGGCTGTGCCAGCACTGACGGCAATCGTCTCGTTGAGTGCCGCGCCGATTATGCCAGACGGCAACGTATCCGTCACAAGCACACCCGCCGCGTCCATAGTCCCCACATTGGCAACGATGATGGTGTAAGTCACCGGGTCGCCTAACTGCACCGGCGTCTGGCGCGTGGTCACGGTCTTGCTAATCATCAGGATGGGCATCGGGGACGCATCCTCGATGGTGAAAACCGCTTGCGCCTTGCCTGTGCCGGCCGCGACGCTGGTGGCGTAGGCGGTGTTATACACCTGAGCCGCATAGAATGTGTGGGTATTAGTCACACGCGCGGTGAAGGTGAGGGTGTACACCGCGCCGCCCGCCATCGTATACGGCCCCCAGGTCAGCAGGGTATCCGGCGGCGGCAAGTAGAGCGTGCCGGCCGTTTGGGTGATGAAGGTGAGTTCAGCCGGCAATGGGTCGGTGATGACGACCCCGACGAGCGGCCCGGTGTTGGGATTGGTAAGCGTCAGGGTGTAGGTCACGATGCCCCCTAAAGGTACGTTGCGCGTCGGTATCACCGTCTTGGCGATTTGGGGCGGCGCAATCAGTGTCATCTCGAATGGGCCGACCGTGCTTTGATTGTTGGCTTGATCCACCGCGTAGACCCACAACGTATAGCTCCCTGCTATGCTTGAGGGTAAGTCATAGCTCCAGTTACCGTCCACTGTCAAGTCCGCCGGCGCGCTGAAGAAATCGCCGAGCGGGGTGTAGCCGGATATGAACACATTGTTCACCTGCGTCCCATCGCTGACGTTGCCCCGCAGGACGGTATTGGTGTAAACTCCCAGGCTCCCGCTCATGATGGCCGATACGGTAATGACCGGCGGCACATTATCCCACCGATAGGTGCGCGTGAGTGGGAGTGTGCTGCGATTGCCCACGCTATCCAGACTATAGATGCTTACCGTATAGCGCGCCTCCCCGTCACTATTCGTGGGCGTAGGCAGCAGATAGTGCCAGGAAGCGGTTGTGTCCGTAGGCAATATGTTGGCCGTGAAGTACAACTGACTGCGTTGATACCGCCCATCATCCGCGCCGGGATCGCTATCGCAGAGCGTCAGACGCCAGACGCCGGCGGCGGCTTCCCCGTTGAAGTCGCTCAGATAGTCCGCAGGCGACCACACATTTTCGTAGTAGGGCGCGGTGGTCTCGTGATCGTCTATGTCGTCGCCGGGATACACGTCGCTGGCGTCATCGAACAGAACATCCAGATTCGCGGCCTCAGTCTCCAGCTCGGTTAACAGCGTCACTCGCGTACCCGCCGGCGATGTCAGGAAGACTTCTATATCGTCCCGGTAGGTGTGGTCAAAGGTCAACCCCACGTTCAGGTCTCCCACTGTGAAGCTATCGGTGATGGTGAAGGTGCGGATCAGCCCGCCGGTGCAAGGGGTCGCTGCGCCCAGGGTGGCCGAGAGCGTGTCCTCGTAGGTGAAACTGGTTTGCGGCGGATTTTCGAGCGCGATGGATGCGGCGGCGCACGTTTCCTGGCCGGAAGTGGTGTCGCATACCTGCACACTCTCCACCAGGCGATTATCGCTTAACCGACCGCTCCACACGCGTTCTTGCGGCCCGATTACTCCATCGGTGAAGACATCCTGGGTGGCGAGATCGAGGGTGACGCTTGGTGGTGTACTATCTACGATAAAGACGCGCGGCATTGTCGCGTCGCTGGTTTGCTCGTGGCTGTCCGTCGCCGTCAGATGTACGCTGACTTCATCCCCCTCGTCGAGCGCGCCGACGTTTAGCGCGCACGTCCACTGCCCATCATCGGGCGTCGGATCCACACAGGATGTGGAGCGCGTCCCGGACGGCGTCGCCGCCGTGAGCGCGAGGGTTGGCACCGCCGATTGGTCGCGCACGAAGCCCCGGAAGGTGTTGACGCCGGGGGCAATCAACATCTGCGGCGTCTGGATTTCGAGGTAATCTGGCGCGTCCTCGTCAATTTCGTGATCTACATATAGCCAGTCAAGCTGATTTTCGTCCACACTGCCGGTGCTATCATAGAGCACGGCGTCAATCGTGGCCCAACCTTCGGCGTTATCGGGATCGAACTCCAGGTCAATCACGCCCGTGAATGTCGCCGTCAGCGTCTCGCCGGGGGCGAGATCGCCCAGCGGCAACACGAGGTAGTCGTATTCGCCGTCGGCATCCTCGTCCCATTCCCCGGCGGGCAAGCGCACCTGCCCCCAGGTCGTGACATCCAGCACGAGGCCGATGGCCGTTTCTGTCCCTTGATTGGCGTAAGTCAGCGTATAGGTAATCTCATCGCCGTCGCCGACCGGCGCGTTCTCCACATCCATCCAGTCTTCCAGGTCTTCCTGCGCTTCAAAATCGAGATCCGCCGCCGTCTTATCGGCATCACACTCCGGGTCATCGGGATAATCGGCGCAGTATTCCGTTTCCAATGTCGCCCAATCCACGTCCAGTTCGTCGAAGAGGTCATCCTGGGCGAAGTACAGGTTGTCTTCCAGGACGCTATAGGCAATGCCCGGCGGATTCGCTGTGAACGAAGCCTGGACATCGGCCAGGCCGCCGGGACTGCTTTGCGATGCGCGCAACCCTGGCCCTGAGGGCTGCCCGGCCGGACAGACGCCCGCGCCGAGCGACGGCCACTGATAGCGGTTGCGCAGGACAAACTGCTGGCGCGCGCTCAACACCTCCGCCGCGAGTGTGCTGTTGAGATTGTTGTGGGCAGGTTGCACGGCCCACACCTTGAGCGCATTTTCCTCCGTCGCCAAAGCCACCAGCGAGAGCGGGGTGGCGGCGGCATTGGCAATCCCCAGACTGCTAAATGGCACGTATAGATGGGTGTACGGCGCGTCGAAGACGTACTGTAGCTGCGGGCTAATCACTGTGGCCCACTGGATGCCGTCCCAAGTCATCAAAGTCGCGGTTTGGCTATTCTGCACCCAGAGCGCGTAATCCGCCCGCATCGAAGCCGTCGGCGTGGTGCCGGCGGGCAGGAGAATGACCGTGTTGGCGGCATCGGGGTAGGGATTGTAAACCCGCGCGCTGCCAGCGGCGGCCACGGTATCCAGATAGATGAACAGATCCCCGTCTACATCCCAGTTTGCCCCGGCCCAGGTGAACCGCAGCCCGGTCGCATCCCAACCACCGTAGAACGTTTGCGCCGCGCTTAATCCGGCCAGCTCAGCGGTGCGCTCCGCCAGGCGATTATCCACGCCGAGCAAGTTGCAGCGCTCGGCCAGCCAGCCGCGATAGGGCGTCGCCTCTGTTATACTCGCGTAGACCGGCGTGGCGCTGTAGTCCACATAAATTGGGGCGAAGGTGTGCTCGCTGGTGTTGCTGTAGAGGTCGCGGGCAATGATGTGCAGCGAGAGCCGTTGCGCTTCGTCGGCGGCCAAGGGGATGGTGTTGGCGGTTCCATCATAGGTCGCCAGGACGCGGGTAGTCTGACTGAGTTCCTCGCGCCACTCGACGTGATAACCGACCCAGCCGCTGGCATCTGCGCTATCCAGGCGCAAGGTCAGCGTGGGATGCAGGACACTGGTGATGGTATCGCCGGCCGTCAGCGTGATCTCGCGCCCTTGCGCGAGATAGGTGAGCGTGAAGGTGGTGGTGGGCGGCAGTACGTCCGCCGCCAGGACGCGCTGGGCCGTCGTCGTCGTTCCGGCGACATCTACGGCGCGATAGGCAACCGTGTAGGTGTCGCTGAGCGGCGGCTGACCGAGCAGGGCGACCGCGCGCCACGGTGTCTGTGGCCCCGTGGTGATTTCGGCAGGTTCGGCGGCCGGTTGCCACGCGCCCGCATTGATTTGCACTTCGACCCGCGCTACTGCCGTATCCGTCACCCAGCCTGCCAGCGTCAGGAGTCCAGTGTCGGCGTCATAATTCTGGCCGGTGATGTGGGAGGTGCTCAGACTGATTTGCGGGGATGCGGTATCCACGTAAATCACGGGGCGCGTGACATCGGTGATGATAGTTCCCGCGCCATCGGTTAGCCGGGCGTCAATGGCATACACGCCGGCGGCGGGCGGCGTCCAGGTCGCTGTCCAGGTGGCGGTGGGGATGTCGGTCCCCCAGGTTTGCGTGTAGACGGCCGCGCCGCCTACGGTCACGGTCAACGCGCGGAGAGAGTGCGTCGCCGAGACGTAGCCGGCCAGCTTCATCGGGGCCGTGCTGGTGAAGACATTCGCGCCTTGCGTTGGCGTGAGGATGACACTCACGCCAGTCTCGGCCAGCGGTCGGCGCGGCGCGCGTTGCGCCGCCAGGGGCAGGGTACAGTTCTCCAACATGCCGCACGTGACGGGGGTACAGTTGCCATACAGATCGCAGGCTTGCATCCCGCTGCCCGCCGTAGCCGGCACGGTCTGGAGTGGCGTTGTCAAACCGGCCAGCTTGCTTTGGTGAGTAACGGCGGTGAACCAGCGTGCTGTCTGGTAAGTGCGTTGCGGCGCGGTGGTCAGCGGACATGCCCACCCGGTCTCGGTCAGATTGTAGTCTTGCGCGGCACATTGGACTTGATAGTAGCCCGGCGCAGCTTGGGTGTGGACGAAGCCAACGCGCGGGGCCAGCGTGTCAATCTCGCCCTGCCAGACATTGCGTTGCAGCAGGGTGTGTCCGGCGGTATCGGTGGCGCGCAGATGAATCTGGTAGGGGCCTTCGAGTCCGGCGGGCGTCTGGAAGGCCCAACGGGTGAAGGTTTGCGACGGCAGAAGCAGCGTCACCGGGTACCATTGGGTGGCGTAGCCGTTGTTGGTCTGAGCGAGTTCCTGGATTTCGGCGGCGTCCAGCGCGCGCCGGTAGATGCGGATGTCATCCAGCCGCCCGGCCCAGTTCTGTGGTGCGATGCTGCGTCCGCCGATCCGCAAATCCGTGGCCGTGGAGCCGCCCATACCGCCAGCGCCGGTGTAAGCCGAATGAATCCACGCGCCGTTGACGTAGGTGCTGACTTGCCCCGCGTCATACACCAGCACGATGTGCGTCCATTGATTGAGCGGTACATCGTAGCCGGTGTCTACCCAATACCAGGGTTGGTTGACATTATTGATGGCCCAATTCAGCGAACCGTCGCTAAACCGGGCAATTTCGTACTCGCTTTCGCGGTTGAGGATGATGCCGCCGCTGCCCCACCCGCCAGAACCGGCGTCGGTAGGGTAGACCCACGCACTCAGCGTCATCTGGCTATCTGTGCCCATATAGCCGGCCGTACCGAGGTTCACGTAGTCATCCACGCCGTCAAATTGCAAAGCTGTCCCGTACTTGCCCGGCTGTCCGGCGATGGGGCAGGTCGGCGCGGCGCAACTCGCCGCCGCGTTGCTGGCGAGATCGGTGAAGTGGCTGCTGCCGACGGCCTCGTCAAAGGGCAGGTCGAGCAGGCGGCTGGCGGCTTTATAGGTATGTTCAAAGCCAATCTCGACTTGCGTGATGCCGGTGCTGGCGGGATGCGCCATGGCCTGCACCTGAGCCGCGTTCAAGGCATAGTCGTAAATCACCACATCATCTATCCAACCGGCCCAGTTCTGCGGCGCGATGCTGCGCCCGCCGATCCGCAGTTCGTTGTTTGCAGGATCGCAATCGCCAATGTCGCCCGCACTGGTGAAGGCGGCATGGACTAAGGCGCCATTCGCATACGTGTTAACCTGCCCGGCGTCGTAGACGAGCGCGATGTGGGTCCACTGATTGAGCGGAACATCGTAGCCGGTGTCCACCCAGTCCCACGTCTTGTTGACGTTGTTAATGGCCCACAGCAGTGAGCCATCGGCAAACCGGGCGATTTCGTACTCACCTTCCCGGTTAATGATCATACCGCCGATGCCCGCCGCGCCGGAACCGGCGCCGGTGGGATATACCCACGCACTCAGGGTAAACCGATTTTTTGTCGCTATGTCGCCCGCTTTCACGTAATCGTCCACGCCATCGAATTGCAAGCCCAGGCCGTATTTGCCGGGGCCGCTGGTCGGACAGGTTGCGCCGGAGCACGTCGCGGGCAGATGGTTCATTGACCCATCATAGAACGTCCCACCTGGCGCTTCTTCAAAGGCCAGATGCAAGGCGGGATCGGCAGGATAGGGCGCATCCAACACCGTGCCTTGCAGGATGGGGCGGGCCAGATCTACGCCGCTGATGACCTGCGCGACTGGCCCGGTGTAGGTGATTTCGGGCACTGGCGCGGAACCATCCACCAGCAGGCCGCCTACGCTGACGCGCCGGGCATTGCCGACGGCATCTACCGCATCCAGTTGGACGGTGTACCGTCCCGTAGGCTGCGCGGCAAACGGGTAATCCACGGCCCACGCGCCGTTGCTCACGGCGATCACTTGCGGGTTTCCCACTATGGTATTGGCAGCATCCAACAGGGTCACACCCAGTTGCGTCATGCCGCTGCTGGCGTCGGCGGCGGTCCCGTTTAGATGCAGTTTCCACGCTTGATTTTGGGCGGCGGGGACCTGGACGGCCTGGGTCAGCGCGCTATCCAAGGTTACGTCGGGCGGCGCATTATCTACAATAACGGTCTTGGTATCGGTGCTGGCCCACCCGCCGTTATCGGTGGCGCGCGCCTGGAGGGTGCGATTGCCAGCCCCATCAGGCCGGTAGGTGAATAGCCACACCTGCCCATCGCGGGTGGCGGGCAACCAACCGGCGCCGGTATTGTATTCGACCGTCGCAATGCCTGATTGCGGCCCGCGCGCTTCAATCGCCAGCACGGTATCTTTCAACGCGAGGTAAGCGGGCGTCACCAGCCGCACCTCCGGGTACTGCGTATCCACGATGAGGGGATGGGCGTAGGTGGTATCAAACCAGGCGGCTTGATAGTCGTACAGTTGCCGGATGGCCTGATCGCTGAGCGATTGGTTGTAGACCGCGACTTCATCCATCAAGCCATTGAAGTAAGTAGCGAAGGCGCGCCCCAGATACACGGTTCCCGTACCCTGGAAGGCCGCATGACCAGTCTGCGCCGCATCTAACACGCCATTGACGAAGATGGCTTGTTCTTGTTTGGCGGCGTCATAGCGCCAGACCAGGTGATACCAGGTGTTCGTCGCAAGTGCGGTATTGCCGGCGGTATCATTGGCTAAGAAGCCCATGTAGGGTTTGTGATTGCGCAGCACCAGGTGGAGTCCCTGATTGGTCGTCGCCTCTGTCCCGCCGAGAATGGGCCGGTCGCCGCTCAAATCTTTGGCGTTGACCCAGGCGGCTACGGTGAAGCTGCTGTTGTTTAAGCCGAGGGTCGTCGCCGCGCTGAGCGTGAGTGCATCGTCCACACCATCGAAGACGGCGGCTTCGCGTATCTGGCCGCGCGTACCGGCCTGGGGACATTGTTCGCCGCTGCAACTGCCGCCCGTACTTAGATTGGAGGCGTTTACAAACGTCGTTGCGCCGAGCGCTTCATCCAGATGCAGATTGAGCCGGGGGGATTCCGCCATCGCCTGCTGGATTTCGGCGGTGGAGAGCGCGCCATTGACGATAATCAGGTCGTCAATCAAGCCGTTAAAATAGCTGCTGTAAGCGCGCCCTACATACACCATGTTGGTTCCCATGAAAGGAGTATGTCCGGCCTGGGCGGTATCCAGTACCCCGTTGACGAAGAGCGCTTGCTCCCCGGTGGTCTTGTCGTACTTCCAGGCCAGGTGATACCAGGTATTGGGGGAGAGCGTAGTGTTGCCACTGGTATCATTGGCCCAGAAGGCCATGTAGGGCTTGGCGTTGCGGATTATGAGATGTAGCCCTTGATTGGTCACGCCTTCTAGCGTGCCCAGGATGGGCTGATCGCTGCTCAAGTCGCCGGACTTGACCCAGGCCATAACGGTGAAGCTGCTATCGTATAACCCTAGTTTCGCGGCCCGCTTGAGGGGGATGTAGTCGTTGCTGCCATCAAAGCGCGCGGCTTGATTGGCGCGGCCGGGCAAGCCGGTATCGGGACAGGTATTCCCGGCGCACGCGCTGTCGTTCATACTGCCGGAACTATCGGCGAACCGGGTGGCGCCGGGCGCTTCATCGAATTGCAGGCGCAAGGTCTGCGTCTGTCCCCGATACAGGGCTTGTGCTTCCACCTCGGAGAGCGCGTAGCGGTAGATGCGGATGTCATCCAGGCTGCCTTTGAAGAAATTGGTTTGGAGAGTGACGTAGAGCGTGCCCCCATCACTATCGCCGCGGTAAGGGAACCCTTGATAGTCCCAGACGGTTCTATTATTAACATCTCTCCCCACCAGCTCGTCATCGGCGGGCCACCCATCATCAAACAACCAGTCATCTTCCCACAGGCGGAAGGTGTACGCTATATCATAATCGCTGTAAAAGTCGTAGCTTTGGTTAATCCAGGTCTCGCCGCCGGAGACGCCATTCTTCGTCCACACTTCGGCCCATTCCTGTCCAAAGGGGCGGACCCACAGACGATATTCCGAGCCCCACGAGCCAGCTTCCCACCCGGTAACGTTGACGTAGTGGAATGTAATCCGCGCGGCGCGGCTGGAGCGTCCCAGGTAGAAGTTGTGCCCCGGCGTGGGTTTGCGCCCGCCGCAGGAGCCGGCGCCCGCCGCCACCCGCTGCCCATCGCGGTAGATCACAAACTGCCCGCCATCAAAGGTGACGATGAGATGCTGCCAGCTATTCAGCGTTAATACATTGTTATCGGTTACGTAATTGCATGGCGACTGTCCATCGCTGCCATCGCCAAAACTTACCCGGAGGGTTCTATCGTAGTAAGACAGGGTGGGATAGAGATACTCTACATTCGAGTTCGGCGTAGTTTTACCCAGGAAGCTGGTCCAGTGGTCTACGTATTCCGGGTAAATCCACATCGCCATACTGAAACGTCCGGTGCCCTTGCTCATATCCAGCGAACTGTCGCCCAGAATTTCAAACCATTGCGTCCGGTTGAACTGGACGGTGCGGCTGCCGTTGCGGGTGTAGGGGAAATCGGGGTAGTTATCCATCGGATACGCCGCGCCGTGTTTGTGATAAGAGCGGTCAAAGAGCGAGTCATCGAAAGCCAGATCCAAGACGGGGGCTTTGAGTCGGCTGGCGATTTCCTCGGCGGTCAGCGCGCGGGGGTAGATTTCGACTTCATCGAGCATGCCGTTAAAGAAGGTGTCGAAGGCGCGTCCGACATAGAGATTCCCGCTGCCCTGGAACGGGTTGTGCCCGGTTTGCGCGGCATCCAACACGCCATCTACAAAAATGGCCTGCTCGCCCTTGCCCTTATCGTACCGCCAGGTGAGGTGATACCAGGTGTACGGCGTCAGGGTGGCGTTACCGGCCATGTCATTGCCATAAAAGCCCATATACGGCTTCTGGTTGCGAATCATCAGATGTAGCCCTTGATTCACGCCCACATCCACACTGCCCAACACGGGCAGGTCGCCGCCCACATTGTTGAATTTGACCCAGGCCATGACAGTGAAACTGCTATCCCGCAAGCCGAGTGTAGCGGCGTCGGGCAGGCGGATGTACCGGGTGCTGCCATCAAACGTTACCGCCTGCCCGATATAGCCCACGTCGCCGGCGGTGGGACACTGGCGCGGGACGCCGTTCACCAACATACAGCCGCCGTTCCGCCCCCACAGCGAAGCATCCACAAAGAGCGAACTGCCCGCGTTCTCATCCAGGTGTAGCCACAGACTCCGCGCTTCGGTCTCCTGCCGCATATCGGTGAGAATCGCCCCAGCGCGATTGGTCAGGTTGACCCATTGCGAGGTTTGTACATTGGGATCCACGCGAATCTGCCCTTGCACCGTCGCGGACTCGCGCGGCTTGAGGGTGTACACCTGGGAGGCCAGGCTGCTATTTTGTACAGCTACGGGCAACGCCACCTCCAACAGCCCGCGCGCGTAGCGGTCGTTCAAGTTGTTTGCAATCGTGGCGGCGTAGGCAATGGTTTGTCCCGGCTTGACATAGCCATCGGCATCGTCAATCTGCGAAACAATCGAGACAATTTTCCCCGTAGAGGGCATCTGTGGATGGAAGCCGTAGACCTGTTCTTGCTTGTCGAAGATGCCGTCGCTGTCGCTATCCGCGCTCAAGGGATTTGAGGTGACCCATGTTTGCAATCCCGGCGCATACGTGTAGGCCCAGCCGGTGGTTTCCGCACCATCGCGCAACCCGTCGCCGTCGCTATCTGCGTTCCAGGGATTGGTGTGATAGGTGGTCTCCCAGTAATCGGTCAAGCCATCTTGGTCCACATCGGCGTGGGCGGGATTGGAACCCGCCTGCATTTCCACAAAGTCGCTCAGGCCGTCGCCGTCGTTGTCGGGCGCGAGGTCGTTGGGATCATTGCCGGCGCAGGCCACGCTACGCAGGCTATCGCCATCCGCATCGCAAAGCGTGGGGAAACGGCTATCCCAGGCCAGCGCCGCGCTGTTGTTGCCGCGACTGACCAGGGTGTAGAATTCGTCCAGCGTCGCGGGGAACACATCGAATTTGAGCTTCAAATTCACGGGCGTGCTCCGCGCCATCGAGCCGCCGCCCCAAGCCGATTCGGTCGGGATGACGAACCCTTCAACTACATACAGCGGGGCCGGTTGATTTAACCCCGCGCGCGTCAAGGTGATGACATTACGTGCCACAATAGGCTGCGTGCGCGTAAAGCGATTGAGGATCCGCGCCTCATCCCCCCGACCATAATACGGCGCACGATTTTGATAATCCCCAACGCATTTCGCTAACGCCTCGTAATCGTTCTCTAGTCCGGCGCACGGGGGCAGATTGAAAGTCCAGAGGGTATTCATCTGCCCTAACGCCAACTTAGCGTGAATTTGTGTGGTGGAGATCGGCGTCACCTGGTAGCTGAACACCGATTGGCGCACCCGATCATCTACCCCGGAGATCGGGCGCGCATAGAAAGCCATCGAGGTTGGATTGATATATAAATTGGTCGTGACATCGGCCTCAATGGAAACTTTGTTTCCTACAACTAGCCCCTTATCGGGATTATCCAGGCTCATCTTGAGGCCGTTGATTTGCAACCGGCCGGCGTAATCTATCATTACATACGAGAAACTGCTGAACAGTCCCGTGCGTTTCAACCACTCGGCGATGTCTTGTTGCAACATCCCGGCGATGCCCGCGCACACCTCCCCTTGCAAGTTGCCGATTTTGCAGACCAGTTTGACCACAAAGTCGAAGGCCCCGATTAAGGCGACAATGAACGGCCCTACGTAAGGAATCAGTCCAATGGCTAACATGATGACCGCCGCCAACACTGCGGCGACTGCGCCGCGCAGTGCCTGTAGCCACTCTATCGAACCAATCGTCCAGCCGGAGCTGATCCATTCAAAGACGAACAACCCCACAGCGAAGGCCACCGTCAGCACCAGCGTAATGATGGCGACGACCACCGCCACTTTCGAGATACCGGCGGCTATTCCTTTGATGACATTTGCTATGCCCTTAAACATCTCCACCGCGCTGCTGACCAGCCCCAGAGCCGTGAAAAGTCCTGAAATAGCCTGGAACATATAATCGGCGATGGCTTGAATGACCTGGTTGCCGGTTAACTTGCCCACCAACCACAGCACTGCCGCCGCCGCCACGTACACCCCGGCAGCGATAATAACCAGGCCGATTACAATACCTTGCGCTCTGAAAGAGAGCTTGTTCAAAAGCGATTGCAGGAAGCCTGGCAGCAGTCCCTTGATGCCATGTTCCTGGACACTGCCTAAGGCGACGAGAATTTTCATGCTGGCGCTATCCCCAACGCTGAGGTTCGCCATTTTATATCCCTTGACGACGCGATCAATAAAATCGTACACAAAACGTGCCGCCGATACCACCCCGGAGCCGGCGGTCTTGGCGTAGGTGTAGTACGCATCCAGTTTCACGTCGGTATTCAACTGCGGTTCGAGTTTGGTTTGCGCGCGCCCGTCTTTTTCGACAAGCGCCGCCGCACCAGTGAGCATCGCCATATAGTAATTCTGCGCCAGCGCCACGCGCCCCTTGTTGGCCTCGGCCTCCTTGCCGCCCGGCTCACTTTTGAAGAGCGTTTCGAACGTCGGCTGCATTTCTTTCGTCCAATACTCCGCGATGGGATACGGCTCCCACGCATTGTTGGTGTAACGATAGGGGGCCCAGTTCATGCCGGCCAACACTTGCTGTGGAATCTGCGCCGGATCCATGCGGATGGTCGCTTGCGTGCCGACGATCATACCCTGGCTCTGCGGCCCGGCCTGCACCACCGCCGCGCTCATATCCAGCGTGGCTATCCGGTACTTCTCCTCGCGGACAAATAACAAAGTGGGATCGGCAACTTTAATCTGCCCGCCAGATATAAAGTAATCCGTCAAAATCTGCCGCGTGTAGGTCTTCGCCATATACCCCACATCGGCTTGGGAACTGAATGTATAGGTGGCGACGCGGAAGGCGTTCGGCGGGAAACCCCAGCGCGTGATGGTGTCTACGCCGCCGTTGCTCTCACTATCGAACCGGCGCTTAATCTCATCTACCGTAATATCGCGCGTGCCGTTGACCTGCCGTCCGCCCAGGAAGGTTTGTTCCAGGTCTTGCGCCATCGTCCACAGATCGCTCTCGTAGCCATCGGCGCGGGGGGGCAGGTCGGGATTTTCAAACAGCACGCCCACTTTCAGGCCGTGATCCTCGCGCACTTCCAGCCCGGTCAAGTACCAATCGTCGGAATAGCCCTGCACGGTCTGAATCTCGGTCGTCCAGTTCGCCGGATCTTGGCACAGCGTGTCATAGTTCACATTGCTCGTGGCTATGGTACACACATCCACCAGCGCGCTGACCAGCCACACCAACCGCGCGCGATGCGCCTGACCGAAGCTGGCATCTTGCAGCCAGTAGAGCATCCGCCCCGCGAACGCGACCGGGCTTTTGCTGACCGGATCGCGCACGACGTTGAGCGGCACGTAGACTGCCAAATCACCTTGCTCATTCAGCTTCTTGACCGCGATGCCGAAGTTGTCGGTCTGGGCGGTATCCAACCAGTCGTTGACTGCCGTCGCCGGTGTAATCGCCGGCGCGCCCGCCTTGACCGGCAGGTTGCCATAGCGTCCCTGCTGGAAGGGGATGCGGATTTCCAACATTGGCGTGAGCTTCATATCCCCATTCGCATCCTGCGCCGTGCTAGGCTGATTGTGCGCCTGGTTGTACGTGGCAAACGTGCTATCGGAGATCCGGCGCACCTGGCCTTCGCGATCTTCAGTCGGCCAATCCAACATGCTGAGCGAGTACCACAAGTGATTGGGATTAACCGGGCGCACCTGGAAATCTACAAAGACCGGCTTGTTCGGCGTCAGACTGTCCAAAATCAGGCTAAACGTTTGCCCGTCCAGCCCGCGCACTTGACCGTTCTGCCAGCCGCCGCCTAGCGCGACCTCTGGCGATAAATCGGCTTTATCCGGCACGCCGTCATTGTCGTCATCCAGATCAAACGGATTGGGCGTATTATCGCCGTCGGTATCCGCACAACGCAGATTGCCCACCGCCGCCAGGGTCACGCCGAGCAAGTCGGGACATTCCAGCATATCGGCGCGACTGTCTTTGTTGGTATCCGGATCCAGAGGGTTCAAATACCAGCGCCGGCCATCCCCGCCGAGGAATCCCTGGGCCTCTACGCCGTCCTGGATGCCGTCTTGATCCGTATCCGCCGTCGTGAAATCCGTGCCGAGTTCGTTATATTCGATGCCGTCGTTCAGCCCGTCGCCGTCGGTATCAGGATGGCTCGGATTGGCGCCGATCCGTTGCTCCAACTGGTCGCCCAATCCATCGCCATCGCTATCTGTATCGTTGCTGGCCGTCGTCTGCGCTATCTCCGTGACCGATTGCGCTTGATTCAGCCCCGCCATCGTTAGCACGAGGTTGGCCGTCGCCGCCTCCGCCGCGCGTTGTTGCTGCGCCTGCTCCAACGGCGACACGGCAGGATTGAAAGTGACGTGCTGCTGCTCCGCCTCCAATGCCTCCGCCTGTTCCTGCTCCGCGCGTTGCTGCTCGTAGCGCACTTGCCGGGCGTGTTGGTCTTCATAAAAAGCATGGACCTGCTGCGCCTGTAGCGCCGGCCCCAACAATAAGGCGACAATCATCACCGGCGCGAACCACCGGTAGGCCCGTCGGGTGTTCCAATGCTGTATCATAAGCAACGTTAGCCCGGCGCAGACCGCTACCATACCCCACTCCGCGCTTAACGCGCGCCGCGCAGTCGCGGCCAAAGCTGGCCGCCCGCCGCCGGCTGCATCTGCAACAACTCCACCCCATTGCGCGAAATCTGTGGTGATTTGCACCTCAATCTGCTCCGCATACGCCGGCGGGAATTGCGCGTGGATAAGTTGCCGCACGGGCAACCCTGCTCCATCCAACCAAATTTCGCCTTCCCCGGTCATCTCAGCGTACAGCGTCGCCGTTTGCAAGCTCACGTTCGGCGGCAATTCCCCCCGCCGTTGCATCTCCACTTCCATCTGATCCCGCATATACTGCGCGAACACCGGGCCATCCAGCTCAAAACTATACCGGGTCAGCGTTATGCCGGCCCGCGCTTCGAGCGGCAGCCGCTCAACATTCTTGGCCGCGACGAGATAGGTCAACAAATCCTGGTTGGGCGCAAAGAGCGTGGTTGCGCCATCCACTTCCTGCCACGCGCCATCCGCGCCGCTTCGGCCCCACGTCTTGCCTTCCTCTACCTTGATCTCGACCGCTCCTTGGTCCGAAGTTGTCCGGCCCTCATCGGCCCAGAGCTTGAGCGCGAGCTTCTGGTTCGTCCGGTCGGCTTCACCTTCTATATAAAAGCGTTGTTCCGTACTACTGCGGCCCATATTCTCCAACCGCGCCGTGGGCCAGGTGGTCTGGATGATGCTGGTGCGGTAGTGATAAACGCCGATTTCCGTGGCCCGTTTCCAGGCCGCATTGACTTCATCGGCAGGTGAAGCCGTCAATGCTGTCGCCAGAGGACTGGTTAATAACAGCATGACCAATATAATACCGATCAAAGCGGTCCCGTTAAATAACCGTTTGTCTACCGCGCGCTTCATACAGACCTCCTAAGTTAGATATAAACAGCATTGTCGTCCAATTTCAAATGGGCGCAAATGCAAGGAAATTTGTGATTAAGGTAAGATTTGCGCAACCAATGCCGGCTTCACATCCTGTTGTTAACCCGTTTTCCACGGATTTTCTGTACCAGTCCGCGAATTCATTTGTAGGCAGTCATGACTCGGCTGAAGAAACTAACTATTTCACGCAAAGGCGCAAAGACGCCAAGGAAAATGCAGAGCAATCTTCATATTCTTTATTGAAAATCGTAGTTTACGTTATAAAATTTAGTCCGATCTTAAAAATCTTTGCGGCTTTGCGCCTTTGCGTGAAACTCCCTCTTTTTTTCAGGGGAGTTATCAATCGTTACGACTTTTCCTTGCTCGATTTGTTCAAACATTGCGTATGGCCCCTTTGCGAAAAATAGTATACTGGTTCCATCATAAGATAAAAAGGCGTGAATATCTTGAATGATCTTGCACTAAGAATCTATCCGAAAATTCGTTTTGGCCCGCGATTTGCGCCTAAAGGCGCGGTTTGAAGAGTATTTTTTCGTTGGCGGGCTGCGCCCGCCAACGAAAAAAATACCTTCCTGAAAGCGGCTTATGAACATTAAAAAAATAAATCGGTAATAGTGGTAGAATAGGCGCGGAGGTGAATAGCTATGACCGCACGCCGTACCTTAACCCTGAGCGCTACTGAGCGCGCCGAATTGGAAGATCTGCGGGACCACGATTCC
>JAKQHY010000093.1 GCA_029555965.1 Chloroflexota bacterium | reverse complement strand
CATCCCGCAAACGCTGGATATCTTGCAGCCTCTATTGACCGTGGTGCCGCTGCAACTGCTTGCGTATCACATCGCCGTCCTGCGCGGATGCGACGTGGACAAGCCCCGCAATCTGGCCAAAAGCGTCACGGTCGAATAGTGCAACTGTCTTTTCACGCAATAAACCAATAAGGAAACATAACATACGAATAATAATGATCCCTGAATATACGCAGATGAATCCTTCGCAGCGGTGCAGTCCACGTCGTGGGTTGGCTCTCGCCACTGCCCTTTTGCTCGGAACCAGCTTGATTTCGACTCAGGCCCAGCAGGTGTCCGCCTCAAGCGCCCCTCCATCCACTAACCGGTGGGAGACCACGGCGGCCGCCGGCCTGACGTTGACTCGTGGGAACAGCGAAACCCTGCTGGCCACGCTGAGCCTGGATACCAAGCGGAAGTGGGAGCACGACGAAGTCGCGTTCGGTCTCGCCGGTGGTTACGGTGAGGATCATAAGGTGCGAAACACTGAATTCGTCAACGCCTTCGGCCAATACAACCGGCTGTTAAGCGAGCGCTTCTACGTTGGGTTGCGGACTGATCTCAACTACGACGGCATTGCGAATCTGAGCTACCGCGTCACCGTCAGCCCTCTGGCCGGGTATTACCTGATCAAGGAAGCTCGAACCTCGCTGGCGTTTGAGGCTGGCCCGTCAGTTGTGTTTGAAAAGTATCAAAACCAGTCGTCGGACACCTATGCCGGTCTCCGATTGGCCGAACGCTTTGAACACAAACTCACTGACACCACCAAGATTTGGCAAAGTGCCACTTATGTCCCGCAATTGGACCGGTGGACGGAAAAATACCTCCTCACATTCGAGGCCGGCATTGACACTGCCATCACCAAGAAATGGAGTTTGCGGGTGGTCTTCCAGGACATTTATGATAGCGAACCGGCTGCTGGTAACGATCATAATGACCTGCGCCTGATCGCCGGCACGGCGTACAAATTCTAACCTCTCGTCGCGGCTCGCGACGTGGCAGTCGGAATCATTCCGACCTCTTTCGCCTGATGGCGCGAATAGTGCCATCAGGCGTTTTCATGCACGGCTAGACGCAGGTGATCTGCCATTGCTCTCTGCTGGTCCGGTGCGCGGCGACGCCCTCAGCACTCGATATGCTGGCGAATGGCGTCCACGAGCGCATAGGGATTCGTCTGGTCCAACCGGCTTAGCACACATTCCCAACGGTAAGCAAAGCTGCCCTCCGGGTCGTACTTGCAATGCTGGAAAAGCGTGTCAAACGCGCGGCGGCGGATGCGGTAGTCACCTTGAATCTGCAGGAACTGGTCACGGAGGGCGTCAAGGTAGGCGGCGGCGAATGCTCGCAAATCAAGAACAACCTCACCGCGATTGTTAACCGGACGCGCGTAGCGGGCGGCGAATGTCTCCAAGGGTAGCTTATATTCAACAAAGGCGCCGGTGTAGTCCACCACCAGGATTTCCGAAGGCAATCCATCATCGCCCTCCCGCACCAGTTCATCGCCATCATCGAAAAGCGGGCACAACTCTTTCCCCTTCTTTGCTTCCTGTGCGCGCCCCACAATCAAGTTGGAAGCCGCCGCGCGCCCCAGAAGCTCAGCCAACCGGGCTCCGTATCCCGGGCGACCATACCTTTCCGGCGTCAGTTTATCGGTGGCAATGCCCGACAAGT
>JAKQHY010000041.1 GCA_029555965.1 Chloroflexota bacterium | reverse complement strand
TGCGCCTAAAGGCGCGGTTTGAAGGGTATTTTTTCGTGGGCGGGCTACGCCCGCCCACGAAAAAATACCTTCCTGAAAGCGGCTTTAGCCGCAAGACCCGGCGCAGCGGCGCAACGCCGCTATAATTTTCGGATAGGTTCTAAGCGGTTTCCCCTAACTTCACCGCCTCAAAAATCTTCATCCGCCGTAGCATCACCACCAACGCGGCCAACGCAACAAAGAAGAGCGTTCCAAACAAAACGTAGATACGGAAAATCGCAGGCCAGGCAATGTCCACAACGTAAGGGGGAATACGCGCAGCTTCATCCACCCCAATCTGCAAGAAAGGGATAAAAAAGGCACTGACCCCACCCCCTAACAAGGTACCCAATCCCCCACCCATCAAAATCAGAAAAGCCAGTTCCCAGCCCAGGTAGGCCGCCATCTGCCCTGCGGAAAGCCCTACTGCCCGCAAGACGCCAAATTCAATGAAACGCCGCCGGAATGAGAACAGCGCATAGAGCAAAAATCCCAGAACAGTAAGCACTGCCGCCGCCGCAAATCCCACGGAAAGCAACCCAAACAAACCTTGTCGCTGCGGCAATTCCTGCTCTGCGGCAATCTCCAGCGCCGACGCACGCCAGCTCAACATGCGAGTGGCGCTCAACCCCTTGGCTCCCAGAGAGGCCAGGTCGGCGCCGGGCGCCGTCTTGAGCCAGACGGTATAGGGGAATTGCCCCCCGGCCTCCTCAAAGAGGTAATCCAGGTTTCCAACAAACAGCGGCCCCTCCGAAGGATACCATGTTGGGAACAAGTCGAACGTTCCCACAATTTGGAGCTCCACCTCGGTATTCTGCCCGTACATCGTCACAATGACATGGATGGTGTCGCCAATATACAAAGCATGCTGATCCATCAATGGCTTGTAAATCAGGACCCCGTTGCGCGTCACGGCCAATGCATTCATCAACGCGCCCAAGCTTTCGTGGCTAAAGTCCTTACGCCAAAAAGCGATCTGACCAAAATCGCCCCGGTCTATCCCCATAAACACGCCTATCTGCGTCGCATTGCTAAAACGGGTGGTGGCCGGATACCGCCCTACCCGTGTCACAGCCTGGACGCCAGGAACGTTTAGATAATCCGTGACCGGCAAGAAATACCAACGCGGGCCTTCATCCTCTTCTTCTGCCGAAGAGGTACTCTCAGAGGAAGGCTGATACATAGCCGCCATACTGTCATCCTGCCCCTCCCCCTGCTCCAGGAAGTTCATATCGGCTCCAATTTGGTAATAACGCTGATCGTAAAGGTGTTGATCCAACGTGTAGGCCAGGGAAGCGGTGAAAGCGGAAAGGCTCAGGGTGAGAACCAGCAGAATCAACGGGGTCGAGTACAGCCCCGGCGTGCGCGATAGATGTCGCGCCGCCATCAAGAGACCGACAGCGCGTGTATGCGTCGCCACCCAGGTGATGAGCGCCATCAACAGGGGCATAAAGCGCAGGAACAACAGGGTCAGCGAGAAAATTCCCAGGGCCGGTACCAGGAACAGCAGGGGATTTTGCAGAGGATTCGTGCCGAAGGCATCCTGCAAGAGCACCAGACTCCCCTGCTCGCGCAGGAGATAAGCGCCATACGCGGAAGGGATAAAAAGCAACACATCCAACCAGGCACGTTGCCACCATGGGGGACGCAAGAGGCGCGCCACCTCACGCTTGTAGGAAACGACGGTATGGCCTGCGGCGCCCAAGGTGGGAATCACTTGCGCGGCCACCACTAGGGCCACGCCTACCAGCCCGAAACGCAGCGTAGACGCAGACACATTGAGACGCAATTGCCCCAACCCCGCGCTGAAGTCCAGGAAACTGCGCGCCTGCCCGATGAACTGCGCCGTTGACATGCCGGTCGGAATGCCCACGGCCAAAGCCACAAGGCCCAGCAACAACCCTTCCAACAACGCGATCCCTACCATCTGGAGGGCCATCGCGCCACGGCTGCGCAATACCGCAATCTCATTGCGCCGCCGGTCCACGGCCAGCCCTGAAGTCAGCGTGATAAACGCTAACAGCAGCGCCAAGATGGGCACGCTAAAAGCGTATAGCAGGATGGTGAGGGTGTTGGCCGAGCGGCGATATTCTACCATCGCATCCACCGGCGACTTCGCCAGTTTAACGTTCGTCAACAGGCCGCCGGCCTTTTGTTGCGTGATGGTCGCCCGCCGAAGCAACGTGAGCGTGTCGTCGTGGCTGAAGTCCTGTCCGTCCATCACCAGGTACCAGGCGGCGGTATACACCTCGCCGTTCAACTCGTCGCCGAGACGGCCCGTGTAGGTTTCCTCTGGCACAATCAGCCGCTCAGCCAGGGTGGTTGGACTGAAAAACCAGTAGGGATCGGTCACATCCTGCTCTTTCCACACACCCACAATCCGGATGGGGATTTGGACGTTACGGGTAAAGCCATCTTCTGAACGTTGACGGGCAAAAGCGATGAAAGTTTCCCCTACCTGGACCCCCAATTCGCTGGCCTTGTTCTCATAAATCATTACATCAACGGTTGACCCACTTCCGCCGGCGCTCACCGACGGAAAAGTGCCTTCCAGAACATTGACATGATCCTGGAAATCGCTCATCCAGGCAAAACTGGCCCAGAGTAAGGGCGTACCCGTATCATTAAAAGCGCCCTCCGGCACCGGGTAGATGCCAAATGGGTCCGTAGAAAAATATCTCACAAGAAATTTTTCGGGCAGCCCTAATGCAATTCCGGCCTGCTTGGACAGGTATTCATCCACAGATAGGGCTTTTTCCCACTCAACCGCCCCGTAAATGCTGCCATCATAGCGAAAAAGAAAAGTAAACGGCGGAGGGGTATTAGGATCGGCCCACCCCTCCGGCGTAATGTTCTTCATGAAGATGCGTTGGTAAATGGCGTCTGCGTACAAGGGGATGCTCAACAGCAAGGCAATGGCAATGACCAACCCCAGTGTCGTCGCCCCGACCAACCACAACTGTGCGCCCAGGCGTTTGGTTACAACAACGAAGATCGCCCGCAACTGGTTCAATATTCGCATACGTCCCTCACACCCTACGGGGCAATAACAACCTGGCCTTCCTCCACGCCATCCAAAATTTCAACCCAGTCATCGGACTTGACGCCCAAGCGGACGTCCATGCGCCGCTGTCCGCCTTCCTGTTGGATAACCACAAACGTGCGGCCTTCAAATGAGCGCACTGCCGCGGGCGGCAAACGCAGCGTATTTTCGGAACGCTCCAACTCTGTTGTAATCCGCAACCGATCGCCGACCGAGAATTTGTAGCCGCTCTCTTCCGGGTTGGTCAACGTGATCCGCGCCGACTTATCTTCATCCGTTACCCCATCCGCCGGTTTTGTGCTGCCGTAAGGATAAGGAAGGCGGCGAATCACCCCTTTGATTTCCTGACCAGGGCGGTTCACAAATTCAGCCGTGATTTCCATCCCTTCCGTCAATTCACTCATCTCGGAGTCCATCAAATCGGCGCTCACTTCCAACTGCGTCGTATCCGCCAGCGTCATCACGGCGTCATACCCCTGAACTTGCTTGCCGTCCACGACGGAAAGTTGCAAAATCACACCGTCAAAGGGCGCCTCAATCCGCGCGTCTTTCAACTGATCGTTCAAACGTTGCAAAGAGAGCAACGTCTGCGTGATGTCTAACCCAATCTCAATCTCCTGCTGCGCCATCAACGCCAAATCCAAATCTTGCTGCGCCAGTTCGATATCATAGCCGGTGCGCTTGCGGTCGCGCAGCACATCATTGTACTCTGCCTCAGCAATTTCCAGGTTCCATTGCGCATCCTGCACTCCCTCTGCATAACGTTTGCGCACGTCTTCCTGCTCCCACGCGCGATCCAACGATTTGCGGTATTCATCTTGGGCATTCGACAGCCGGATACGCGCCTGCTCCAGGCTGATGCGCGCTCGGACCAGCTGGGAATCGGACTGACTAGCCTGAATTTTTGCCAGATTTAACTCCTTGGCGCGCACACTGGCGCGAGATTCGGCCAGGCGACGGTCATAATTCAGTTGCACGGCCGTCATTTCCGCCTGCTTCTGCGTGATCTGGTTTTTCAGGTCGGTCATTTCCAGTTCAGCCAGCAAGTCCCCCGCTTTGACTACATCCCCCCGACGCACGTAGACCGTTTCCACGTAGCCGTTCATCTTGAAGAACAACTCCTCTTCCAATACCGGGGCAATTCGCGCCGAGAACTGGAATTTGCGAATTACGTCGCCACGGTCTACTGTATAGGTAGGATTGGAAGGGACAACCGAAGTAGGAATGGGAGTAGGCGTCGCCACTTCTTTCTGGGGAGTGTCACCGCCGCCAACGGTACAAGCTATAGGCGATAACAGCAACGTCCCCAGCAGCCAGATCAAACCAAGCCTTAACCACAAAGACTTCTTAACCGTCATACTTCATTCTCCTTGAAAATGGGGTGATGCGACACGCGCCAAAGGCCAATTCTAACCACGTAACAGGGTTTGTCAAATCAACAAACCTTGCGCATAAATCGCCTCACGCCGTTGTTCACGTACTAACTCCCAACGCGGCTCTAATTGATGCTGCACTTCATTGAGTTGTCGGTACAGTCCGCCCTCCATAGCCATCAGCGCCTCGTGCGTGCCCATCTCGGCGATGCGGGCGCCTTCCAGCACTACGATCTTGTCCGCGCCGCGAATCGTCGAGAGGCGGTGCGCGATGATGATCGTTGTGCGCCCCACCATCAGCCGCTCCAACGCCTGTTGGATGAGCAGCTCGGTGTGCGTGTCCACGCTGGAGGTGGCCTCGTCCAGGATGAGGATCGGCGCGTCCTTGAGCACCGCCCGCGCGATCGCCAGCCGCTGCTTCTGCCCGCCGGACAGTTTGACGCCGCGCTCGCCGATGAGCGTGTCGTAACCGTCTGGCAGATTCACGATGAACTCGTGCGCGTTGGCGATCTTGGCCGCCTCCATCATCTCCTCCTCGGTCGCGTCGGGCCGCCCAAAGAGGATGTTCTCCCGCGCCGTGCCGTGGAAGAGGAACACGTCTTGCAGCACGATGCTGATCTGCCGCCGCAGGCTGTTCAGCGTCAGATCGCGGATGTCGTGGCCGTCCAGGGTGATGCCGCCGCCCACCACGTCGTAGAAGCGCGGGATGAGGCTTGCCAACGTGGTCTTGCCCACGCCCGTCGGCCCGACCAGCGCGACGACGGCCCCGGCGGGGATGTCCAGGTCAATGTGCTCCAGCACGGGAGTGCCTTCGACGTAATGGAAGCTCACATCGTTGAAGCAGATCTCGCCACGCGCCTTGCCGGGCAGCGCCATTGCGCCGGGGCAGTCGTCCACTTCCGGCTGCTCCCGGAGCAGTTCCGAGACGCGATCCGCGCCGGCCAGCGCGTGTTGCACGCCCTCCCATGCTCCGCTTAACGCTCGCACCGGTTGATAGAACATTTCCAGGTAGAGGAAGAACGCTACCAGGTCTTCAATGGGCAAAACTTGATTCAGCGCTAGTTTGCCGCCGAAGTAGATCAGCACAATGGTGCCGAGCGAGGACGAGAACTCAACAAACGGATGGAATGTTGCCATCAGCCGCAAGGCGCGCAGCAGCGAGTCGCGGTAGTGGCTGATGTGTTTGCCGATGCGCTCGGCTTCAATGTCCTCCCGCGTGAACGCCTTGATTTCGCGGATGCCGGAGAGGTTGTCGTTGAGCGTTGCGTTGAGGTCGCCCAGTTCCTCCTGCCGCTTGCGGAACGCCGGGCGCACGTACTTGGTGAAGCCCTGCGCCGCCAGGACGATGAAGGGCACGGGAATCAATGTCAGCAGCATCAACTGGACGTTCATACTCAGCAGCACCGCGCTCACGCCGATCAACATCAGCACATTGACCAGCGTATCGGGGATGGCGTGCGCGATGAGCGTCTCGAACATGTCCGAGTCGTTGACCATGCGCGACATCAGATCGCCGGTCTGCCGGTCCTCGTAGAAGCGCAGCGAGAGGCGCTGCAAGTGGCGGTAGATTTGTCGGCGCGCATCCGCCACCACACCCCATCCGGCGACGTGCGCCATGTAGCTACGCAGGAATTGAAATCCCGACCGCGCTACGTAGATGATCAGCGCCAGGATCGCCAGCCGCCCCACCGTATCCAGCGAGCCGATCATGTCCGACTGATCTTTGACCGCCGCGATCATCTGCTTGACGATCCACGGCGCCAATAACTGCACTCCCACCAGCGCCAGCATACTGATGATGGTGACAATTAACGCCCAGGTATAGTTTTTAGCGTACCCAAATAAGAATTTTAAAGTTTTCATAGCACCTCACAATAAGAATAGCGAATGAGCGAGAAAGCGGATCAGCGAAAAAGCGAAAGAGCGGATCGGCGAATGAGCGAGCGAGTCAGTTCTCAGCACCCAGCACCCAGCACTCAGCACTCAGTCCTCCGCCCTCAGTCCTCAGCACTCAGCACTCAGCACTCAAAAACTGCCGCCGCATCGAGTTTTCGGCTAAATTTTGCACGAGCTGCGCGTATTCCAGGTTGTGAATACTCCTGGCTGCATCCGGCAGGAAACTGTGCGGCCCCAATCCCGGCATGATGTTGATCTCCAACACGTAACAGCCGGTGTGATTCATCCGCAAATCTACGCGGCTGTAGTCGCTGGCCCCCACGGCCTCAAAGGTTCTGGCCGTCAGATCAATGATTTCGTCACGCACGGCCGGATCTTCGACCAGTTTGATCCTCTCCAGGTCTTGCTGGGCCGCCTCGTAACTCAGGATCTTCCGTTCGACGGCCATCGCCGCGTAATCAATTTCGATGGGGGTGAACAGTCGCTCGTCGCCGTCCACAATGCCCACGCTGAATTCACGCATCCCCGCCCCGGTAATGTAGTCCTCGACGAGCGCGGGTTGCTCATAGTCCTCCAACACCCGGTGGACTGCTTGACGCAGTTCGGTCTGGGTGCTGACGACGGAATCCTCGCTGATGCCGATGTGCCCGCCTTCGAGAAGGGGTTTGACGATCAACGGGTATCCCAGGGCTTCCACGCGCTCTGCCAGAGCAGCGTTCCCGTCACGCACGACAAAATAATCGGGCGTGGGGATTTGATTGGCGTCCAGCAGGGTTTTCGTCCTGACCTTATCCAACCCGGTAGCGACGCTTTCCGCGCTAGACCCCAAATGGGGAAGCTGCCATTCGTCCAGCAAGGCCGGCAGGAAGCCGGTTTTGTGTTCTTCGTCAAGGTATTCGGCGATGTTGAACACAAAGGGCGGCTCGCCGTGCCGGCGCTGTTGTTCCCCCAAGAAGTCGTATAGGGCTTCTTCCGTCTGAGGCGTAATAGACGCCACCTCCCATTTTTCTTTCAAGCTGTCTTCTATCAACCGGTAAGTTTCTGGACTGCGCCAGGGTTTGTCGGTATACGACTTGATCAACACAACATTCACGATCTTCTTCTCCTTTTTAAAACTGATGACGGTTGAAGCCGTCTTTTTGAGAGGGTTTTGCGGCAAACGTAGCCTATTCTTCCACCATATCCATAAACTGCCGCTCGTACAAATCGCGGTACAGGCCGCCGGCGGCGAGCAGCTCCTCGTGCGTGCCGCGCTCGACGATGCGGCCGGCATCCAGCACGCAGATCTGGTCGGCGTTGCGGATGGTGCTGAGGCGGTGGGCGATGACGATGGCGGTGCGTCCGGCCAGCAGGCGATCCAGCGCGTCCTGGATTAACCCCTCGGTGACGGTGTCCACGCTGGACGTGGCCTCGTCCATAATGAGGATGCGCGGGTCGGCCAGGACGGCGCGCGCGATGCAGATGAGCTGCCGCTGCCCTAACGAGAGGTTGACGCCGCCTTCCTGGATGACCGTGGCGTAGCCGTCGGGCATCCGCGTGATGAAGTCGTGCGCGTTTGCCAGCCGCGCCGCGTCTTCCACCGCTTCATCGGGCGCGTCGGGCCGGCCAAAGCGGATGTTGTCGGCCAGCGTGCCGGAGAACAGGAACGGGTCTTGGGGCACAATCCCCATTTGCACGCGGAGCGACCGCTGCGCCACGTCGCGCACGTCCACGCCGTCGATCAGCACCGCGCCCTCCGTCACTTCGTAGAAGCGCGCGATCAGGTTGGAGATGGACGTTTTCCCCGCGCCCGTCGGCCCGACGAGCGCGACGGTCTGCCCGGCCTCAATCGTCAGGTTAATAGCGTGCAGCACGGGGCCGTCCACCCGGTAGGCGAAGCTCACGTCGCGCAACTCCACCTTGCCCTGAATCTCCGGCATCTCCGGCGCCTCCGGCTTGTCGGCGACGGCCGGCGCGGCGTCCAGCAGTTCCAGCACCCGCTCGCCGCCGGCCATGGCGGCCTGGAGCGTCGTGTAGAGCTGGCTCAACTCGCGGATGGGTTGGAAGAAGCGGGTAACGTAGGTGAGGAAGGCCACGATCACGCCCAACGTCAACTCGCCTTGGGCCACCGTCCGCCCGCCGAACCACAGCACAATG
>JAKQHY010000040.1 GCA_029555965.1 Chloroflexota bacterium | reverse complement strand
TGCGCCTAAAGGCGCGGTTTGAAGGGTATTTTTTCGTGGGCGGGCTACGCCCGCCCACGAAAAAATACCTTCCTGAAAGCGGCTTTAGCCGCAAGACCCGGCGCAGCGGCGCAACGCCGCTATAATTTTCGGATAGGTTCTTAGTCCGATAGTCTTATAGTCACGTTGACGACTATGGGACTACGCGACTAAAGACTAAACGACTTTAACGACTGACCCGCCGGACAATCACCGCAATAGCCACCATGAAAATCAGGCCGATGAGCAGGGTGACGACGGAAACGACAAATTCGGCGCTGCCCGGTTCCAGAAAGAACAACAGCGCGCCCGACACAAACGCGATAAAAAAGGCAATGCGGAAGGCCGCCCGCCCCAGGTGTGGACTCACGCGCCGGCCACTCCCGCCTGGCGCGCCGCAACGTGACAGGCAACGTAGTGATTATCCTCCAGCAACGTCAACTCCGGGCGCTGCACATCGCACAGGCCGGGCTCAAAGAACGGGCAGCGCGGGTGGAAGCGGCAGCCGCTTGGCAACGCCAACAAACTTGGTATGTCCTGGCTGCGCAGTTGGAGCCGCTGCTTGTGACGGGTCAACTCCGGATCGGCCTCTGGCACCGCCGCCAGCAGCGCCTTGCTGTACGGGTGCAAGGCGCTGTTGATCAACTGCGGCGTCGAGGCAAACTCGACGATGCTGACCACGTACATCACCGCGATGCGGCCTTCCCAGGCAAAGAACTTGGCGACGGCCAGATCGTGGGTGATGAACAGGTAAGTCACGCCGAGCGTCCGCTTCAAGTCAGACAGTATGTTGAGCAGCCCCACGCGGATGGAGACGTCCACCATCGAAACGGCCTCATCGGCGACGATGCAGCGCGGGTTGACGGTCAACGCGCGCGCCACCGAGACCCGCTGGCGTTGCCCGCCGCTCAACTGGTGCGGATACTTGGTGAGGAAATCCTCCACCGGCCCCAACCCGACGGTGTTCAAGAGTTCCACCACGCGCGTCATGGCCTCAGCCGGCGACGCGACCAGCTTGTGGTGCAAGAGCGGTGTGCTCAGGATTTTGTAGATGGTGTGCGAAGGGTTCAAGGACGCATAGGGGTCTTGGTGGATGATCTGCACGCCCAACCGGTACGTCTTGAAATCGTCCGCCTTGCGCCCATCGGGTCTCCAAACCGGGCGGCCCTGATAAAGCACCTGCCCTGTCGTGGGCTTCAGCAAGCTGGTGATCATCTTGCCCGTCGTCGTCTTGCCGCAGCCGCTCTCCCCCACCAGGCACACCACCTCGCCCTCGCGGATGCCGAACGAGACATCATCCACCGCAGTCACACGCGCCTTGCGCGTCCCAAAGGTGCGCACCAGATTCCGGGCCTCAATTAAATACTCACTCATAGGATACTATCTCCAAGAGATTGGCTGAAACGCGCGCCGAGATCGCCGGTATCCTGCTGCACGCGGGCCACGTTGAAACAGGCGACGGCGTGAGTCTCCCCGTAATAGGGCTGCAAAACGGGTTCCTCGGTGCGACATTGCGGGGTCGCGTAAGGACAGCGGGGGTGGAACTTGCACCCCTCCGGCGGATCAATCAAGTCCGGCGGCGCGCCGGGGATGGAGCGCAGCTCCTCAAACTCGCCGGTGACGGTGGGTACGGCGCGAATCAGGCCCAGAGTGTATGGATGCGCCGGGCGGTAGAAGATGTCGTTGACCGGGCCGATCTCCACAATCGTGCCGGCGTACATCGTCGCCACCCGGTCGGCCAGTTCCGCCGCCGTCGAGAGGTCGTGCGAGATGAAAATCATCGAAAAGCCCACGTCCGCCTTGAGCCGCCGCAGCAGATCAATGATGGTGCGCTGCGTGAGGATGTCCAGCGCCGTCGTCGGCTCGTCCAGGATCAACACCTGGGGATTGAGCAGCAAGCTCATCGCCAACAACACGCGCTGCCGCATCCCGCCGCTCAATTCGTGCGAATAGGCGTCAATGACCCGCCGGGGATCGAGCTGCACCTGCTCCAACAACTGCATCGCGCGCCGGCGAACCTCGTCCCGCGAGACCATCCCATGCGCCTGCGCCGTGTCGTGAATCTGATCCCAGATGCGCAGCACCGGGTTGAAAGCGTTGAGCGCGGACTGAAAGACCATTGCGCACTCGCGCCAGCGGAAGCGGCGTAGCTCGCGCGGATTCAGGCCCAACACATCCACCGCCCGGCCATCGCGCCGATAGATCACCTCCCCCTGGCGGATGCGTGCCGTTTTCACCAGCAGGCGGATCAGCGCGACGCCCAGCGTCGTCTTGCCGCAGCCGCTTTCCCCGATCAGCGCCAGGCTTTCCTCCGACGCCAGATCGAAGCTAACGCCGCGCACCGCTTTCACCAGGCCGCGCTCCGCCCGGTATTCCACCCACAAATCCCGCACCGAAAGCGGCGGCGAAGTCGGCCCCAGTGTCGTCACAGTTTCCATCTTGCTTCCTGCCTCCTGCATCTTGCCTACCCCGTGCGCAGTCGTGGGTTGAAGATTTCTTCCAGCGACCGGCTCATCCACACAATCGAAAGCTGGAAGAGCGCGATGGACATCACCGGCGCCATGATAAAGTAGACGCTGTCCTTGAAGAAAATCGCGCCCTGCGTCCAGGCCAGGTTGATCATCACGCCCCAGTTGCGGGTGAGCGGCACCAGCCCCAGGAACACCAGCCCCACCTGCGCGTAGATGGCCGAGGTCATCCCAAACGTGAAACTGATGGCGATGTAGCTCATCATGTTCGGCAGGATTTCCGAGAAGATGATGTGCCACAGCCCCAAATCCAGCGCGACGGCGGCCTCCACGTAATCGCGCTCCTTCAGCGAGAAAACCTGCGCGCGAATCGAGAGGTACAGCCCGGCCCACGAGAGGAAGGACAACAACAGCGCCAGCATCAACATGTTGTCGAGTTTCACCAGCGTCGCCAGCACCGCCAGCAAGGGGAAACGGGGGATCGTCAACCAGATGTCGGCCAGGATGGTGAGAAAAGCGTCGAAGCGGCCGCCAATAACCGCGCTCAACGCGCCCAGGGTAATGCCGACGAACGTCGAGATAAGGCCGGTGAGCAGCGCCATCTGCAAAATATCCCGTCCGCCGTGGACGATCTGCGCGAAGATATCCTTGCCCTGGCTGTCGGTGCCCAACAGATGTTTCGTACAGATAGGCGCGCCGCTCTCCTCGATTGCGCTGACCTCAATACCCTTGAACCAGGCGTCGCGCGCAAAAACCCGCCATTCTTTGAAAGTGCAGGGCGGCGCATAGATCGCCAGAATGTCGGCGGATTTGGCTTCCGGCACCAACAACGGCCCTACGGTGGTCAATAGCACAAAGCCAATGAAGATCAGGAAACCGAGGAAGCCAGTTTTGTTGCGGCTCATCAACTTCAAGAACCGCCAGATGCCGCGTGGGATGTTGCGCAAAGCCCGCATGGTTTTCTGGAGAGGGGTAAGAGTAGCCAGCGCGCTCATTTCTCACCTCCCCCAATGCGCACGCGCGGATCGAGCCAGCCGTAGACGAAGTCGGCCAGCAGGTTGGAAACCACCACCGAAATGGTAATCATCAGGAAGATGCCCTGCATCAACGGATAATCGCGCGTGGAAAGCGCGGATAACAGGCGATAGCCGATCCCCTGATACACAAAAATGCTTTCGATGAGGAGCGACCCGCCGACCACAAAGCCGATGCTGATCAACAACTGGGTTATCAATGGGAGCATCGCGTTGCGGCCCACATAAGCGGTCGTGATCCGGCCCTCCGAAAGCCCGCGCGCCCGCGCGATCGTCACGTAATCTTCTCCCAACGTACTCATCGTGCTGCTCTTCATCGAAAGAATCCACCCGCCGATAGAAGAAAGCACATACGTCAGGATGGGCAGCGCGGCGTGGAAGAAAATATCCACGATAAATTCGACGGTAAAGCCCGGCTGCATCCCCGGCGTGGTGGACCCGCGCATCTTGTGAATGGGCACCAGGCCCCAGTACACGCCCAGATACACCAGCAGCACAATGCCGACGATGTAATTGGGGATGGAACTCAGCACCGAGGCGGCGCCGGAGACCAGAGGTTCCCAAAACGCATCGCGTTTGTAGGCCATCAACATCCCCAGCAGCACCCCCAGCGCGAAGCTGAGCAGCAGCCCGATGCCCACACTGAAAATCGTCCAGGGCAGAAAGCGGGCGATGATGGACATCACCGACGTGCCCGGCGAGCGCAGCGAAGTCCCCAAATCGCCCCGGAGAAGTTGCCCCATATAATCGAAGTACTGTTCGTGCAAAGGTGCGTCCAAATCAATGGCAAACAGGGACGCCGCTTGATCGCGCGCCTCGGCATAAGGCAAACTGTACTGAACAATCAGCTCGTTGATGTACACTTCGATGGGATTGGAGGGCATCAGGCGCACCAGGAAAAAAATCAGGCTGGTGACGAACCAGATGGTGAACAAAGCTCTGGCCGCCTTCCTGACCAGAAAATGCGAGGTGATCCGCTTGATCCACCCTCCCATCTGCCCCTGCGCCGGCGGCGCTTTGTTGACAACTGCCGTTTCGCTCAATGTCCACCTCCCGAAAAGAAATTCAGCTCACGCAAAGGCGCGAAGACGCAAAGAAACTCAGTCGTTATGCAGTTCCGTTCTTACCGCAGAGTTCGCCGAAAACACAGAGAAAAAACTCAGCGCTCTCAGCGTTCTCGGCGGTAAAATCCTTCTAAAACAACCCCAATTCGTGATGGAGCAGCAAAGCCGACGCGCCGCGCAGCACAATGTCCGCACCGAGGCTCACGTAGCCGATCTCGGTATTTTGCGCCAGCGAGTCCAACGTGCGCTGCGCCATCTCCACACGGATCGCGTCCAACAAGAATTCCCCGCACCCTGCCAGCCGACCAGCGATCAAAATGCGGCAGCCTCCCAGGATTCCCACCAGATAAGCCGTCACGATGCCCAGACTGCGCCCCACCGCCCCCACAATCCGCTGCACCGTGGGATCGCCGGCGGCAAACATCGCCTGAACGGTGTCAAACGTCACCACATCGGGCGAAACCGGCAGCCGCCGCGCAAAGTCCGGCGACGCCTGCGCCGCCGCGCGGACCTCGCGGAGGATGGCGCGGGTATTGACGGCGGCTTCCAGACACCCTACTCTGCCGCAGTGACACAACTCATGGTTCTCAGGCAAAATGATGTGACCGATCTCCCCGGCGCCGAACGGGTTGCCGTGTAGCAGTCTGCCGTTGTGGACGATCCCGGCGCCCACGCCCCACCCTACGTGAATCACCACCAGATCGACAGTGTGATTGCCGTCGCCAAAGGTGTATTCGGCCAATGCAGCCACCTGACAATCGTTCGCCATATACACCGGCACGCCATAGCGCTTTTCCAACAGCTCACGCAGCGGCACATTCTGCCAGTTGAGGTTCACCGCCTGGTAAATCACGCCATTGTCCGCGTCCACCAACCCCGGCGCGCCAATGCCGATGCCCAGCAGCGGGCGATTCGTCGCGCGGAACAAGGCGTCCACCAAATCATAGACTGCCGCCAGCGCCGCGTCCCCATTCCCATCCGGGCGCGGCACATTGATGCGGTGCTGGATCACGCCGCGCAAATTGATGAGCGCGCCTCGGAAATCCTCCCGCCCCAAATCCAATCCCAACAAATGCCGGGAATCGTCCACCATGCTCAACATCATCGGGCGCTTACCGCCCTGCGACGGCGCCAGGCCCACTTCCCGCACCAACCCTTGCAGCAGCAATTCCGCGACAACGTCGGACACAGTGGGGCGCGTCAACTCCGTCGCCCGCGCGACCTCGGCGCGGCTGATTTGCCCGGCAGAGTAAATGGTTTTGAGCACCAACTGCGAATTGTACAGTCGGGTCTGCTCGTGGGAGGCTTTTTTGATCAACGATCCCGCCTTGTGAACGAGGGATAAGTTAGTAAAGTTTACTTACTAACTTATTATAGGGCGGGTTTGGCGCTTGTCAATCCTCAATTTGGGCGAACAGGGGGGATATGACGAATAACGAGGTCAAGTAGGATAAATATCATAACGCCGGAGCGTCGGCATCGCCTGGAGTGAGTCCGCGCGCCAGGCCGTGAGCAAATCGGGGACGTTCTCCCCCGCATCGAGGCAGTTTCGCAGCCGGTCGCAGCCGGTCAGGAGGTCAATGTGGGGCAAAGACCCTTCCCAACTGGGCGTAATCCAATTAAAGGATTCGGGATACAACCGGCGCAGCGTCGCCAGCAGCCACACGCCCAGCGCGACGGGGCGCAGCAACCGGCGATCCAGGACGTGGCCCTGCACGCCCGCGCAGACTTCGCCGGCATACTTAGACGCGGAGGGAACAAACTGGGTGGGACGGAAACGCACACCCGGCAGCGCCCGCGCGTTGAGTTCCGCCGCCAACGTTTCCCCGTCAATCCACGGCGCGCCGCACACCTCAAACGGCAGCGCCGTCCCCCGCCCTTCTGACACATTCGTTCCTTCCAGCAGGCACATACCGGGGTACACGGTCGCCGTCGAAAGGCGCGGCATCGCCGGAGAGGTGGGAATCCACGGCAGGCCGGTTTCGTCCAGCCACAGCCCCCGCCGCCAGCCCGCCAGCGGCGCGATAGTTAAGTCGGCTTCCAAAGCTTGCTCACCGTTTATGTAGCGAGCCAGTTCGCCCAGCGTCAGTCCGTGCCGTATGGGGATGGGAACAATGCCCACAAAGGACTCAAAACCAGGCGTCACCAGCGGCCCTTCGACATCCACCCCATTGATCGGATTGGGGCGATCCAGCACGATCACCGGCGTTCGCGCCCGCGCCGCGCCGCGCAAGACGTAAAACAACGTGCTGATAAACGTGTAAAAGCGCGCGCCGATGTCCTGCATATCGAATACCAACACGTCCACGTCGGCCAACATGGCCGGCGTTGGCTCTTTGGTTGCGCCGTAGAGGCTGAAGATGGGCAACCCGGTGCGCGCGTGGACGCCGTGCGCCACCGTCGCGCCGTCGGCCACGGAACCGGCCAGGCCGTGCTCCGGCGCGAACAAGGCGGTCACGCGCACGCCCGCGCTCAACAGCGCGTCCAGGCAATGCGTCAGATCGGGCGTCACCGCCCCCGGATGCGTCGCCAGCCCCACCCGCCGCCCGCGCAGCCCCGGCGCCAGTTCGCGGAGGAAATATTCCAGCCCTAACTTCACACCCATCGTCCCCTCTCTCTCAACGGATTGAACGGATTTTAACGGATTTTTTATTCGTTTCCCTCCGTTCAATCCGTTCAATCCGTTGAGAAATCTTGCATCTAGGATAACACCGCCCCCAGGAAACCGGACAGCACGGCGTTGACCCGCTCCGGCTGCTCGATGGTGCAGATGTGCCCGGCTTCGGGGACGATCTCCAGCCGCGCGCCGGGGATGCGCCCGGCCATGTCCTGCGCCTCGTGCGGCG
>JAKQHY010000035.1 GCA_029555965.1 Chloroflexota bacterium | reverse complement strand
GATTTTCCGCTATGACCCGACGCAGGATGTTATGGTGTTAGTCGTGGGGTATGGCGAAGCCGGGCGGCAGATGCTCGCGCTGGGGCATAAACTGCCGATGGGCCAGGGGGTGGTGGGGACGGCGGCAGCGACCGGACGCGCGATCCTGGTGTCAGACAGCGGGCAGGATAAGGATTGGCAGCCTAATCCTCTTTTGCCGGAGACTAAAGGTGAGCTGGCTTCCCCCATTAAGTTGCGCGATCAAGTTCTGGGGATCCTGGATGTGCAAAGCGATCAGGCCGGGGCGCTCACGACTGAGGATCAATTGCTGTTGGACGGATTGTGCGGTCAGATTGCGATTGCAATGGAAAGCACGCGCCTGGTCGAAGAGTTGCGTCTCAGTCAGGAGGAATTATCCGATGCGATGCGGATTGCGCATCTGGGATACTGGCAATTTAACCCGACGACGGGGATATTTACCTTCAATGACCAGTTTTACAATATTTTCCACTCCACGGCTGAACGGGAAGGGGGATACCAAATGACCGTGGCGCAATACGCTGAGCGTTTCCTGTACCCGGATGATGCGGGAGTGGTGGCCGAGGAAACGGAACGGGCTTTGCGTGCTACCGACCGGCATTATACGCGTACCATTGAACACCGTATCCTCTACACCGATGGTGGGATTGGGTATCTTAATGTTCATATTCACATTGACCGGGATGAAAACGGCAATATCCTGCATTATTATGGTGTGAATGAGGACATTACCGAGCGCAAGTTGGCGGAAATTCGGATTCAAGAGACCTTGCAGGAATTGGAACGCCTCTATCGCGCGACGACCCGCGAGGGTTGGCAAGTGTTCCGCGAGACCGGACAACTGGCGCCAGGGTATCGTTTTGATGGCGCTCAGGTGCAACCAACCGCCGATCTGTGGGCGCCGCAGATCGCACAGGCGGTGCAGCAGAGCGCGTTGGTATCGCCCACGGCTGAGGCCCCGATTGCCGCCGCGCCCCTGACCGTGCGTGGGGAAGTTATCGGCACATTGGGTGTTTGGGATGACCCGGAGCGCCCACTCTCGGCGGATGAGCTGGCCTTGTTACAGGAACTCGGTGAACAAGGGTCGTTGGCGCTCGAAAGCGCGCGCTTGTATCAGGACACGCAGCGCCGCGCGGCGCGGGAACAGTTGGTCGGCGAGGTCACCAGTCGCATCCGCGAAACGCTGGACTTGAATACAGTGCTGCAAACGGCCGTGCGCGAGATGGGGCTGGCGACGGGCGCTGATGTGGTCGAGGTGCGGCTGCGAACCGGCCTCAAATCTGAGGAGCCATCATAGGGAATGGTCGGTATTCATTAAGAGAGGGAGGCTGCTGTGAAAATTCGATACATTTGCTTGGCACTTCTCGTTGTGCTGTGCCTGACGGCCTGTGGTAATGGCTTGAAGAAGCCTGAGCCTACGCCGACGGCCGCCCCCCGGAAAGTGTTGATGATCTCCGGTTCCGGCACCGTGACTGCCATCCTGAGCGGCGTCAAAGCGACCTTTGAAGCCGATGTGCCGGGGTACAGTCTGAACATTTTATCTGGTTCAAGCACCGGCGGCGGCGTGGAGGGCATCCTCAAGGGCGCCCTGGACGTGGCGGCGATGGCCAGGGCGGCCAAAGATGAGGAAACCGCCCAGGGTGTGATGTATGCGGAATTCGGTCAATCCGGGGTGGCGGTATTCACTCACCCCGACGTGGGCCTTACCAATCTGACGAAAGAGCAAGTCCAGGGAATCTTTGCCGGCGAGATCGTCAACTGGGCCGAAGTGGGCGGTCCCGACCAGGGTATCATCCTGTGCGTGCGCGACGAGAGCGACTCAAGCACCCAATCGCTGCGCGAGGTGTTTTTGGGCGACACGCTGTTCCCCGCGACGGCTCTGGTGCAGACCAGCCAGTCCGACATGCAGGCTGTCGTCGCGGCGACGCCGGGGGCCGTGGGCTTCGGCGCGTGGCCGGCGGCGCTGGCGGTGAAAGCCGAGGTGAAGGGACTGTCCCTGGACGGCGTCGCCCCAGGCGACGCGGCCAATCCGATGAAGATCCCGGTGGGCATCGGTTATATGCAGGCGCGTCAGGCGGACGTGCAACCTTTGATGGATTGGCTGCTTTCCGAGAAGGGGCGGGCGGCGCTGGAGAAACTTGAGGTGATTACGGAGTAGCAGGGTGTGGTACAACGCACTTGCAATGAAGTGCGTTGCATCTGACATAGGAGTCCATGATGTTGGCTAAATTTTTCAGGAACCTGAGTCTGGGCGTCAAGTTGAATGTAGTGAACCTCATGGTGTTCGCGCCACTGCTGACGATTGCGATCCTCCTCACGGTCAGAGGTATAGAAAACTTGATCGCCCAAATGGGTCAACAGCGCGCGGCGCAGGAGGCAGCGTTGATTCAAAGCCGGTTTGCCGAGGCTGACCAGGCGCTGTTGATGAACGTCAAGTTCCTGGCAAACACGCCTGGTTTGATCGCAGCCCTGGCGGACGGAGACATCACCCGTTGCCGGATGCTGCTCGCCGTGGGCGCGGCTCCGCTCGATTTTGACGACCTGGAGTTGATCAGCCCCGAGGGGGGCCGTCTGATTGCTGCCGGCCACGCGGCCAGTCCGCAGGAGGATGAGCTGGTCACGTTGGCTTTGCTGGGCATTGAGGCGCGGGGCGGCGTCGTCGAAGAGACGGATGCGGGGCTGCCGAAGTTCCGGCTGGTCGCGGCGATTCCGTTGCGCGCTGTGACCAGCGAGATTTTGGGGGTGTTGGTGGCCAGCCGCACGGTTGACGACGCCTTCCTGACGGAGATCAATTTTGCGCGGACAGAGGACGTTCACTTGCACCTCATCTCTGGGACGCAAGTGCTGGCCCAGGATCAGTTCAACGTGGAAACCGGCGAATTAACTTCTCTGCTTAAAGAGACTGCCGCCGAGTACCAGCGGGCGCTAGAGGGCCAGATTGCGGTCATAGAGCGGCTCTTGTTCTCTGCGGCCAATGTGCCGTATGCTCTGGCTTACTCTCCCATTGTCGCCGGCGGCGAAATACGCGCGGTCGTCGGTGTGGAGGTGCAATATCGTGACTTGTTCATCTTTCAGCGCCAGTTTTTGTTAAACATGGCCGGGGTTTTAGCCTTAATCACCATAGCGGTGGTAGGTGCTATCATCGGGATTAACCGAAGGTACATTACCACTCCGTTGGCGAAACTCAGCTCTGCGGCCCGGCAGATGACGGGCGGAGATTACTCCCGGCGCGTGGAAGTGAGGACCAGGGACGAAGTTGGACAACTGGGGGTTACCTTCAATGAGATGGCCGATCGGTTGCAGCAGACGCTGAGCGGCCTGGAGCATCGCAGCCGCGATCTGGAGCAGCGCTCGCGCTATCTGGAGGCGTCAGCGCAGGTAGGGCACGCAGCGGCCTCTCTCCTCGACGTGGATGAGCTTTTGCAAGAGGTGGTGGAGGTCATTCGCCAGCGCTTTGAGTTGTACTACGTGGCGTTGTTCATCGTGGACGCCGCGCGGGAGTGGGCGGTGCAGCGCGCCGGCACCGGCGAGACGGGGCAGGCGCGCGTGGCGCGGGGGCATCGTTTGCCGGTCGCCGGGTCTTCGATGATCGGCTGGTGCATCGTCAATTCCCAGGCGCGCATTGCGCAGGAGGCCGAAAAGGATGAGGTGCGCGTTGTCTCGCCGGAACTGCCCGACACGCGCTCGGAAGTGGCCTTGCCACTGCGCTCGCGGGGGCAGGTCATCGGCGCGCTGTCGCTGCAAAGCGACCGACCTAACGCTTTTGATCAGGCCGCTCTGGCCGTGCTGCAGACGATGGCGGATCAGGTGGCGGTAGCGTTGGACAATGCGCGGTCGTTTGCCGCCAGTCAGGCGGCTTTGGAGCAGTCGCGCCGGGCGTATGGCGATCTTTCGCGCCAGGGTTGGGCGCAATTCTTGCGTTCAGACCAGGGGATCGGCTACCGTTATGCGCGGCGCACCGTCGTCCCCGTGGGCGGGGAGTGGCAGCCGGAGATGGTGCGGGCCGTGGAATTGGGTCAGGCGGTGGTCGAGAACCGTGAGGCGGAAGCAGTGTTGGCTATCCCGCTCAAAGTGCGCGACCAGGTCATCGGTGTGGTCAACTTGCGCAAGACGACGCCAGGTAAAACCTGGACCGACGAAGAAAACGGGCTAATTGAGACTTTGACAGAGCAGTTGGGCCTGGCTCTGGAAAGCGCGCGATTGTATCAGGATACGCAGCGGCGCGCGGCCCGCGAGCAACTATCTGCTCACGTGACTTCTCGGATGCGTGAATCTTTGGATTTGGAGACAGTGCTCAAGACCGCCGTGGATGAGATGCGACAGGCTTTGGGACTGGAAGGGGTCATCGTACAACTGGCCCGCCCAGAAGTCAGCGAGACTACAGAACCATGAGTCGTCATTTGCTATTCGCCATTCGCATAAGAGGAACAGACGATGTTTAAGTCCATTCGACAACTCCTCAAGCCGCCGGTGTTTGAGGGGGACGAAGAAAAGAACCGCGTCGCAGCCCTGACCAACACGATTTTGGTGGCGCTTGTGGTTTTGATTACTATGGCGGCGCTCGTGGTTGTGGTCGCGTTGCGCAATTACGTGATGATGGGCATGATTTACGTGAGCATGATGCTGCCGGTAGGGATATCTATTGGATTGTTGCGGCGCGGTCATGTGCGCGCTGCGGCGGTGATTGTCATCGCCGCTTTGTGGTTGATTCTGGTCGGGTCAGGCGCTTTCATCGGCGGCGTGACCAATGCCGGTTACACTACGGTTGTGATCGTTATCATCATGGCGGCCCTGTTGTTGGGAGGGCGTGGGGGACTGATGTTAGCTGGACTCAGCGCTGTGGCCGTTATTGGGGTTTACATCGCCGGCGAGCTAGATCTTTTGCCGCCCCCGTTGCGCCCAGATGATTCGCTCAGCTACTTTATCAATCATCTTCTCAATTATGCGATTTCAGGCTCCTTGCTCTATCTGGCAATGACCAGCCTGGCGGCCACACTGCGACGCGCCCGGCAACTGGCCGCCGAGTCGGAACGTCAGCAGGCGGAGTTGCGTGAACTGGTGCAGGTACGCACGCAAGACCTGACACGCAACGCCAACTACCTGGCTGCCACCACTTCCCTGGCTCGCGAATCGGCCGCGGCAATGGGCGACCCGGAAGAATTTTTGGAGCGGGTGGTGAAACGGCTCAGTGAGCAATTTAATTTCTATCATACGGGTATTTTTCTGCTGGATCAGGCGCGGGAGTGGGCCGAATTGCGCGCGGCTTCCAGTTTAGGTGGTCAGCAATTGATTGCCAACGGACACCGGTTGCGCGTGGGCGCCGAAGGGATGGTGGGCGACGTGGCGTACCGGGGCACGTATCGGCTGGCGGCGGACGTGAGCCAGGATGGGGTTTACATGGCGGTGCCAGAATTGCCTGACACCCGCGCCGAGTTGGCCCTGCCGTTGCGGGTGCATAACGAGATCGTCGGAGTTTTGGATATCCAAAGCGCCGAGCCCGGGGTGTTTAGCCCCCAAGATGTGTTGACCTTACAGTCGCTGGCCGATCAAATCGCGGTGGCCCTCAGTAACTCGCAGCTCCTGGTGCAGGTGCAGGCGGCGGCAGAGTTTGAGCGGCGCGCCTACAGCGAGGCCACCGGTCAGGCCTGGCAGACCTTGCTCAAGGCTGGTCAATCCCTAGGATTTTATAGCAATGTGCAGGCGACCATGCCCATCAGCGATTTGTGGCGCCCGGAGATGAGGACGGCTTTGCAGACCGGCAGCACGGTTAAGGCTACGGAGGATGTGAAGAGCCTGGCCGTTCCGGTCAAGGTGCGGGGTGAAGTCATCGGTGTCATTGATTTCGCCAAAGCGGACACTGATAGCGCGTGGACGGGAGAAGAGGTGGCGCTGGTGGAATCGCTGACCGAGCAATTGGGGGTGGCCCTGGACAGCGCGCGGTTGTATCAGGATACGCAGCGGCGCGCGGTGCAGGAGCGGTTGGTGGGTGAAGTCACATCGCGCATGAGGGAATCGCTGGATATGGAGACGGTCCTCAAGACGGCGGCGCAGGAAATGCGCCAGGTGTTGGGCGTCTCAGAACTGCACATTCGCCTGACTTCCCCGGACAAGGAGGCGGCCTTATGACCTTCACGCCCAGTGAGATCTGGCAATATGTCGCCTGGTTCCTCGGACTGATCGAGATCGTCGTCGCCTTGTACATCCTGGTGTTGAACGTCTGGCATACGGCCAATCGTCATGTGGGCGGCTGGTTGCTGTTGACGGCCGCGAGCACGATTGCCAGCGGGTTTCTCTTCACGGCGGATTCTACGGAAGAGATCCTCACGATTTTTGTCATTCAGGTGATGGTCACGCCGGCTTCCCAAGTTGGATGGCTCATCGTCACCTCCGTGTTGTTGGCGCCGGAGACGCGCCCCAGTCGTTATCGCTGGGCGTGGGCGCCGATCTACGTCATTGCGTTCTTGCCCATGCTGCTGACGCTCCTGGACCTGCGCCTCGGCTCTAATTTATGGTTCACCCCGACGGTGGCTGAAGGGGTGACAGGAATCATGCTGACAACCACAGACTTTGAAAGAGGGATGTTCGCGGCGCCGCTGCGCATTGTGAACATGGTGTTGCCGATGGTTGGCCTCTTTCTGGCTCTGTACGTCGCTCTGCGCAAAAGCACCCCCTCTCTCACTCGGCGGCTCGCCTGGCTGCTGTTTGCCGGGTTGCTGTTTGGGGTGATCGTCCAGTTTGGATTAAGCACCATCCTGACGATCAGTATTTCTTCGGTGCTGTCCAGCGCCATGGTGGCCGGGGTGTTTGCTTATATCGGCTTTCGGCAAATGGTGTCCGAACGGCGGTTGCAGCGCGGCCGGCTGCAAATCCGTCTGGCCTCCCTGATGCTGGTGATTGCCGTCCCCTTGATAGTGGCTATCGCCTTTTTCTTGAATAACCTGGCTGCCCGCGCCTTGTCCGACTTGACGACCGCGCAGCTTAACCTGACGGCGGCGGGACTGAAGGCCAATATTGAGACGTGGCTGGCGCTCAATGAGCAGTCGGTGCAGGAACTGGCGCTGCTGCCGGATATTGTGAGTATGGACCCGGCGCGGCAAAAACCGGTGCTGCTCGCTAAGGCGCAAGCCTCGCCGCAGTTTTATCTGGTACATACCACCGATTTAACCGGCATGAATGTGGCGCGCAACGATGGGGAGTCCCTCAAGGACTACAGCGACCGCCTGTGGTTCCAGGGCGCGCGCGCCGGACAGGTAACCACCGAGGTGCTGCTGGGGCGGACCATTGGCCGTCCGGCCATGAGCATCGCGGCGCCCATCCGCGACGAGAGCGGCATCATTGTCGGCGTAGTTTCGGCGGTCAGCCGGTTGGACGCCATCTCGGCGCAGGTATCGGTCAGTAAAGTGGGTAAGACGGGTGTCTCGTATGTGGTAGACCGCGCCAATTGGGTCGTGGCGCATCCCGACCCGGATTTCCTGATGAAGGACAACGCCCTGGTGGATATGAGCCAGTCCGCGCCAGTCGTGCATTTGCGCACGAAAGGCCCCGGTCTTGTCTTGTTCACCGATGCCCAGGGAGTGCGCTGGGATGCTCATGTAGAGATGCTGGACAATGGCTGGGGAATTGTGGTGCAGCAACAGGAATCTGAGTTACAGAGCCTCCGCCGGACTTTGGGCGTTGTTTCGTTTGTCATCATTTCTGTCGGCGCTTCATTGCTGATGGGGTTGGTGTTACTGGCGATCCGCCAAGCTATTCAGCCGATCAATTCGCTGATGCAGACGGCGGCGGCGGTGGCCGCCGGCGATTTCAACCGTGTGACGCCGGTGGAAAGCGAGGATGAATTTGGCGCGATGGCCCGTTCGTTTAACGACACGACATCACAATTGCGCGAGTTGATCGGCGGGTTGGAGCAGCGCGTGATCGAGCGCACCGCCGATCTCAAACGCCGTTCGGATTATCTGAGCGCTTCGGCGGAAGTGGCGCGCGTGGCGGCCTCCATCTTGGAAAGCGAGCGCCTGGTCCGGGATGTGGTCGAAGTGATCCGCGAGCGATTCGCCCTGTATTACGTGGGCCTGTTTCTGGTGGACGAGTCCAACCAGTGGGCCGTGTTGAAAGCCGGCACCGGCCAGGCCGGGCGGGCGATGTTGGCGCGGGAACACAAGTTGCCCATCACCGGCAGCTCAATGATCGGTTGGAGCATTATGAATGCCCAGGCCCGCATCGCGTTGCAGGCGGAGGCGGACGCCGTGCGCCGCGTTACCGCCGAGTTGCCGGAGACCCGCTCGGAAGCGGCGCTGCCGTTGCGCGCGCGTAGTCGGGTGGTGGGGGCGCTCACGGTGCAGAGCGCGCAGTTGAATGCTTTTGACGAGGACACCATCACCGTGTTTCAGACGATGGCCGACCAGATCGCCATCGCGTTGGAGAACGCGCGTTTGCTGGCGGAAAGCCAGGCCGCCGTGGAAGCGATTCGGCGCGCGTCCGGCGAGGCCAGCCGGCAGGGCTGGCAGCAACTTTTGCAGAGTCAGGCCGTGGCGGGCGTTCACGGCTTTGAGGGCGGCGTGACGGTGGGAACCGAAGGGCCGCAGGGCTGGCCGGACGCAGCGCAGCGCGCGGCGGAGGCCGGGCAGACGGTGTACGCCGCCGCGCCGGGGAATGCGGCCCCGTTAGCTGTGCCGGTCTATGTACGCGGCAACGTCATTGGCGTGATAGACACCTTCAAACCGGCCGGAAATACGTGGACGGCGGAGGAAATCGCGCTGGCCGAAACGCTGGCCGAGCAACTGGGAATTGCCCTGGAAAGCGCGCGGTTGTACCAGGACACGCAGCGCCGCGCGGCACAAGAACGGCTGATTGGCCTGATCACGGCTAAAATGCGCGAGTCATTGGATATGGAGCGGGTGCTCAACACTACTGCCGACGAAATTTATCAGACGTTGGGGCTGGATCGGCTGGTGATCCAACTGGCGGCGGAAGACACGCCCTCCCACTGATCCAGGCTAGAGGAAAATAACTATGGCAAATCAGACGAGAGAATCTTCTTCTCCTCCTATTTTTATAGGGGACGAAGACAAACAGCGGGTGGCTCAGACGCTGCGGACGATTTTGCTGACGATCATCATCGTGACGACGGTTGTTGGCCTGGTTGTGTGGTTTTTTGCGCTGGTCCCCACCTATTCCCTGCTCCTCGTCGGTATGATGGTGCTGGGCGAAGTTGGCCTGCTATTCCTGGTGCGCCGCGGCCATACCCGCCTGGTAAGTACCTTGCTGATAATGATGATGGGTATGGCCTTCGTCGGGAACGCCCTTTTCTTTGGCGGCGGCAGCGTCTTTAGTGCGTATGTTGTCGTGGTGCTGATTGCCGGGTTAACCATCGGCGGGCGGACCGGGTTGGGATTTGCCGGGTTGGGCGCGGTGGCCGGGTTAGTCCTTGCTTGGTTGGAAAGTATAGAGATGCTGCCGCCCTCTATGGCGCCGATAACGCCTGTGTTTATGTGGGCCGGCAACACCGCCACCTTTGTGCTGGCAGCAGTCGTGGTACAAATGGCGATGACAAGTAGCCGGACCGCATTGGAACGCGCCCGGCGCAATGAGTTGGCCTTGCTGGAAAGCAACCGCAGTCTTCAGGTCAGCCGGGACGATCTGACCGCGCGCACGCAAGAATTGGAACGGCACGCGCGCTATCTGGAAGCCACCGCCGCCGTGGCGCGCGACGCGACTTCGGCGCTGAACCTGGCGGACTTGCTGAACCGCGTGGTCAATTTGGTCAGCGAGCAATTCGGTTTTTATCATACCGGCATTTTTTTGGTGGATGCGACGGGCGAGTGGGCCGAGTTGCAGGCGGCTTCCAGCATTGGGGGGCAGCGCATGTTGGAACGGCATCATCGCCTGAATATCAAGGAACAGAGCATTGTGGCTTACACGGTTGCTCGGGGGGAAGCGCGCATCGCGTTGGATACCGGAACTGATGCCATCTTCTTCGATAATCCTGATTTGCCGGCGACGCGCTCCGAGGCCGCGTTGCCTCTACAGGCACGGGGGCAGATTCTCGGCGTGCTGGATGTGCAAAGTACGACGCCGCAGGCGTTTACGGCGGAGGATATGGCGGTGCTGCAAACCCTCGCCGACCAGGTAGCTATAGCGATCAGTAACGTGCAGTTGTTCCAGCAGGCGCAAGAGAGCCTGGCGGCGCAGCAGCGCACGGCGGCGCAACTGACGCAGGAGACTTGGCAAGCCCTCCTGCGCGCGCAGCAGGCGCTGAGTGTGCAGCGGGGCGTCTCGGAGGCGGAAGCCGAACCTCAGCGCCGCCCTGAAATGGCTCTGGCCCGTCAGACAGGCAAGCCCACCCTCGACGAAGGCACACGCATGAGCCTGGCTGCGCCAGTGCAGGTGCGGGGTCAGGTCATCGGGGTGCTCGACGCTCACAAACCCCAAGGTGCGTGGACAGCGGAGGAAATCGCGCTGATTGAGTCCCTTACCGAACAGTTGGGGGTGGCTTTGGAAAGCGCGCGGCTTTACCAGGACACGCAGCGCCGCGCGGCGCGTGAGCGCATGATCAGTGAGGTGGCCGGTCGCATCCGTGAGACACTGGATATGGAGGCGATGCTGCGCACGGCGGCCGAGGAGATGCGCCGAGCGTTAGCTTTAGAAGATCTGGTCGTTCTTCTGGCGAAATCCAAACCGAGCCGAGCGGATGCGGATACCCCCTAAACAGCATTGATCGGGGGAATTTATGACCAGACTACAGACCGGCGACTATTGGCCTACTTTCACAGGAGTGTAACCGAACCTGCGGCAAAGCTCTGATAATGAGAATTTTCACCGCAGAGACGCGGAGCACGCAGAATTTTTTTGACTATTCGACTATTCGACTAACGACTATCTGACTATTTTCAGAGGAGGTAAAGAAGATGACAAGGCATAGGCATTTTCGCCATGGACTCGAAGTGCGCGCGCGCGCGTTGGTGTGCCTGGGGATGCTGATTTTGCTCCTGGGTGGCTGCAATCTCTCGAAACCTAAGGTGTACCGGGTGGGCGTCTTGTCGGGCCTCAATTTCGTTGCCGACGTCACGGATGGGTTTAAGGCCGGGATGGCTGAATTGGGGTACGTGGAAGGCGAAAATATCGTCTATGACGTGCAGAAGACGGACTTTGATATGGCGGCTTACCAGACCATTCTCGGAAAATTCGTCGAGGATCGGGTTGACTTAATCCTGACCTTTCCCACCGAGGCTTCGATGGAGGCCAAAGCGGCCACTCAGGGGACCGACATCCCGGTAGTGTTTAGCTTTGCCCTGATCGAGGGCATGGGCCTGGTTGACAGTGTGCGTGAACCCGGCGGCAACGTCACCGGTGTGCGTTATCCCGGCCCGGACATCGCGGTCAAGCGGTTTGAGATTCTGCAAGAGATCCTCCCCGAGGCCAAACGCCTATGGGTTCCCTATCAGCGGGATTATCCCATTGTGCAACCACAACTCGATGTCCTATACCCGGTGGCAGCGGCTGCCGGGGTGACTTTGATCGAGTTCCCTGCCGCGAATGCGGCAGAACTTGAGGCGGAATTGCAATCGCGCGCGCAGCAGGATGACGTGGGGATGGACGCGATCTTTTTTCTCGTGGAACCGCTCACTGTGACGCCGGAAAATTTTGTCGTGATCGGCAGATTCGCCCATGAACAGGGGGTGCCCATCGGCGGCGCTTTTATGTCTGTGGAAGGTTATGAATCCATTTTTGGGGTGAACGTCAAATCGTATGACGCGGGTAAGCAGGCCGCTCCCCTGGCTGACAAGATTTTTAAGGGAACGCCAGCCGGCACCATTCCGGTCGTCTCGGCGGACCTTTTCGTGCAGATCAACTATAAAGCGGCGCTGGCCATGGGATTGGCCGTACCCGAAAGTATTTTGGCGCAGGCGGACGAGATTATTCGTTAAGCGCGCGCGTCGCCGAGAGGTGAAACGATGTCTATGCAAAAAGAAAAGCCCACCGGACAGACCCCCGCAACCACGCGCACTTTGGCAGCGACCCTGGTCCGCGCTTTCCTGGTGTTGCTCTTGGGCGCGTTGTTCATTGCCTACCTCCCGCAACTGCTCCTTTTCTTCCAGACAGGGAATCGGGCGCTGGAGAGCGAACAGCACCTGATTGCAAAAGAAGCGGCCACGGAGGTTGCCAACTTTTTCCAGGTCCGATTTGACGTATTGGAGACGGCGGCCCGACTCGGCAATCCTGCGACGACCTCTTCGCAAGATCAGGAAAGAATTCTGGCGAGCGTGATGGGGCAGCAACTCGCCTTCCAACAGTTGGCTTTTCTGGATGCCCAAGGACAGGAGCAGAGCCTGGTCTCTCTCCTGTCGCGGATACGGTCGGGACAGCTTACCCAATGGCTCGAAAGCGGTTGGTTCGATCTGGTCAGGCAGGGGAATAGATATGTCAGCCCGATTTACGTGGACGAGGCGACCAGCGAGCCACGGGTGATTATGGCGGCCCCGGCTTTGGATGTATTTGGCGATTTTCAGGGAGTGCTGCTGGCCGAGGTGAATCTCAAATTTATGTGGGATCTGGTCGCCCAACTGGAGGTTGGCGAGACCGGTCTGTCCTACGTGGTAGACCGGCCGGGCAATCTGATTGCTTTCGGCGACCTCTCGCGCGTTCTGCGCGGTGAGAATGTCAGTCAGTTGGCGCTGGTGGCCCATTTCATTCAGAGCACGGCGCCTGACGATGAGGGATTGACGAAGTGGTTTCGGGGGATCAATGGCAACTGGGTCGTCGGAACTTATGTCCCTTTGGGGACGCCTGACTGGGCCGTCGTCATCGAACTGCCGCTACAGGAAGGTTCGATGGCCCTCGTCGGCAGCATCCTGATATCGCTCGTCATGGTGGTGGTCGTGGGGGCGGCCGCCAGTCGCGTGACGGTCTACCTCGCCCGGCGCCTGTCTGTGCCGCTGCTTAACCTGACCACTACCGCCAGCCGGATCGCCGAGGGGGAGACGCATTTGCAAGCCGTGCTGCAAGGTCCTGCCGAAGTGATCAATCTGGCCGAGGCCTTTAATAGTATGACCGCGCAGTTGCGGGAGACCCTGACCAGCCTGGAGCAGCGCGTCGTCGAACGCACGCGAGGGCTGCTCACAGCGGCTGAGGTGTCCAAAACCACGACGGCCGTGCTAGACCTCGACGAACTGCTGCCGCAGGTGGTGGCGTTGATGCGGGACCGGTTTAATCTGTATTATGTGGGACTGTTCCTGGTGGATGAGACCGGTGAATATGCCGTTTTGCGCGCCGGTTCTGGCGAGGCTGGACAAAAAATGATGGCGCAGGGCTGGCAGTTGCCGGTGGGGGGCAATTCGATGATTGGCCGTTGTGTATCCAGCGGGCAGGCTGACATTCAGTTGGATGTCGGCGAGGCGCCCGTACGCTTCAGCAATCCCTTTTTACCCGCCACGCGCTCCGAGTTGGCGCTGCCGCTGCGCGCCGGCGGGCAGATTCTGGGCGCGATGACGGCGCAAAGCGATCAAGAGGCTTTCTTCTCTCAAGAAGACATCACCGTGCTGCAAACCGTGGCTGACCAGGTCGCCAATGCTGTGCGCAACGCCGGTTTGTTCCAGCGACTTCAAGAGAGTCTGGAGGCCGAACGGCGCGCCTACGGTGAGTCAAGCCATGCCGCGTGGCAAAGTCTGCTCGAAGCGCAGTCCGACCTGGGATTCCTGAGTACTTATCACGCTACGTTGCCGGCTGTTGATGTCTGGCGTGCGGAAATGGAAGCTGCGTTAGTTTCCGGCCAGATCGAGCCGGGGCAGGGCGAGTCGCCGACGATGGCGGTCCCCATCAAGGTGCGCAATCAGGTCGTGGGCGTGATTGATGGTCGCAAGGCCGATGGCGCTCACTGGACTCAGGAGGAGATTGACTTGCTGACCGCTATGACCGATCAATTGAACGTGGCCCTGGAGGGTGCGCGGCTCTATCGGGAAACACAGCGCCGCGCGGCCCGTGAGCAAGCCACCCGTGAAATTTCCGATGTTCTGCAACGGGCGACGGGCATGGATGCGCTGATGCGGATTGCCGCCGAGGAATTGAACAAAGTGTTGGGTTCTTCCCGAGTTTACGTGCGGTTGGGAGTGGAGACCCAACCAGAAACAGAAGGAGAAACAAATGCCCACTAGACGCGCGAAAACACGTCCCACCATCGGGCTACTCATCTCTGACATTATCTCCAGTTGGGGGTACTTACCCTGGCGTGGGGCTGTCGCTGCGGCCCAGAAGCATAACGTCAATTTACTGTGCTTTTTGGGGGGGACCTTACGGGCCGAGGCGAACTTCGGGAGTCAGGCCAACGTGCTTTACGAATTGGCCGGCCCGGATAACGTGGCGGGCTTGGTTGTGTGGGCCGGCGGAGTGGACAATGTCGTCAGCCCTCAGGAGTTTCGCGATTTCTGCCGGCATTACCAGATCGGGGAGCGCCCGTTGCCCATCGTGTGCGGCGAGCATAAGATCGAAGGATTCCCCAGTGTATTGATGGATGATTGTGGTTCGATACGTCAGGCGCTGGTGCATCTCATCGAGACGCATGGCTATCGGAAGATTGCCTTCCTGCAAGGACCGCCGGGACATGTGGGCGCCCAGGAGCGTTATCGCGGGTATGTCGCAACCCTGGCCGAGTATGGCTTGCCTTTCGAGCCGCGGTTGTTAGTCCCCGAAATGGGCCACGGCATCGCGCGCTGGCTGTTGGACGAGCAGGGACTGCGCCCTGGCATTGATCTGGAAGCGGTGGTAAGTTGGAATGACCGGGGCGCGCTCACCGCGCTGCGTGAATTCCAGGCGCGGGGCGTGCGCGTTCCTGACGATTTGGCGGTGGTCGGTTTCGATGATCTGGCTGAATCGGCCGTGGTGACGCCCTCCCTGACGACCCTTCACTTGCCCTTTTATGCAATGGCGTATCAGGCTGTTGAGATGTTGCTCGCATTGATGAAAGGTAAAAAAGTCTCTGAGGAGCACAGTGTGACCGGCTCTTTGACCGTGCGGGAATCCTGTGGTTGTGTTTCCTCGGACGTTACCACGGCCGCTGTTGACCAGGCGGCGCTGCTTATCGAGCCGTCGGCGGGCGTGGGGCACTTCACGACGGAATGGCGCGCCGCGACTGCGGCATTGTTGGCGCAAACGCCGGTGGGTGGGCAGGAGGAGGGCTGGGCAGCGCTCCTGGTGGAGAGCTGTATCGCGGATCTGGAAGAGGCTCCGTCGCCCCGTTTTCTTGCGGTGCTGTCCGGCTTGCTGCGGCGCGCCGCCGAGGTGCAAGACAATCTTTTGATATGGCAGACGGTTATTTCTGGCCTGCGGCATCAGATGTTGCCGGCCCTGGCGCCCGCGACTTTGCACAAGGCTGAGGCCCTGTGGGGGCAGGCGCGTGTGTTAATCGCCGAGCGGGCGCAGCGCGTTGAGGCCTATCGCGCATTCGAGGCTACGCGGCAGACCGGCGTTTTGCGCGCGATCAGTCAGTCGTTGGCGGCCATACAAGAGACTTCTGAAGTCGTAGATGTCCTATCCACCCAATTGCCCGGTCTGGGCATTCCCGGCTTCTACCTGGCGCTCTACGAAAACCCCGATTCTCCAACCGGTTGGGTTAGATTGTTGGCGGCGTATGATGAGGACGGCGCGATAGCTCCGAAAGTCTGGGGCCGGCGTTTCGCGGCGCAACGCTTGCTCCCCGATGGGGTGTGGCCGCGAGATCGCCGTTACGAGATGGTCGTACACTCCTTATACTTCCGGGAGCGGCAATTGGGTTTTATTTTATTTGACGCCAGGGGCGGGGATGGCGCCATCTATGATTCTCTGCGCGGTCAGATTGACAGTTCCCTGCACAGTGTGTTGCTCTCCGGTCAAGTGTCCCGGCGCGCCCTTCAGCTTCAGACTGCCGCTGAGGTCGGGCGCGTCGCCAGCAGTGAACTTGACCCAGATGTTTTGATACAGCGTGTGGTGGAACTGGTGCGGGAACGGTTCGCGTTGTATTACGCGGGCCTGTTCCTGGTGAGTGAGGATGGCAAGTGGGCCGAACTCCACATGGGAACGGGCGAGGCGGGCCGCCAGATGTTGGCGCGCGGGCATAAGTTGGAAATCGGCGGTAGCTCGATGATTGGGCAATGTATCACTGACCGGCAGGCGCGTATTGCGCTGGATGTGGGGGTCGAGGCAGTGCGTTTCGAGAACCCCTATTTGCCGGATACCCACTCGGAACTGGCGCTGCCGCTGGTCAGCCGAGGGGTGGCGATCGGCGCATTGACGATCCAAAGCTCGCTGGAAGCGGCCTTTAGCGAGGAGGATATTGCCGTTTTGCAGACAATGGCCGATCAGGTCGCCAATGCTATTGAGAATGCGCGCCTGTTCAACCGTTCTCAGGAGACACTGCGGGAGATGGAGGCAACACAGCGTCGCTATCAAGAGCGGGCATGGAATGAGTATCTCCAGATGGCTGCGGCGACGGCGTATGAGACACAGCGGCCCGGTCAGGAATTGCTTGGCGAAAGTGTGGCGTCCGAAATCCAACAAGCCTTACGCCAATCCGAGCCATCCGTATTGCGTAGGTCGGACGACAACCTGGCGTTGGTGGCCCCCATTATGCAGCGCGGGGTGCCAATTGGCGCATTGGGCGTTCACTGGGAGGATGGGCAGCGGGAACTGACGGAAGATGAGATCGCCCTGGTGCAGGCTATCGCTGAACGAGTGGGATTGGCTGCGGAGAGTCTGCGATTGCTAGATGAGACCCAGCGTCGCGCTGCCCGCGAACGTTTGATCTCTGAGATCACCAGCCGGATGCGCGAGACGTTGGATGTGGAGACCGTCTTACAGACTGCGGCGCGCGAGATCGGGGGAAAGCTGGGATTCCTCGCGCTTGATGTGCATCTGGGCACGGAAGACCAACCCTAAGAGGCGTGGAAGGTAGCGGTATGGACAAGGATAACATAAGCTTGGTTGACCAGCAACACGTTCCCCTGGTGGCGGATATCCTCACCTGGCGTCAGGAACTAATTCGGCGGGTATTGCGGGTCATGCTTTTCTTTGGTGGTTTAATGACCGCCGTTGGCGCCTATACGACCTACTCGCGCGGCCTCTTTTGGGCTATGGAAGCCTACATTGGCGTCTATGGTATCCTGGTGCTTCTGACGTTGTGGCGGCAAGCCCCGTATACGCTCCAGGTCGGGGGGATTCAGTTAATCCTCTATACCATATCGGTCATTGTCTTTGTCACACGCGGGCTTGGCGACAGCAGCCGCGTTTATCTACTGACCATGATCTTTCTCTCGGCGCTCTTCTTGGGGCAGCGGGCCGCTATTCTGACGATAGGGCTGGTTATCGCCACGATGGTGGGGATGAGTTGGGTGTTCATCAGTGGTCGTCTCATCGCCGTCGAGGTCGTTTCGACGGATGTGGGGGCCTGGATACCCCTTTCTGTCGAGTTGGTGAGTATGGGCGTCTTTATTATGCTACTGGTGTCCTCTTACACGTCCCGCTTTAATACCTATGTGACCCGGAGCCGTGAACTGTCCCACGCTTTGGAGGCCAATCAAGCCGATTTGGAAGCTCAGGTGGTGCGGCGCACCGCCGATCTCGAAAAACGCTCCAGGCAATTGGAGGCAGCCACCGCAGTCGCGCGCGAAGCGACCACCATCCAGGATGTGGGGATGTTGTTGCAGCGCGCCGCGCAACTGATCTCGGATTATTTTGGCTTCTACCACGCCGGCATCTTTTTGATTGATGAGGTGGGTAAATATGCCGTGTTGCGGGCGGCATCGTCTGAGGAGGGCCAGCGTTTGTTGGCGCGTGGACATCGCTTGAGCGTGGGGGAGGTGGGCCTGGTCGGTTATGTGACCCAAACGGGAGAATCGCGCATTGCCCAGGGGGGGGCTGCGGCTATGGGGGAGGAACACCCGGAGATGCCGGCAACCCGTTCTCAAATGGCGCTGCCCTTGCAAGTGCGGGGGAAGGTGATTGGCGCGTTGGACGTGCAGAGCGTCGAACCCGAGGCCTTCACCCAGGAAGATTTGCATGTCTTGCAGACGTTGGCAGACCAGTTGGCCGTCGCGATTGAGAATGCCCGCCTCATCGCAGAATCTCAGGCTACTTTGGATGCGGCGCAGCGCGCCTATGGTGAGGTAAGCCGCCTTGCCTGGCAAGAAATCCTCCGTAACAGCGGGCGTCTGGCGGCGCGCTATGATCCCCATGGCCTGCTTTTAGGTGATGCGCCCCTTGAGGTCACTGACCTGCGGTCGCCCACGGCGCGGCCTACGCCGGAACCCGCGACGCCCTCAAATGTGTTGGCCGTGCCGCTCAAAACGCGGGGGCAAGTGATCGGAGAACTTACGGCGTATGTGTCCGAGGCGCAACCCCTGTCAGCCGATCAGCATGAACTTTTGGAGACGCTGACCGAGCAACTTGGCGTGGCTTTGGAGAGTGCGCGCCTCTATCAGGATACTCAGCGGCGCGCCGCGCAGGAACGGTTGGTCGGTGAAGTGACGTCGCACATTCGTGAATCCCTTAACATTGAAACCGTGCTCAAAACGACAGCGAGCGAGATCCGTCAGGCGCTCGATTTGGACATGTTGACCATTCGCCTGGCGATGTCAGAGACGGACGACGCAGCAGGATCGGGATAGAAAGGATGTGATCATGGGGAATACCATCAAGCGCTTGCTTACGCCCCCTGTCTTCGCAGGGGATGAACAGAAGACGCATGTAGCGGCTTTGCTCAATACCATCTTATGGATTTTTATTGCTGTTTGCATCGCTGCGGGCTTCTTCTTTGTCTTCTTGCCCAATCCAGAGCTATCCTTGCCGCTTGTTGGGGGATTCCTTTTGAGCAATGGGGCCTTGCTGTGGCTGATGCGGCGCGGTCAGGTGTCTAGCGCCAGCATGATGTTTCTGGTTGTTTTTTGGTTCTTGATGCTGGCCGTGAGCTTCTTTTTGGGTGGCACGCAATCCGCAACTTATTGGAGCTTTGTCGTGATTGTGGTCGCGGCCGGTCTTCTGCTTGGTGGCCGGGGGGCCATCGCCTTTGCCGGACTGAGCGTTGCGGCCACTCTGGGGATCGCTCTAGCCCAAACTGCCAATCTCCTGCCCGGTAGACTTGGCGTCAGATCCCCTATGGAGCAATGGTGGCCGTTGAGCCTGTTTTTGATGGCAACGGCTGGCTTGATCAATCTGACCTCGAACAGTTGGGGAGAGGCGCTGCGGCGCGCCCGCCGTTATGCGGCAGAACTGGAAGAACAGCGCGCCAGGTTGGCAGAGACCGTGCAGGAACGCACCGTAGAGCTGACCCGCCGAACGCGCTACCTGGAAGCGACCGCCGTCATTGCCCATGAGGCCACCTCTGAACTGGCGTTGAGTCCCTTGATGGACAGTGTGGTTGATTCGATCAGCCGCAAATTTAGCTTCTATTATACGGGCCTGTTTTTGGTAGACGGCACAGGCGAGTGGCTCGAGTTAGTGGCTGCCTCCGGCGAGGGCGGGCAAAAGCTGTTGGCGCGCGGTTATCGTCTGCGTGTGGGGGGGAACGAGGTCGTCGGGGAAGTCTCGCAGAGTGGCAAAGCGCGCATTGCGCTGGATACAGCTCAGGACTTCGTCACCTTCGATGATCCCGATTTGCCCCTGACCCGGTCGGAGGCGGCGCTGCCCTTGCGGGCGCGCGGGAAGGTCATCGGTGTGCTGGATGTGCAGAGCGCCGAATCGGAAGCGTTTTCCCCGGAAGATGTGGCCGTGTTGCAGATGTTGGCCGATCAGATTGCGACCGCCATCAATAACGCGCGCCTGTTTCGGCAGATTGAAGAAAGTTTCGAGGCCGAACGCAGTGCTTATGGCGGGGTATCCGGGCAAGCGTGGGCCAACCTGCTCAACGCGCAGACCGATCTGGGGTTTGTCAGCGATCGTCAGGCCATTTTGCCGGTCGGAGATACCTGGACGCCGCAAATGCGGACGGCGTTGACCCAGGGACAAATGACCACCGACGTCGAAAACACGGCGCTCGCTATCCCGATCAAAGTGCGGGGCCGCGTCATTGGGGTGATGGATGGGCACAAGTCTGGCGGCCGCCAATGGACACAGGAAGAGATCGCGCTGATGCAAACTCTGGCTGAACAGTCGGCGTTGGCGCTGGAAAGTGCGCGCTTGTATCAGGATACCCAGCGCCGCGCGGCCCGCGAGCAAGTGACCCGCGAGATCACCGACGCGCTCCAGCGCGCGGTGAGTATGGAGGCGTTAATGCGGATCGCTACCGAAGAATTAAATCGCAGTTTACGTGGTTCACATACCTACGTCCGCCTGAATTTGGGCGAAGCGCCGCCTGCCGAACCGCCTGTGTCTGCGGACGAGCCGACCCCGTCCGCGGCGCCACTGCTAGAGCCGGGGGATGGCGACCATGAGTAAAAAGAAGCGCAAACCTCAAATGGAAAAACAACGTCCGACTCTGGGATTGGTGGCCCATGTGGTAACGTGGCCCAGTGACTGGTGGCTGGGCGCGCAAGCCTTGGCGCAGACGCAGGACGTCAACATGATATCGTTCTTTACCAGCATCTCCTGGGAAACGGATGTGCGCTGTGTGTTGCACCGCCTGGTCAGCCCAGAACATCTGGATGGGGTGGGTCTGGCGCAGTGGTGGAATAATCGTGAGGAGTTTGAGGCCGCTTACCAACAGTATTACAGTCCGCTGCCGGTGGTCAACTCGCATCGGTTTTATCCTGGCGTCCCCGGCGCTGCCACGGGAGACTACGCGGGGATGTACGCTGTCATCAGCCACCTGATCCAGGTTCATGGCTGCCGGCGTATCGCTTTCGTCCAGGGGCCGGCTGATAACCCCACTGCCCTTAATCGCTATGCCGCTTACCAGGATGCCCTGACCGCTTTTGAGATCCCCTTTGATCCCGCACTTGTAACGCCGGGAGATTTTACCGGCGCGCTGGGAGCGCAGGCGGTGGCGACGCTGCTGGATGAGCGCCAGCTCCGCCCTCAGCGTGACATAGACGCCATAGCATCCGCGAATGACGGTCAGGCCATTGCGATTTTGCGAACTTTGCACGCGCGCGGGATCCAGGTGCCCCAAGAGATCGCTGTGGTGGGGTTTGACGATGTGGAGGAGGCGCGCTTCATGGCGCCGGCTTTGACAACGGTGAAAATGCCCACCTATGAGTTGGGGTATACCGTAGCCGAATTGTTGCTCTCATTAATTCGCGGGCAGCCCACGCCAGAGCAAGTTCTGGTGCCGGCCGAGCTGGTGATCCGCGAATCGTGCGGATGTTTGCCCCTCACCGTGATGAACGCCGCGGCCCCTTATTTGTCGGCTGATATGCCTGAAATTGAGCCGCCGGTATGCGCCGCCGCGTTTGACATGGCGCGGGAGCCGCTGCTGGCGGCTGTGACTCAAAGCGGCGCGAGCCTGCCTGCTGCCCGGTGGTGTGCGCCGTTGTTGGAGGCTTTGCAGCAGGAGGTGTGCCGCGCAGCGTCCGCCCCGGCGGAGACTGCGGCATTTCTCAGGATTTTCTACGAGATGTTGCACCAGATGCGGTTAGCCGGGACGCCGCTCTCGGTGGGCCAGTTGCTGCTATCGGAGCAAAGACGTGTCCTGGCGCCTTTGCTGACAGCGGATGCCGCCGCTTTGGCCCGCGCCGAAAACCTCTGGCAGCAGGCTCGGGTTCTGCTGCTGGAAATCTGGCAGCAGGCGCAGGCGCATGAGACTTATCAGGCGGTGCGGCGGACTGAGATGCTGCGCAACCTGGAGCAGGTGTTGTTGACCACCTTTGACCTTTCAGCGCAAATGGATATCCTGGTGCGGGAATTACGGGCCTTGGAAATTCCCGGCGCCTATCTCTCGTTGTACCTGGATCAAACTGCGCCCACGGAAGATGCCCGGCTGGTGATGGCGTATAACGAAAAGGGTCAGATTTCTCTGCCATCCGAGGGTGTGATATTTCCGGCGCGGCGGTTGGTGCCGACTGACTATATCCCAACCGAACGCCGTTACAATTGGGTGGTCGAACCGCTTTATTTCCAACGCGCTCATTTGGGTTTTGTTGTGTTTGAGGTTGGGCCGCAACAGGCGCCATTGTACGCGATGTTAAGCCGGCAAATCGGCGTCGCCCTGCAAGGCGTGTTCTTGACGCGTGAGCGGGAGTCCCTGCTGCGTTCTTTGGACCGCCGCGCCGGGCGTGCTCAGGCTGCGGCGGAAGTTTCACAGGCGGCCAGCAGCGTGCTGGATCCGGATGTGTTGTTGGCGCAAGTCGTAGAGTTGATCTGTGAACGGTTCGCTCTGTATTACGCTGGGGTGTTTCTGGTGGATGAAGCAGGCGTGTGGAGCGGGGAGGCTGGGGGGAAATGGGCCGTATTGCGCGCCGGCTCCGGTGAGGCTGGACGGCAGATGTTGGCGCGGGGCCACAAATTGCGGATAGAGAGCAGTTCTATGATTGGTTGGTGTATTGCTAACCGGCAGGCCCGCATCGCGTTGGACGTGGGGGCAGAGGCCGTGCGCTTCAACAATCCATTTTTACCCCAAACCCGCTCGGAGTTGGCCTTGCCTCTGATCAGCCGCGATCAAGTGCTGGGGGCGCTGACGATTCAAAGCGAACAGCCAGCGGCATTTGACGCGGACGACATCACCGTTTTGCAGACCATGGCCGACCGGTTGGCCGATGCGTTAACCGACGCGCGCCTGTACGCAACCTTGCGTTATGAGCAGCGCCTGATGGATGCCTTGATGGAAAATGTTCCCGATCATATCTATTTCAAGGATGACCGGAGCCGTTTTATCCGCGTCAGCAAGTCGCAGTCGGTCCGCTTTGGCTTGCAGGACCCGACTGAGGTGGTCGGGAAAACCGATTTTGATTTCTTCACCGAAGATCACGCGCGCCCGGCCTACACTGCCGAACAGGAGATCATCCGTACTGGCCGGCCGATTCTTGACCTTGAGGAGCGCGAAACATGGTTGGATCGCCCCGATACGTGGGTGTTGACCTCCAAGATGCCCATGTATGATGACGCAGGCAACGTTATCGGCACTTTTGGCGTTTCGCGGGATATCACCACCCTCAAACGCGCGGAAATGCAATTGGCGCAGGAACGTAACCTGCTGCGGGCGCTCATTGATACGATTCCGGATTATATTTATGTTAAAGACCGCCAGAGTCGCTTTGTTATCAATAATCGGGCGCATCTGCGGATTTTGGGTATACAGAGTCAGGAAGAGGTCGTGGGTAAAACGGACTTCGACTTCTTCCCGCAAGCGTCGGCGGAGAGGTATCATGCTGAGGAACAGTCTCTCATGCAATCGGGGCAACCATTGCTGAATAAGGAAGATCAGATTATTTCCCCGGAATCTGGTGAGCCGTTATGGTTGTCCACCACCAAGATCCCTCTCTATGACACCGACGGTAATATCACCAGTTTTGTGGGCGTAACGCGCGATATTACCGAACTGAAGCGGACAGAAGCGGTGCTGCTGCGCCGTAACGTACAACTCGAAACAGTTTCCGAAGTGTCACGGCTGGCCGGCGGCGCTATGGAAGCTGAAATGTTATTGCAGCAGGCGGTAGACCTGGTCAAAGACCGCCTAGATTTGTACTACGCGGGAGTGTTTCTGGTGGACGAAACCGGGCGGACCGCCGTGTTGCGGGCCGGTTCTGGAGAGGTGGGCCGCGAGTTGACGAGCAAAGGGCACCAATTGGAAGTGGGCGGCGATTCCATGATTGGCTGGTGTGTGGCGAACCGTCAGGCGCGCATCGCGCTTGATGTGGGGGCGGAAGCGATGCGCAAGCCGCATCCCCTGCTGCCGGCCACCCGCTCCGAATTGGCGCTGCCTCTGGTCAGCCGGGGGCGTGCGATTGGCGCCTTGACTATCCAGAGCGATCAACCGGCAGCCTTTGGCGAGCAGGATGTGGCAATCTTGCAGTCTATGGCCGATCAATTGGCGAATGCCATCGAAAACATCCGCCTACGCACGCGGACCCAGGCGCAGGTTGCGGAAATGCGAACGTTGCAGGAAATCAGCGAGGCCGTCGCCGGCATGACCGACCTGAGCGCGACCTTGGATGCGACTGTGACGGCGCTTGCGGATACGATGGGTTTCACCTATATTGCTATCAATTTGATTGATGAGGCGTCGGGGGAGGTGCGGACGCCGCGCGCGATTGGATGGGCAGCCTCTATGGAGGGACTGGTGCGCCCCCTGGCCCAGTTACAAGGGGACATTCTCATGGACGTGGTCCATAAGCGGGAAATTGAGGTCATTGATGGCTGGGATGACCGCTTCGACCGTGAGCTATTTGAGCGCGCCGGCCATGCTAATCTCATCCGTGTCTACGTGCCGCTGATCGCCCGCGATGCGGTGATTGGCGTGTTGGAGGTCGGTCATCACCGTCAAGAGCGCGCGCGCGTCACCTCGGAAGAAGTGGGCTTGTTGCGCAGTATCACTGATCGGGTGGCGGCGGCGGTGGAGACCGCCCGTTTGTTGGAGCAGACCCGCGCCGCATTGTCCGAAATGCAGGCGGTCCAGCGTCGTTATCAGCAGCAGGCGTGGGCAGAGTATTTGCAGGTGGCGGTCGCCACCGGTTATGAAACCCGGCGTCCAGGCGCTGATCCCCTGGGAGAGGCCGTGCTCCCTGAGGTGCGCCAGGTCGTGGCTGACCAGCGGGCCGTGACGCTGCCAGCCCAGGTTGGGGATACGCGCCATGCCGCTCTGGCGGTTCCCATCACGTTACGGGATCAGGTCATTGGCGTCCTGGGCATTCACGACGAGGATGGCAGCCGTAAGTGGAGCGCGGATGACGTCGCCTTATTGGAGGCGGTGGCCGAGCGTATGGGGCAGGCGGCAGAGACACTGCGCTTATTGGATGAGACACAGCGGGCGGCGGCGCGCGAGCGTCTCACTGGCGCGGTCGCGGCGCAGATGCGCGCTTCGTTGGATGTGGATACCGTACTACAGACCGCCGCCCGGGCGATAGGCGAGGCGTTGGGGTTACACGACCTGACGATTGAGCTAGGAACGGATCGCGAACAGGGAGCATAACTATGTGGGATAGAATCGGGCAGTTCTTCGCTCCGCCGACAGTGAGCGCCGACCGGGAGGTCGCGCACACCACGCTGTTGTTGCATACCATCCTGTGGATTATCTTTGTCGCCACCCTCGTGGGAACCGGCATCATGATTTTGGTAGAACCGGCAGAAGCCCTGATAGACTTGGGGATGGGGGTGGTATTGACGCTGGCCTTAGTCGGTTTACGGTTGGCGCTGTTACGGGGCCACGTGCGTCCCATCGCCTGGTTGTTGACGCTGTTGTTGTGGGTTACGATCACTTATTTGACGATGACCTCTGGGGGAATCCGAGGGATGATCGCACTGGCATACTGCCTGGTCGTTGTCGCGGCGGGGGCTTTACTGGGCGCCAATGCGACCCTTGTGATAGGCGCGCTCTGCATTTTGTCCGGAGCGCTGCTGTTCCTCCTGGAGCGGATCGGGCTGATTGCCGGGAGCGGGGAGCAACCGGTGCCTGCCGAGTCTGTGGTTGTATTCAGCCTGGTCATCACGCTGATAGCCGCACTGTTGCAGACGAGTCTGCAACAGCGGCAACGTTGGAGTCAACTCATGCGCCGTAGCGAGCGGATGTTGGCTGAACGCAATCGGGATTTGCAGCTCAACCGTGAGGCGCAATCCGCTTACGTGCGCAATGTGGAGCGTCGTTTCGCCTATTTGGAAGCTACCGTGCGTGTGACCTGGGAAACGGCGTCCGCGTTGGAACTGACGCCGTTGTGGGAGCGCCTGGTGGATCTGATCTGTGATGAATTTTCTCTCTATCATGCCGCCATTCTGCTGCTGGATGACACGCGCCGCCATTTGACGCTACAGGCTGCCTCTGGGGAGGCGGGCCGGCGTTGGTTGGCGCGGGGATACCACCTGGAATTGCCGGGATCGCCGGATTTGGAGGCAGTTGTGTGGCGCGGCGAGACTCGGATGTGTCGCGCGGAGGATACCATGCCCTCTGTGAGTACTGGCGCGAACTTCTTCAATAACCCGGACCTGCCGGATGCTCGCACCCTCTTATGGCTGCCGCTGCGTCAGGTGCAGAACAGCGAGGTTTTTGGCGTCTTGGGATTATACAGTCAGGACACTGACGCCTTTGACACACAAGATACGTTAGTCTTGCAATCGTTGGCTGACCAATCGGCGATGGTCATTAACCAGGCGCGTCTGTTTGCCGAGCTGCGGGAGAGCCTCCAGATTGCCGAGCGGGTTGCCGGTCGGGCGACCCGTGAATCGTGGCAACATTGGCTGCGTTCGGAGATGGGGCGGGAGTATCGTTATACCGGAGAGACGGCGCCTGAGGCCTCGCTCGAACTGGCGGAACGCTTGTTGCCCTTGCGCGTGCGGGGGCAAGTGCTGGGTCAAATCATCGCGCACAAAGCCGGGCGAACGTGGACGGCCGAGGAAAACATGATATTGGAAACTTTGATGGCACAGTTGGAACAGGCATTGGACAGCGCGCGCCTTTATGAAGTCACCCAGCGCCGCGCGCTGCGCGAGCAACTCACCCGTGAAATCACCGACAATATCCGGGCTTCCCTGACCGTGGAGGAGGCGATGCGCCGCGCTGTTCAGGAAGTGGCGCGGGTGTTGCGCGCTGATGAGACGGTCGGTCGTATCGGCGCCGCGCGCACTCTGACTCCCCCTGAAGGAGGCGCCTAACCATGACTGAGGACTACCGTTCGCTGGTGAATACCACAGTATCCGAAACAGAACGTCGTGAACAGCTCTTCCGGCAGGTGATCTTACTTACCCTGGGGGTGTTTACTCTCTTCTGGGGAGTTTACATCGTGGGCTGGTATACAATCCCGGATTTCCCCCAGGGCTTGCTGGTGTGGGGGGGGGTGGCGGTGGCCTTAATGAGCGGCACGCTATGGTTGGTGCGGCGCAAGCAGTTCAAGTTGGCCCTAAGTCTGTATCTATCTAGCCTTTCTTTCATATTATTCATTGCTATGCACTATATGCGCGGCGTTACCGGCCCTATCGCTATAGCGTTGCCGGCCATCCCTTTAATTGCCGGCTCATTGGTCGGGCGGCGCGGCGGGTTGCCCACCCTGGTGGTGAATGTCGCCCTTTATGCCCTTTTCCTGATTTTGGAATATTTGGGCGTTGTGACCCCCTATGCTATGCCCTCAGTTTTGATGTGGGTGTTCTGGGGAGCCACCTTTTTCTTCGTCTCATTTATCTTGTTAATGATCAACGGGCAACTGGCCGCGTTTATGCAAGAGTCGCTTGAAACCTTGCGTCAACAGCAGCGTGATCTGGCGGTGGCGACGCAGCGCGCGCAGGCGGCTGTGGAGGCTGAGCGCGAACTGCGGCGACGTGACGCGCAGTCCGCGGAACAATTGGATAATACGCTGAAGCAGTACGTGAATTTCTTGGAATTAATCCGCGCCGGAGATTACGCGCTCCGCCTGGACATGAATGAAATGGCGAACAACAAAAACCTGTCGCTATCCCTGATCAACCTGGGGCGCTACTTGAACGCGACGGTGGAAAGCCTGGTCGAGGCGCTGACAGAGGTGCAATCGGTCCAACAAGCCTACGTTCAACGGTCGTGGGAAAGTTTGACGGAGAGTGGGACGACCCCCAGTGGCTACGTCTACCGGGGAGACGAGGTGCTGGTCAACCATGCGGTGTGGTTGCCGGCGATGACTGAGGCGGTGCGTACCCGCAATTTGACAGTGACCGGAAAGGAACTGGCGATCCCTTTACAAACGCGCGGACAGATTATCGGCGCGGTGGGCGCGCGGCGTGATGAGACTGGCGAATGGAGCGCCGAGGAATTAGAGATTGTGAACGCCGTTGCCGACCAATTGGCGCAGACGATTGAGAACTTGCGGCTGCTGGACGACACCAACCGCCGCGCCGCGCGGGAGCAGGCTTCCAGCGAGGTGACGGCGCAGATCCGCGCCGAGGTAGAGATCGAGGCCGTGTTGGAGCGGGCTTTGATGGAATTGGGGCGGGCGTTGAATGCCGAGCGCGGCGCGGCGCGGTTGACGCTGGGGGCGCAGCAGGAGGAGAGCCTATGATCACATTGCCGTTGCAATGGCGTGAGAAAATTTTTGCCGTGTTGACCCGTTTGATTGATGTCAAATCGGTGGGCGACAATGCGGAAGAAATTCGCCTGGGCCGCCTGTTTAACATCCTGATGTTAATGAGTCTGTGTTTCTCCTGCATGTTTTGCGGGATGTATGTCTTTGCCTGGCGTAACGCCTGGATTGAAAACGTGACTGAGTTTTGGCTGCAAGGAGCCTTTGCGTTAATGTTTGTTCCCTTTGGCCTGGTCGGCTATATCCAGACCAAACGCGGGAATATGCGTCGCGCCTTTGCGCTGTACATTGGACTGTGTCTGGCCGGCATTTCTATCGCGATCTATCTTTTTGGCGGCACTGTATCTCCCTGGTGGTTGATGTACTTTTGGCCGTTGACACTGGTGGGGGTTTTCCTGCCCCTTTGGTACGTCCCCATGACCGTTCTGGGGGTATTGGTATACTATCTGCTCCTTTTTGTGACGACCCGCGCGCATACTTATCAACCGTTGGTGGGCCAATCTGCCACCCTGTTCTGGTTTATTGGGCAGGCATTGACCCTGATGTTGTTGACTGCCGTGCCGGGAATTTTGGCGTTTGTCAATGCACGGCTCACCCGTGACTGGTTACAGCATTTGCAGGATTCAACCCAATCTCTGGAAGCGACCCGCCGGGAGTTGGCGCAGCGCGTTGAAACCCGCACGGCTGTATTGCAGAAGCGCGCCGAACAATTCCAGGCCATTGCGGAACTGAGCCGGGCCGCCTCTTCTATCCAGCATTTGCAGCCCCTGCTGGACACCACCGTCAACCTGATTGCGGAACGGTTGGGCTTCTATCATGTGGCTATTTTCCTGGTAGACCCCACCAATGCCTGGGCTGTATTGCAGGCCGCCTCCTCGGAGGGCGGTCAGCGGATGTTGGCGCGCGGTCATCGGATGCGCGTGGGGCAGCAGGGTATCGTCGGCTACGTTTCCAGCACCGGCATTGCTCGCTTCGCTTTTCGGGTGGGGGAGGATACGATTTGGTTCAACAACCCCGAACTGCCGGATACCAAATCGGAGATGGCGCTGCCACTGATTGCGCGGGATGAGACGATTGGGGTGCTGGATATTCAGACGAAAGAAGAGGCCGCCTTTGGCGATGAGGATGTCGCCGTGTTGCGCATCCTGGCCGACAGCATTGCCGTGGCGATTGCCAACACGCGCTCTCTGGCGGACGCGCGCGAAACACTGGAGCGCCTCTCCCGTTACCAGGAGCAGGACGCTCTGCGCGCGTGGCGGCAGGCGTTAGCCCGCCGCAATATGAGCCTGGACTACGACTATGCTTCCGGTATTGTCAATCGCCTATCGCCCGAAGAGGCAACCCTGACAGTGTCCCCGGCGGATGTGGCGGAGGTGACCACAACGGTCGCGCCCGATGGGATGCATCTTCTGTTGGCGCCGCTGACGATTCGTCGCCAGAAGCTAGGGGTGTTGGCCTTTGAAAAACCGACGCCGTGGACTGAGGAACAACTACAGTTTACCCGTTTTGTGGTGGAACAATTAGACCTGGCGTTGGATAACGCGCGTTTGTTGGAAGAGACTACGCGGCGCGCGAACCAACAACGCGCGCGCAGCGAGATCATGGCCCGCGTCCGGGTGGGCGGCAGCACGGATGCGATTATGCGCGGCGCCGTGGAAGAGCTGGGCCGCGCACTTCAGGTAGAGCGTAGCCGGATTCAACTGTTGCCGCTGGGGGAGCAGGACTGATGGCTCTTCTGGGGGCGCGGGCGCGCAGTCTCCGGCGTGGTCTGGGGTTGGGGCTGCTGGCGCTGACTTGCGGGTTGCTGTCCTGCTCGGCGGCGCGAGAGTTTGATAGCCGTCCTCCCGCGCCTACTCCCGTATCGTCGCAGGCTCCACGAACTTTGCGCCTGGCGTGGGTCAGCAGCTATACCGACAGCGATCCCTGGACCTTACAAATTCAAAATGGCATCTTGGAAACGCTGGCGCGCAACGGGTACAGTCGCGTTGAGGATACCTTGGAATGGGAGCCTGTGTATATGAATATCGCCCAATATGTCCTGCCCTCGCATATCGCGCCGGCGGCCGACGCGGCCATTGCCCAGGTACAGGCTTTCCAACCGGACCTGGTCATTGTTTCCGACGACGAAGCCATCCGCACCGTCATTCCGCATTACCCTGACGCTCAAACCCCTTTCGTCTACTGCGGCTTGAACAACGATGCTCAGGAATACGACCTGAATCGTCCCAATGTGACGGGCGTGTTGGAAGTATTGCGTCCGGAACAAAACCTGGAAATTGCCCGCGCGTTTGTTAACGACACGGGCCATTACCTCATTTTGAGTGACGCCTCTGCCTCTGGGCGGTTGATGGCCCAGAATGTCTACCAGGCGCTCAAAACCTATCAACCAGACGCGCCGGAGCCGGATTTGTTGGTGACGGCGCAATGGCAGACATGGCAGGCTGAGGTTTTGGGGGCCGGGGACTATGATTTTATCTTGTTGACCAGTGCTTATTACGTGTGGGATAGTGGGGGGCAGTATATGGATCAGGAAACTTTACTAGCGTGGATGTTGGAAAACTCGCCGGTTCCGGTCTTTGCAATGTCTAGCCGGGCAGTCCGCTATGGCGCGGTGGCCGGGTTGGCGCCTTCTGGCTATGCTCAGGGGGCGCGTGCGGCGGAACTGACGCTGCGCATCATTCATGGCGACTCCCCGGCCACTATCCCGGTGGATACCTCGGCGCGGAGTGTGCTGTTGATGAATTTGGCGGCGGCGCGTAAGTGGAATTTACCCATTCCACTGGCCTTTCCGTTGTTGGCCGAAGTATACGAAGTGCTGCCCTTACCGCTGACGCCGCAAGGAGGCGCGCATGATTAAACTGAGCCAGAGTCTGCGCTGGCGTATGATGGCGATCATCGTCGGCATCCCCGCGATATGCTTGCTGCTGATTTTTGGCTTCGTTGCCCTGCGGTATCGCGCCGCTTATCGCGAGGCGCGCCTGGGAAAGGGGGAGATCGTCGCGCGGGAATTGAAACAGATTTTGGGGACAGTTGTGCCGTATGTAACCACGCTGGAAGACGTGCCCGGCTTGAGCACGCTGTTGCAGGACATGGTTGCCGATGTGGACGAGTTCGTCTTCATTGCCCTGGTGGATTCTCAGGGCTGGGTCATTGAAAGCTCGCAGCCAGGGTTGAAGGGAACGCTTGTGCCGGAATTGCGGGGATTGAGTGACACGGGCGCTGCGGTGCGGCGCAGAATGGCGGGCACTGCGTTGTATCTGGTTTCGCACGCGATGCCCATGCCTGGCGATGCCAACCGCACCCTCTACCTGGTCGTGGCCGAGTATGCCTACGCGGTAGACCCTCCGCCATTACTTGTTCCGGTTACGCTGGCGCTGGCGGTCGCTACGATAGCCGTGAGCCTGTTGCACTACGCTCTGACCACGATGGTGTTGAAACCCCTCCAAACGCTGGCGGAAGGCGCCACTATCATTGGCGCCGGCGATCTGTCGTACAAAATCCGTGTCGAGCAGGCGGAATTTGACGCGGTGGCGCAGGCTTTTAATGCTATGGCGGAACGCTTGCAAGAACTGGTGGTGCGGTTGGAGCAGCGCGTGGCGGCGCGCACCGAAGCGCTGGAACGCAAATCGATCCAGCTTGAGGCGATCAGCCTGATCAGCAAAGAAGCCGCACAGATGCGCAATGTGAACATGGTGTTGGATACGGCAGTGGTTGCCATTTCGGAAAAATTCAATTTTTACCATACCGGTATTTTTATCCTGGATGATGAGAAACAATGGGCTATTTTGCGCTCTACCTCCTCAGAAGGTGGGCGGCGTATGTTGGCGCGCGGCCATCGCCTGGGGGTGGGGCAGGTCGGCATCGTGGGTTACGTCGCCGGCACCGGCAAGCCACGCATCGCCTTTGACGTCGGCGGTGACGCAGTGTGGTTCAATAACCCCGACTTGCCGGAAACTCGCTCAGAGATGGCGTTGCCCTTGAAGAGCGCCAACGAAGTGATCGGCGTCTTGGATGTGCAGAGTTCGCAGCCGCAGGCTTTCAGCGATGAGGACATCAGCACCCTGCAATTGATGGCCGACCAACTGGCGATTGCCCTGAGCAACGCGCGCTCTTTGGAAGTGATGGAGAGCGCCATTGCCGAACTGCGCGAGGTGCAAATTGACTACCAACGTCGGGAATGGGCGCGGATGACGAGCCGGACGCGCACGTTGGCCTACGAATATGATCGCGTAGATACCAACCCCGTGCCGCCCTTGCCCGTGCCGGCGGATTTGTTGGAGGGCCAGGTGGGGCGGAAAATGTTCCGGGATGGGGGGGTGCCGGTGGTGATGGAGGCGATGCGCGCCGGCGACCGGGTGGTAGGCTACCTGGGTCTCTCTGATACCCAACATAGTTGGAGCGACGAAGAACTGGAACTGATTTCCAGCGTGACCGAACAAGTGGCCCTGGCCCTGGACAACGCCCGCCTCTTTGAAGAAGCGCAGCGCAACGAGCGCCAACAAGTCTTGATCAGCAGCGTCTTGCGGGTTTCCGCCGATCCTGACATCGCCCCAGAACAAGTGCTGGTACATATCACGCGAGTGTTGGCGCACAGTCTGGATATGGCAATAGGCATCTTCACCTTCGTCATTCCCGACGCGCCGATTGTGCAACCGCAGGCCGTGTTGGACATGGCCGGCCAGCCGCTGCCCTTTTTTACCCACAGCTTCAGTTTGCCGGATGAGCATCATATCTTTTTCCGTGGATTGAGCCATCCTGAATTAGGCCCGATGACGCCGCTTCTGTACCTGGCCCAGGCGTCCGGCGACGCTCCGCCTGCTGCGACGTCTGATGCGGTTGAGGCGTTGCTCAACGCTTATAACTTCCAGCGTGTGCTGTATGTGCCTATCACCAGCGGCGGCGCTCAGGCCGGGTTCATTGCCATGATTCAGCGCCATGGCGACCTGCCACTGGACCCGGATACCCGCGAACTGGCGCAGAACCTGGCAAATCAGATTGGCGTGATTATGAGTAACCTGACCCTTTCGGAAGAAACACGGCGGCGGGCCGAGGAATTCGCCCAACTTTACGAGGCTGGCATTGAACTGCTGGCAATTCTGGATGTCAAACCCCTTTTGACGCGGGCCGCCGATCTGTCGCGGCGGGTACTTCACGCGCCGTCTTCTGTGGTATTCCTGCGCGATAGCGTCACCGGCGAGTATATGAAAGGCCAGAGCGCCGATGCTGCTGAACTGCTGCCGGATATCGAGGTAACGACTCCCAGCGCCCACGGTCTGACCGAAATCATCATCCAGAACCGTGAACATGTATTGGTGCGCGACAACCGCACGTACCCTACTGAGGGCAATGCGCGCCTGGTTGAGGCCGGATTGCTCTCGCAGATCGGCGTGCCCTTACAAATCGGTGAGGAAGTCTTGGGCGCTATTTTCGTCCACGGCGCCGCAGTCGATCAATTCAACGAAGATGATCTGCACCTGCTGGAGTTCCTGGCGACACAGGCGGCGGCAGCCTTGCAGAACGCGCTGCAATTCGGACGCACCCAGACCGCGCTTTCAGTGGTGGAGCGGCAAGCGCGTTACCAGACCAACATTTCCCAGGCCGTGGCCTCCCTGGCGCAGGATGGCACAGGCGCCTTGGAGGGGGTGTTGGAACTGTTGGGCCAGGCCGCCGGAGTGGACCGCGCTTACTATGCCGAGAGTTTCGAGGATACCACCGGCGCCTATTGGGACACGGTGGGCGCCTACTGGCGGCTGGTGGCGGAATGGACAATGCCGGACCTCCCGGAAGCTCTGCGCGGTGGAACCTTGCAGGGCTTGCCGATGAACAAATTCCCCACGCTGGCGCAGCGTCTCCGTGAAACTGGGTTTATGCAGATGATGATAGACGAATTGCCAGATGAGGCGCGCGAGCTGTTGGCGCCGCTTGCCTGCCAATCCTTGCTGGCTCTGGCGATTGTCGTAGAAGACCGCCCGCCGGGGTTTCTGGCATTCGTCGGCGTGCGTGAGGCGCGGCTTTTGCAAGCGGATGAGATTGGCGCGTTGCAGACGGCGGCGGCGGCCCTCTCCAACACCCTCGTTCGAGAAAATCTGTTCAACCGGGTACAGACCTCCCTTTCAGAGCAGGAGGCGTTGTATCGCGCCAGCGCCGAGTTGAACGCCGCCGACTCGTACATTGGCATCCTGGATGTGTTGCGCCGTTACACGCTCTTGGGCCAAAGCAGCAACAACGTCTCGCTGAACTTCTTTGACCGCCCTTGGACTGATAACGAACAACCTGAGTGGATTTCCGTGTTGGCGCGCTGGAGTTCGTTGCCTGCGGATGCGGTCAGCGATCGCTATCCGTTGGCTGCCTTCCCCTCTGCCAATGAGTTTTTTGGTTACACGCCGGTTTTCTTCGAAGATATTGCAAACGATCCGCGGTTGGATAATAATTTGCGCGCCCTCTATCTCCATCGCTTCCGGGCAACCAGCACCATTTTTGTGCCGCTGATCGCCGGCGGCCAACGGGTTGGTTATCTTAACGCCATCTACCCACAGACGACGACTTTCCCCGAAGAAGAGATGCGGCGCTTGACGAGCCTGGCCGGTCAGGCCGCCATCGCGGTGCAGAACTTGAACCAGCTCGAAGCCATCCAGGCGCGCGCCCGCCGCGAGCAAATGATCCGCGAAATTACCGAGCGCATCCAACGCGCACCGGATGTCCAGGGGGTACTCCAGACCGGTTTGCGCGAACTGGGCCGCGCCTTGGGGACTTCGCGCAATGTAGTACAATTCCGCTCCCCGCAACTGACGGGTGAGGAGGGCAGTGGCGATGTGCGCTAAAGCGAAAGGTAGGGACTTGCTGCCGGAGGAAGCGTCCGGATTGCAGCAGATGTTGGTGGCGTGGGGGCAGGAAAGCGGTCTGGCTAGCTTCCATTTCTTGCAATCCCTGTTGGACGCCATTCCCAACCCCGTTTTTTACAAGGATACATCGGGCATCTACCGGGGCTGCAACCGGGCATTTGCCGATCTCGTGTTGGGACTGCCCCGCGAGCAGATCGTGGGCCATACCGCCTACGATTTCCCTCAGGTGGTCCCGCCGGAGGTAGCGGTGGCCTATCACACGCGCGACCTGGATTTGATTCGCAACCCCGGCACCCAGCGCTATGAGGCGCCGGTCCGTTACGCTGATGGCGTTGAACACCGGGTGACGTTTAACAAAGCCACCATCGCTGACCTGGAGGGTCACGTGGTGGGCATGGTGGGGATCATGTTGGATGTGACCGACCGCTGGCGCGCGGAAGCTCAGGGAGAAGAACTGCTCCACCAAACTCAGGATGCATTGGCTGAGGCGGAAGCATTGTACCAACTCAGCAGCCTGGTGGGCGGCTTTGCCGATTTGCCGGGCTTGTTGCAGATGGTGGTGAGGCAATCGGTGAGTCTGCTTCAGGCCGACTGGGCGAGCGTGGCCCTGTTCGACATGGAAGCGCGCCAAGTCACGCACTATTTCCAGGATGGCCCCAAAGCGCCGGAAGTAGCGTGGCCGTCTTTCGCGGTATTGTGGGAGGGCGCGCGAGGCTGGGCGCTGCGTGAGCAACGTCCGTTGCTGCTCCTTCAGGGGGAGATGTCGCCGCTAGAGGATGAGGCCACGTACCAGGCCCGACTGGCGCAAAATATTGGCGGCTGTATCATCGCGCCGCTGCGTTACCAGGAGAGTGTGCTGGGGGTGGTGACGGTCGTGAATGTGCTGAAGGGCGCCGACTTCACCCAGAAAGACATGGAGTTGTTGAGCGCGCTGGCTAATCAGGTCGCGATCGTCGTCTACAACACCCGCATTTTTGACGAGTTGCAGCGCCGCGCGGAGCGGATGGAGGCAGCGGCTATCGTCGCCGAAGCCGCCGCTTCGATCCTGGGACTGGATGAACTGCTGCCGATGGCGGTGGATTTGATTAAGGAGAAATTTCACCTCTACTACGTCGGTATTTTCCTGGTCGATCAAGAGCGACATTGGGTGGGACTGCGCGCCGGCACCGGGGAGCCAGGTCGTATCATGTTGGCGAACCAACACGGTTTCGAAATTGGCAGCAATTCCATGATTGGGCAGTGTGTGGCGTTGGGTGTTCCACAGATCCCGGAACGCATTGAGGCCGCAGTGCGTTATGTAAACCCCTTGTTGCCGGATTCTACTGCCGAGATTGCCTTGCCCCTGATCGGGCGTGGTCAGATCATCGGCGCCATGACCGTCCAATCAGATAAGGTGCGATCCTTTTCACGCACCGACATTACCGTGCTACAAACGATGGCCGGGCAGATTGCCACCGCTATCCAGAATGCGCGTGTCTTTGATGAGGCTCAGGCCTCGCTGGCTGAGACCCAGGCGCTCTATAAAGTGAGTCGTGGGGTCAATCAAGCCCAATCTGTCCAGGATTTGGTGTCCTCGGTTGCGGATGTGGCCGAATTTTTAGAAATGGATGCGGTATCTGTGCGCTTGTTTACGCATTGGGATGAGCATGGCAATCCCCTGATGATGGATGCGCACCTGATCGAGCTGGAGGGGGCGGCGCGAAACTATCAGTGTTTTTCGCGGATGGACTTCGATCATGAGCTACTGGCGTGGTTCACAGGAGAGTCCCAAAAGATTTACGTTTATGATGATATCACGGCTCCTGACGTTGAGGTGCCCGAAAGTGTCCGCGCCAGTATGGGACAGCGCGGGTACCGCAGTGTGATTTCAGCGGCGCTCCACGCGGCCAACCGGTTGTTGGGGCTACTCTCCTGGTTGGGTCGCCGTCCGGTGCGGCGTGTCTCGGAGCGTTTCCTGGAGGTCATCGTGCGCACGGTCGTCGATCAGGTGGGCGGCGCGCTGTACACGCGCCACTTGATCGAACAGAATGAACGGCGGGCGCAGCGATTGCAAACGGCGGCCGAAGTCTCGCGGGCGGCCTCCTCCATCGTGGATCAGGATCAGTTGTTGTTCCAGGCGGTCGAACTGATTCGGGAGCGGTTCAATTTGTACTATGCCGGTATTTTCTTGCTGGATGATTCCCAGCACTGGGCGGTGTTGCGCGCCGGCACTGGCGAAGCCGGCCAGATTATGTTGCAGGCCGGCCACCGTCTCGAAGTCGGCGGCAAGTCCATGATCGGGACATGCGTGGCGAGTGGCGAGGCGGTCATCCGGCTGGATGTGGGGCAGGCTGCGGTGCGCTTCAACAACCCCCACCTGCCTGATACCCGCTCGGAGATGGCGTTGCCGCTGGCGAGCCGGGGCGAGGTTATCGGCGCGATGACCATTCAATCCGTCGAAGTGGCCGCTTATTCGCCGTCTGACATCACGATCTTGCAGACGATGGCTGACCAGTTAGCCAATGCCATCATCAATGCGCGGCTGATTGCGGAATCCGAGGCGCGTTATCAGGAAGTGCAGCGGATTCAAAGCCGTTATACGGTGGAGATGTTGGACACGTATGTGGTGCAGCAAGGGGTCCTGGGATACTCCTACGACTTGGAGCAGGTCACGCCCATCTCCTCTTTGGAGACGGTGGCGCCTTTGCCGGAGACTTGGACCCCGGAAATGCCGGTTGTCCCAACCGAAGGCGGGGATGGCGCTTCGCTGATTTCGCCGTTGGAATTGAAGGGTGAATTGGTCGGGACGCTCCGTTTTGAGGAGCCAGGCGACGCGGCCCAATTCTCTGAGGACGACATTGCTATGTTGGAGGCCGTGCGCGATCAGATTTCGCTGGCTCTGGAAAACCGCTTATTGCTGGATCAATCGCAGAACGCGCTACGCGAAACCCGACGCCGAGAGCAACAGGTGCGCTTTTTGCAAGAGGTCGTGGCGTTCCTCAATGCTACCGAGAACCTCGTGGCTGCTCTGGATGATTTTGTGATCCGCCTGAGCGCCTTGTTCCCTTTGGATATGTTGTTGTTGGTGGGCTATGATATGCGGGATGGCGCCTCACAAGTGTTGGGGGTGGGGCAAGCCGCCGAAACTCAGGGGGCGGCGCTCTGGCTGAATCGCCGCTTGCCGCCTACTAGCGGTGCCAGTTGGGTGGCCCAAAAAAATCAACTGTATGTGGTTAACGATCTGCACCCTGCGCAGCAATTCCCAGAGGATGCGGATTGGTTGGGATTGGAGATGACTTCGCTGGTGATTATGCCGCTGCGTCTGGGGTATCGCGCGTTGGGGTCATTGCACCTGGCGAGCCGCACCAGTGAGGCATTCTCGCGCGCCGATCTGATGCCGATCCTGGAACAAGTCGCCGCACAAGTTGCTTCGGCGATGGAGCGCGCCAGCTTGCTGCGGCAGGCCCAGGACAGCGCGGGCGAGTCGCGGCGGTTATATGAGGCAACAAGCGCGCTGGGTAAAGCTACCTCCTATGAGACGTTGCTGCGCGCGATCATTGAGCACACGATCCTGGGGGAGTCGGCGCGGGGCGAAATCCAGCTTTTTGTGCCTGACCCGGAGACCGGCGCCACGCATGATCGCGTGGAGACGGTGACAGCATGGAGCAATGATCCAAAGTTGCGGCCTGCCGAGATCGGCGAGCGAATGCACATCTCGGAATTGCCGATTTTGGAGCAGGTGGGGGATGAAGTGTATGTTGTGGCAGATGTGACGACGGACGAGCGTCTGCCTGAAGCTGCGCGCGCTGCCTACCTGCAACAGGGGGTCCTGTCGGTCGTTGTCGGCCAGTTCTTGATCGGCGGCATCGTCAGCGGCGAACGGATCGGTTTCTTTAAGTTCGAGTTTTCCGAAAAATTTGAACCGACCGAACAGGATATCCGGCTTTACAACAGTATCCTGGTACAAGCGGCGGTGGTGATTTCTAACCTCGAACTGCTGCAACGCTCGGTGAATCAAACCGAACAGTTGAGCGCCGCTGTAGACCTGGCGAATGTCACCACGGCGCTCTCAGATCGTGAGCAGTTGCTGCGGGATTCGGTGAATTTCTTCCGGGATCGGTTTGATTTGTACTTTGTGGCTATCTACTTGCTGGATAGCGATGGGGTATGGGCCGTGCTGGAGGCGGGGAGCGGCGAGGCTGGCGACAAATTGTTGCGAATGGGGCATCGGTTGCGCGTCAGCAGCGAGACCCTGGAAGGTTGGTGCGCCGAGCGCGCCCAACGCCGGGTGGCTCTGGATGTGTCGCGTGACCCCTTGTATTTCGCCAACCCATTGCTGCCGGAGACGCGGTCTGCTATCGCCTTGCCGCTGGTGAGTCGCGGGCAGACCATTGGCGTGTTGAGTCTCCAGAGTCAGCGTCGGTTTGCCTTCACTCAGGAAGAAATTTCCACTTTGGATTTGATGGCGACGCAGTTAGCCAACGTTATTGAAAGTGCGAACCTCTACGAACGTTCGCAAGGCTCCCTGGCGGAGACCCGGATGTTGTATCGGATTTCGCAACAGATCACGGATGCCAGCGCTGTGGAGGATGTGTTAGAGGCAGCCGTAGATGGGATTTCGCAGCGCGAAGAGCCGGATTGGATCTCCGCCGGCCTGTTGATGCCCATCCGTAATCCCACCGAACTGCGGTTGGTGGTTAACCGCAGCCGGGAACAGCCCAAACTACCGGTGCAGATTTTGCCATTGTCCGAGCTGCGCTTGTTCTTGGATGTGTTGAATAACGATGGGCGTTTCGTGACGCCTGATGTAACGCAGGAACCTATCGTGGATGAGTACGTGCGAAACTTTTTCGGTGGGTTGCGGCTGCGGGCGACGGCCGTGTTTCCACTGGCCGTGCGCGATGTGCAGTATGGCTTGCTCCTGATCCACAGCATAAAGACGCGCGAGTTCTCCACGGCTGAACTGCGGTTTTACGAGAGCGTGGCGCGGCAGACTTCGGTGGCGTTGCAGAATATCAGCTTGATTGCCGACACGCAGGAAGAGGCCGACCGGCGCGCCTTCCTCAACCAGGTCCTTCAGACCGCGAGCACCGAGTTGGAGCCGGTCTCTTTGATGCGCAATGTCGGTCAGGTTATCGCGGCGTGGCTGCACATGCCGGTGCTGATGTGGCAGTGGGATGGGCGCTTTCTCAGCCCGGTGGGCGTGTTGGATGGCGAGGGGGTACTGCTTAATGCTGACCGCGAACCGGGCACGTTCGTGCCGAATGAATTCCCCGCTGTCTATGAGGTGGTGGATAGTCGGGAGACCGCACACATTGACTTCCGCGGGCGCAAGGACAGCCTGATGCTCAGTTTCACGGCCGGGCTAAAGTCGCCGCTGGTCGAAGCGTATGCGGTGCGTTTGGCGGTGCGCGAGGCCGTCTTTGGCGTCTTGATGGTGGGCCGGCAGGAAGGACAACCGCCGATAGATGAGAAGGTGCGGGAGACCATCAGGACCGCTGGCATCAACATCAGCGTGGCCCTGGAGACCGCCGGATTGTATCAGGATGCGCAGGGGACAGCCGAAAAACTCAAGGAAGTGGATCGTCTTAAGAGTGAATTTCTGGCCAATATGTCCCATGAATTGCGCACCCCGTTGAACTCCATTATTGGTTTCTCGCGCGTGATCCTCAAAGGAATTGATGGCCCCCTCACCGATATGCAGAAGACCGACCTCACCGCCATTTTTGAGAGCGGCACGCAGTTGTTAAACTTGATCAACGACATCCTCGATATTTCTAAGATTGAGGCCGGCAAGATGGAGTTCGCGTTTGAACCGACGGACCTCAAGGAACTGATCAAGAGTGTCCTGTTGGTATCGAAGGCGTTGGTGAAGGACAAAAATGTAGAATTGTTGGCCGATGTGCCGCCCGAGCTGCCCTCGGTTTTAGCCGATACCCGACGCGTCCGTCAGGTCATCACGAACTTGATGAGTAATGCAGCGAAGTTTACCGAGCAGGGCTACATCAAGATTTCGGCTACCTATGACAACTACCAGGTGATTGTCAGCGTTCAGGATACCGGCATCGGTATTCCCCAGCACCGTTTCGCCGCAGTGTTTGAGCGCTTTGAACAGGTGGACTCCTCTTCAACGCGGAAATATGGCGGCACCGGCATTGGGATGCCCTTGAGCCTGGAGTTTATCAAGGCCCACGGCGGCGATCTCTGGCTGGATAGTAAGGTGGGGGAGGGGTCAACCTTTTTCTTCTCCTTGCCTATTGGCGGCCCGCAATCGAGAACTGTGGCGCCGGAGGAGATCGAAGAAAAGCGGGGCAAGAGTCCGACCTCGCGGATCATTCTGGCCGTGGATGACGACGAAACCGTGATCACCATTCTGCGCCGGTATCTCGAAAAGCAGGGGTATATCGTCTTTGGTCTGACGGACAGCGCACGTGTGATGGCCGAGGCTCGTCGCCTGAAGCCCTACGCCATTACCCTCGATGTATTGATGCCGGGCAAGGATGGTTGGGAGGTTATCGGAGACTTACAATCTGAACCGGAGACCCGTGAAATTCCGGTGATTGTCTGTTCGATCAAGAGCGACGATGTGGAGAAGGGCTTCAGTATGGGAGCCAGCGACTACTTGATCAAACCTATCAATGAACAGGACTTGTTGGATGCGCTGACACGGTTAGATCAACCCATCGGTGAGGGTTACATTTTGGTGGCGGATGACAATGTGGATGATCGGAAACTTTTACATCGGATTCTCACCAATGCCGGCCACCAGGTGCGGGAGGCGGCCGGCGGCGCTGATGCCATCTCCCGGATTCACGCCGACCCGCCGGCCTTGATTGTGCTGGATTTGATGATGCCCGATGTGGATGGCTTTGCAGTGCTGGAAAACCTGAAGGCTAACAGCACCACGCAGCGTATTCCCGTCATCGTCGTCACCGCCAAAGAGTTGACGCGCGAAGAACGGGAACGGTTGCAACAGGGGGTGGAGGCATTGTTGCAAAAAGGCATCTACGATCAGGAGCAGTTACTCCGGGATGTAGCCTCTGTGTTGGAGTCTGTCAAGAAAAATGGTCGTCATCGCACCGATAAGAAAGACTCTGTGCAATCCGCCGGTTGACAGTTTAAATCTCCGGTGTACAATGATCGTTGTTGACTGGAGAAAGTTTTTACCCTATTCCTATTACTTTGATCAGGAGGTTATCTATGGCTTATGTGATTACTGCTCTGTGTGAGCGCGCCGGTTTATGTGTAGATGTTTGCCCTACCGATTCAATTCATTGTGTAGAGGGCGATGCCAAATGGCCCACCTACTACATCAACCCCGATAGCTGCATTAGCTGCGGCGCGTGCGCTGCGGAATGTCCTAACGAAGCAATTTTTGACGAAGGGGATGTAGAAGACGTGGCAGCGATTGCGGCCAATGCGGATTTCTTCACTAAGGGGCCGGGTAAGGACCTGATTTAGGCGCGTAGTACACTATTTTGTGGCGTTTAGCACACAAAGAGGCCGACGTATGTCGGCCTCTTTGTTTTGGCATAACAAGGTTTTTTGTGTTGACCGGCGCCGTTTGCCGTCGAAGGCATCCCTCCGTTTTTCAAAGAATGTAGATCGGGCTTGAAAAAATCCAACCGACTTTGCGCCCCCAGAAACGCCGGTATACCTCAACGCGATAGACGCCGGGGTCAACCAACAGGTGCTGCACATAGGCCCCATAACGACGCAAGACGCGCTTACCGTTGCGCAACAGGTGAATATCGCCGGGCGCCGGTAGCGTGATTTCGAACGTGATGGCGCCCAACCGGCGCAACTCCTCCCCGACGGTGGCCTGGGCCGCACCGCTCCGAGCCACAAAGCGGAATCCGCGTGTGCTGTGGGGCAGGTCGTATCCCACCCAGGTGCGCCCGATTCGCAGGGCATCGTACAAAATCTCTTTGTCGTGCGCGACCTCTCCGGTCAATGCCCCTTGCGTCAATACGTGGGTGTTTACACAGCGAAACAAGTAGGCATAAGGGAACAACTGCCGGGTGACCGGCCCCCAGTGATAGACCGTGGCATGAGCATCGGAATTGCCCAGAACGCCCAGCTTGCGGCCTTGATTGAGCAACTCGTCCCATAGTCGCAGCGTGGCGCGGAAAGGGCCCGTGATGCCCCAGGCTGGTTGCAATCCATAGATCAACGCCGCCGGCTTGGCCCACGCCAGACTCTTGAATTCGGACATATAATTCCACAGTTCCAGTCCACTGATCCCCTCCACCGGCCAATCGGCCCAGGGAATGGCTGCCAGTTCTGGGCCAAGGGGGCTGGCCTTTTCTATGGGGTGCGCCAGATAACAAAAGCCGCCGCGCGCCAGAGCCGTTTGAATCAAGGTGTGACTGCTGCCAAAGGTGTACGGCGACAGTTCTTGAGAACTATTGTAAACCAACAGATGGCTGCTTTGCGGTTGGCGCCGCGCGTTGTGAACTTCCTCACCGATGAGCAGCAGCACGCGACCATAATAATTCTCTAACCCTTCAGGCCGGACGTTGTGGTCGGTGACAATGACAAAGTTCAACCCGGCTGCGGCGGCTGCCTCAACGATAGTCTGGTGGGGGGCATGTCCATCCGAATAGACAGAATGAACGTGTAGGTTTCCGGCATATTCGCGGTAATCTCGCATATCGCTGCGATTGTAGGGGTAAAGGGAAAAATGTCAAACTTTGAAGGAGACCGGAAGACGTACATACTGCGCGTATATCGAAGCCCCGGCTCTTCGTCAGCAGCTTGAGTGGATTACGAACCTATGCGAGTGTGTTGAACATATTTATTTTTATATAATTTACTTTGCGCATTGTCTTTATGTGGAATTTGCCCCTTCTCTCAAAACCTTCTATAATAAAAGTAATAATCCGCCATGGCAATGATCCCCTGGGGCGTTTCCAGGATGGGATGAGCCTGGGGCGGTCATCTTAAATCCTCATTGTCCCATAGCCTATCGGGACATTGCTATCGTCAGGAGTATGACTCGTCGTAGGTTTGCAGGTCTCGACATTGAGAGGAGGCAGAGATGAGTGAGCAGCAGAACACCTTGGCCGGCATTTTTGAGACAATGGCAAATGTGTTGGAACTGCAAGGAGAAAGCCCGCATCGCACGCAAGCATACCGTCGGGCTGCCGAAAGTCTGCGTGCGTTAGGCGAACCATTGGAGCAACTCTGGCGTGAAAAGCGACTGAAAGAAATCCCCGGCGTGGGGGACATTCTGGCTGCCAAGATAGCCGAGTATCTACAAACGGGAACGCTCGCGGCCTACAATCGGTTGTTGGACCAGGTTCCCTTCGGACTGTTGGAACTGCTGGAAATCCCCGAGGTTGGCCCCCGGCGCGCCAAACTTTTTTGGGATTCACTGGGAATCGTTTCTGCTGATGATCTCGAAGCGGCTGCTATTGCCGGACAATTGCGGCAAGTCAAAGGCGTTGGCGCGCGGATGGAGCAGAGGCTGCTGGAAAACATTCGCGCTTGGCGACGGCAGCGCACCGGACGCCTCCCCTTAGGCGTCGCCTGGCCGCTGCTTCAAGACATCCGTCGGGAGTTGCGGGATGTCCCCGGCGTTTTACAGGCCGAACCCATCGGCAGTTTGCGCCGGATGCGCGAGACGGTAGGGGATGTGGCGCTGCTGGTTGCAGCAACCGATGCTGCCGCGGTGATGGCGCATTTCTGCCAACTCCCGTTGGTGGAGGAGGTGCTATTGATGGGTGCAACGAAGACCTCCGTGCGCACAGCCGATGGCATTCAGGTGGATTTGCGTGTGCTGTCGCCGGAGCGCTGGGGGTCTGGCTTGCAGTACTTTACCGGCAGTCAAGCTCACAACCTGCACATCCGCCGGCTGGCGCAGCAACAGGGACTGACCCTGGGTGAGTATGGCTTCCGCCGGGACAACGGCTCCGAGATTATCTGCGCCGGGGAGGAAGCCGTCTATGCTACCTTAGGGTTGCCCTGGATTCCGCCAGAATTGCGCGAGGATCGCGGCGAGATTGAGGCGGCGCAGGCGGGGCGTTTGCCGCGCCTGGTGGAGCGCGGCAATTTGTTGGGGGATTTTCAATGTCATACTGACTATTCCAACGGCGAGCACAACCTGGAAGAGATGGTGGCTGCCGCGCGGCAAGTCGGACTGCGGTATATGGTGGTGGCCGATCACACGAATGGAACCGCCTGCGGCAAGGGGCTGACGCCGGAAGTTTTGGACGACTTTCTGGCCGATGTTGCCCGCGTTAATGCCTGGTTTGCCAAAGGGACACCGCTATTCCGTGAGTTCCAGGTGTTTGCCGGGGCTGAGGTGAACATTCAGGCCGATGGGACGCTGGATTGGTCGGATGAGGCGCTGGCCCGGTTGGATTTTGTGGTCGCGTCCGTGCATACCGACCTCAGTTTGCCGCGTGAACAGATGACGCGGCGGATCATCACTGCGATGCAGAACCCCCACGTGGATTTGATCGGCCATCCTTTGAACCGGCTGCTCGGACTGCGTCACGGCGTGGACGTGGATGTCGAAGCGGTGTTTCGCGCGGCGGCGGCGCGCGGTGTGGCTCTGGAGATCAACGCCTGGCCGCAGCGCCTCGACCTGAATGACATTTATGTGCGGCGCGCTCTGGAATTAGGGGTCACTTTAGCCATTAGTTCCGACGCCCACGATCGGGAAGGATTTGCCGTGCTGGATTTCGGCATGGCGATGGCCCGGCGTGGTTGGGCCGGGCCGCAGCATTTGCTCAATGCGCGGTCGGCTGCCGAAATTCCCCGCTGGCGTCAGGCCCGGATGCAGCATGGATAGAATGTGGTAAAATTCCAGGTTGGATGAAGATGTCACCGCAGGGATTAGGGATTGGGGACTAGGGATTGGGTTGGCCCAATCCCTAGTCCCCAATCTTCAATCCCTATTTTCAAGCGAGTGGGAGGAAGGAATGGGGTCTTTGCAATTCATTGCCGTAGATTTGGGGGGGACGCAAATCCGGGCAGCGCGTTACACGGCTGACGATGTGTTGGAGGCCCGCGTCGCCATGCCTACCGAAGCAGATGAGGGGCAGTCCGCTGTGTTGCGGCGTGTGCAGTTAGCCATCCATCAGGTCTGGCCGATGGATAACCCCGTGTCGGGGATTGCCATTGGTGTTCCCGGTCCCATAGATTTCAAACGGGGCGTGGTGCGCTTTGCCCCCAATTTGCCGGGATGGCAGAATGTGCCCTTGCGCGATATTCTGCTGGAAAAATTCCATGCGCCGGTCTTTGTGGGGAATGACGCCGATGTCGCGGCGTTGGCTGAACACCGCTTCGGCGCGGGGCGTGGTGTGGCCGACATGATCTACATGACCATCAGCACCGGCATCGGCGGCGGCATGATTTTCAACAACCGCCTGTTTACCGGCGGGAACGGCCTGGGCGGCGAAATCGGTCATTTGGTGGTGGATATGCAAGGCCCGCTCTGTGGCTGTGGCAACTCGGGCTGCTTGGAGGTGATGGCCTCGGGGACGGCTATCGCGCGGCAGGCTCGTGAGCGGATCATTGCCGGGGAACCCTCGGTGTTGCTGGAGATGGTTCGCGGCGATCTGGCAAAGATTACTGCCAAAGAAGTCAACGAAGCCGGGCAACAGGGTGATCCGCTGTCCATCTCTGTTTTTGAACAGGCCGGCGCCTATCTCGGCGCGACGATTGTGGGAATGATGTACTTGCTGAACCCTTCGCTGTTTGTGCTGGGGGGGAGTGTGACGTTGGCCGGCGATTTGCTATTTGGGCCGCTACGTCAGACCATCGCGGCGCGCGCCCCCCAGGCGTATCAGGAGCAGACCCGCGTGGTTCCTGCTATGTTGGGCGGGGATGTGGGGTTGTGGGGCGCGCTGGCCTTGAGTCTGATGGAGTTGGGGCTTTAACACGATGGGCCGCTTATTGATGGCTTTGACCGTGGTTTTGCTGTTGCTGATCACCGTGTCTGCCTGGGCTTTGGGACCGGGACTGCAACATAAGTTCTTGCCAGGGGTGTGGGTGTGGGACATTGCCCTGGGGGGAATGACGCCGGAGGCTGCAACGACCCATTTGCAGGTCTCTTTGCCGTTGCAGCAGCCCAATTTAGTGATTGTCGGCCCGGAAGGACAGCGTTGGTCACTCTCCCCCGCCGACCTGGGGATGACGGTGGATACGGCGGCAACGTTGACGCAGGCTTACGCTGTTGGGCGTCAGGAGGCGGGCCTGAATGGCCTGCAAGAACGGTTGAATGTGCTCCTCAACGGCGTCACTTTTTCCCCGGTGTTGGCCTGGAATGAACGCCTGGCGCGGGAGCGGTTGCAGGCAATTGCTGTGGAACTGGCATTGCCGGCGCAGGATGCGGCGGTGCGCCGGGTGGGCGCCGAGTTGCAACTGGCGCCAGGGCGCGTGGGGCGGCAGATGGTGGTCACGGCGACGTTGGAGGCATTGCTGCCGCACCTTTACGCGCTGGAGCCGGCGGAGATCGTGCCGGTTTTCACTGCGTTGCCGCCACAAATCAATGACACCAAGGTGGAGCACGCCCTGGCCCTGGCGCACACTATGCTGGCGCAACCGTTGACGCTGCTGCTGGCCGACCCCGGCGCGGGCGATCCCGGTCCGTGGGTGTTGCCTTCTGATGTGTTGTTGGAAATGCTTAATGTGCAGATTGCCGCCGAGTCGGTCACGGTCGGGCTGGATCAGGCGGCGTTGGCGCAGTTTCTCAGCCCGCTGGCGCTGGCCCTTTTCCGCGAACCGGTGGATGCGACCTTCCGCTTTGATGCGACCGCGATCGCGCTGACCCCTATCTCTCCTAGCGTTACCGGACGGGAGCTTGATGTGGCGGCGACGATTCTGCGCATCAACGAGCGGCTTCCGAACGGGGAGCATTTTATCCCCCTGGTGATCAACACAATTCCACCCGCCCGTCCAGATTCCATCACGGCAGCCGATTTGGGCATCCGCGAAGTCGTGGCGGTGGGGGAATCTTATTTTACCGGCTCTTCTTCGGCACGGGATAAGAATATCCGCCTGGGCGCTTCCAAATTTGACGGCGTCATTATTGCGCCGGGGCAGACCTTCTCGTTCAATGAGTACCTGGGCGACGTTTCGGTGGAGCAGGGGTACGATGAGTCTTATGTGATTATCAACGGGCGCACCGTGCCAGGGGTGGGGGGCGGTATTTGCCAGGTTGCCACCACCGCGTTCCGCGCTGCCTACTACGGAGGCTATCCGATTGTGGAGCGTTGGGCGCATGCCTATCGGGTGGGCTATTACGAACTGGGCGGTTTTGGCCCCGGCTTTGATGCGACGGTGTATTCCCCGTTGGTGGATTTCCGTTTTAAGAATGATACGCCTCACCATATCCTGATTCAGACACAGGTGGATGCCGCGCGCGCGCGCCTGCGCTTTTTGTTTTACAGCACCTCTGATGGGCGCACGGTCGAGCAGATCGGGCCAGAATCGGGGAAGCCGGAGCCGCCGGGCGCGGCGATTTATGAATACGATCCCACTTTACCGTCCGGCACGCTGGTCAAGATAGAAAATCCCCATGATGGCCTGCTGGCGACGTTGGGGCGTGTGGTGCGGGATGCCTCCGGCACGATTGTGTACCAGGATAACTTCGTCAGTCACTTTGTCCCCTGGCCGGCACAATATAAGTATGGCCCGAATTTCATTCCCCCGCCCGATGCTATCGTAGTGACGCCGGAACCATAACGGTCAGCGGATGCAATGGGTGAAACGTTAAATCCATTGCCAGAAAGTAAAAAAGTCCTCCCACTTGAGCGAGTGGGAGGACTTTTTTTGCTGAATCGGTTGCGCGGCGGATCAAATCCGGTCAGATAGCGTTTTGTGTGGCTTTGACCCAGGCGCGCAGTTCAAAGGTGACTTTCTGCACGAAGCTGTGTTGGGGCAAATTGCCCTGCGCGTATTCCAATTCTTTCACGCGCACTTCGATGCGCAGCGCGCTGGTTTCAATGGCGGCGCCTTGTCCTGCCGCGAGCTGCTGGACATCGCCTTTGGGTTCTAATTTTGCGCGCAAGTCCGGCTCATTGAAGGCATACTCACTGGCGAGTACGGTGGTCTCGGTGCGGATGTCGCTTTTGTCGAACAGCCAGGCTTCAAAGGCAGTGACTTTCTTAGGGTCGCCCGCGCCGATGGTCTCGGAAATGCCGATGCCGCACTCGCCGAGGAAATCCGGCCCGATTTCGATGCTGAAAGAGGGGTCGAAGAAATCATCACCCATCACGTAGGTGGTGGTGAAGGATTTGACGGGCGGTTCCACACCGGGTTCGACCTCTATGGCAGCGCCGTACTCCGTCGGCTCAAAGGCTTCTTCCGGCTCAGGGGCGCGGCGTTTGTTGATGACGAGGAACCAGATCGCCGCCACGACCCCCAGCACAAGCACTAGAATGAGGAAGAGTGTGCCGAGGACCTGTAGTGGCGACCCTTTTGGGGTAGTTGCCTTTTCAATGCTGGCGCGAATATTCGGCATGTCCTGTGCCATACGCTGCAAGGCGATAATTTTGTTGGTGCTGAGTTTGTAGGTTTCGGCATTGGTGATGGCTCGTTTGAGGTCGTTGTCGAGGGTGGTTTTCTTGGCTAACCAGGGGATGTGGCTGCTCTTGGGTAAATCCAGCCCTAACCGTTTCACAACCATTTGTTTGTCCCCAGTTTCAATATAATCCTCGGCCACCGCGGCCAGATAATAAGCCTGGTAATCGGCATACAGGTGCCCGGCGGTGGCATTTTCCCATTCTACCGGGAAGAGGCCCCAACCGATAACCAGCCCGATGGCAACGCCCAGGGCAATGCTGATCCATATTTTGTATTTGTCCCAAATAGGCTGCGCCTTCACCATAAATTGCGCAAAGAGTGTAAAACCTCCGGCCAGTAGATCGTCGCCCAGATTCTTGAGTTGCTTGGACATAGTCACTCCTTTTGGATGAATAAGGTCATTTCTATTGAGAAGATTACCACGAATCTTATATATTTGCAAGTGTTAGAGGCATGCCAGCGTGCTGTTTGTTCTCTTGACGCACTCTGCTGGCAAAGTATAATCGTCCGCATAATGACGAATTGGCGCATAACGATCCAGGATTTGCTCGAACACAGTCCAGCGCGCTGGCTGTTGTTTACCCGGCGACGTTGGCTGTTGGTCGGCGCGTTGTTGCTGGCAATGGCGGTGGTTGGGGTAGGGGGCGGGTGGCTCATTGCCGAGGTTGGCGCGCTGCCGGTGTTGGCGCTGTTGGTGGGGTTAGGGTACGTCGCCTGGGTGTTGCGCGATATTGAAATTGCCTACCTGGGCGTGATCGGCATTATCGCCCTGCTGCCTTTCGCCTCGGTCCCCTTTGATTTGGGATTCACCCCTACGTTTCTGGATTTGACGTTGTTGGCCTTGTTCGCGGTATGGGCTTTACCTTATATATTGGGAGAGGAGCAGCGTTTTGTGATGACGCCGGTGGGCGGTGCGGTACTGGCGTTTATGTTGATGGCGATCGGCGCGTTTGTGTCGGGGCTGTCCCACGGGGCTTTGACCAGTTATTTGGTGCGCCATTTCGCCGAGGTGTTGCTCAGTATTGCGCTGTTCTATCTGGTGGTCAACACTGTGCGCGACGTAGCCCGCCTGCGCTCCCTGATGCGGTGGGTGGTGTTGGGCGCGACTGCGGCGGCGTTGTTGGGGATTGGCCTGTATTTTCTGCCGGATGAGCTGGCGATTCGCATCTTGTCCGCCCTGGGGCGCTTTGGATATCCCACTGGGTCGGGGGTGCTGTGGTATATCCGCGATGATCCCACTTTGATGCAACGGGCGACATCCACTTCGGTTCACCCAAATGTGTTGGGCAGCCTGCTCAACGTGGCCCTGGCGATGGCGGCGCCGCAACTGTTTGCCCGCCGCCCTTTCTTGCCGCGCTGGCTTTTATTGGGCGCAATGGGGGTGATGGGTCTGGGTTTGGGGTTGACCGTCTCGCGTGGTTCGATGCTGGGTCTGGCCGTGGCCGTGACCGTTCTTGCGGGGCTGCGTTATCGTAAGCTGTTGCCCTTGATGGGGGTGGGGTTGCTCCTCTTCCTGGTATTGCCATGGACGCAGGGATTGGTGACGCACTTCGTTGAGGGTTTTTTGCAGGAAGACCTCTCCACGCAGATGCGCATGGGGGAGTATAAAGATACCTTTACCCTCATTGCGCGTTACCCAGTGTTGGGGGTAGGATTCGCCGGCGCGCCGGATATTGATATTTACGTCGCCGTCGCCAGCGTGTACTTGTTGATCGCTGCGCAGATGGGATTGGTGGGGTTGGTCACCTTTCTTGTCATTATGGGGACTGTGCTGGCGCGTTTTTGGCGGCGGCGCGTTGCGGTAGGGTGTCACCCGGAGCTTGAGCCACTGTGGTATGGCATCCATGCTGCCATCATTGGCGGATTGGTCGGCGGCGTGTTCGATCACTATTTCTTCAGCCTAGACTTTCACCACTCAGTCACACTCTTCTGGCTGCTTGTCGGCCTGGCGACGGCGGCGACGGAGATGATCGGAGTGAGAAGTGAGGAGTGAGAAGTTACGAATTACGAATTACGAATTACGAATTGCAGGGCATCTCCGCTATTCGCTATTTGCTATTTGTTATTTGTCCATTATACTTGGCGTAACTAAACACTTAGGAGGTCCTCAATGAAACTTTCTTGTCTTCAAGAAAACCTGGCGCGCGGTTTGGGGATTGTGGGTCGGGCCGTACCCTCACGGACTACTATGCCCATTTTAAGCAATGTGCTGCTGGCAACCGACCGGGGGCAGCTCAAACTGGCGACCACCAATCTCGAATTGAGTGTGGTTCATTGGGTAGGGGCGAGGGTGGAGACTGACGGCGCTGTGACCGTGCCGGCGCGTAACTTTATTGATTTGGTTAATTCGCTGCCGCCTGATCAGGTGGATCTAACCCTGGATGAGCCATCATTAGCGTTGGCGTTGGCGTGTGGTTCGGTCAAGGCTAACTTTCGGGGCATTGCCGCCGATGAATTTCCGGTAGTGCCGGCTCCCGAAGAGAGCAACGGTTTTGCTGTAGAAGCGGGAGACCTGCGCCTTGGATTGGGGCAGGTCATCTTTGCCGCCTCAACGGATGAAAGCCATCCCGTTTTGACCGGCGTTTTGGCCGAGTTTGCCGAGGATACGTTGACCCTCGCTGCTGCTGATGGCTTCCGCCTTTCCATGCGCCGCATCCCGCTGATTCATCCCGTCCCGCAGCCGTTCAGCGTTATCATCCCGGCCCGTGCGCTCTCTGAAGTGCTGCGCATTATCGGCAGCCAGGAGGAGCCGGTCTCAATTTCAACCACGCATCAACACAACCAGATTCTCTTCCAACTCAAGGACACAGTGCTCAATTCCCAGTTGATTGATGCCAATTTCCCGGATGTGCGGCGGATCATTCCGGTGAGTAGCACCACGCGCGTGGTGCTGGGGCGCGAGGAAATTTTGCAGGCGTGCAAGCGGGCGGCTATTTTTGCCCGCGACGCTGCGAATATCGTGACATTAAGCATTACCCCTGGTGAAATCGTGGTTTCGGCGGATTCTTCCGAGTCTGGACAAGGCTCTACCCGTCTGGCGGCTAACGTTGAGGGCGAGGCGCTGGAGTTAGAGATTGCCTTTAACGTGCGCTTCTTGACGGATGTTTTCTCTGCGTTGGCGATGCCGCAGGTGTCGTTGGAATTGAATGCCCCCACAAATCCCGGCCTGATCAAGGCCATTGGCGACGACGCCTTTGTCCACGTTGTCATGCCGATGCATCTGGGGCGGCGTTAATCTGCTGACCGCTGTGATGACTCTGGTGAAGGTCTGGCGAATACCAGGGGCTTTCACAAGATTTTTATACTGATTACAGGGCTATAGGTGAGGTTGCTTGACTTCACCTCTAGCCCTGTTGTATTTATATCATGTGAGGATTTATGAAGAGTACCGAGTATCTGTTGGAAATCTCCCCAGAAGCTCTCTGCCGGCGCTGCGATCCGGCATGTTTTGTCGAACCGGCGGATGAAGCGTTGCTGGATATTCCTGACATCATTGGGCAAGAGCGCGCGGTGGAGGCAATCCGTTTCGGGTTGGATATTCGCAGCCCTGGCTTTAATCTTTTTGTGACCGGGCCGATGGGCACGGGCCGCCGCTCGGTGTTGCAGCACTTGGTGGCGCAGCAGGCGGCGCAGGAACCGACGCCGGGCGATTGGGTGTATGTGAACTATTTTGCCGACCCACGCGCGCCGCGGGCAATCTGCCTGCCGCCGCGCCAAGGGGCGCAGTTCCGCGATGATATGGAACGCTTTAATAGTGCGATAGCGGAACGGTTGGTGCGCGCCTTCGAAACCGATCAGTATGCTGAAGCGCTGGACGCGCTGGAGCAGAAGTTCATAGGGGTGCAGGAGGAGGCGCTGTCGGGGGTCGAGAGTGCCTGTCAGGAGTACGGCTTCAAGCTCATGCAGTCGGCTTCAGGGCTGTTTGTTGCGCCGCTTCACGAGGGCGAGGCGCTTACCTCCGAGGCTTTCGACGCGTTGCCGGCAGAGGTGCGTGAGCGCATCGAGACTGATATGGCGATGCTGGACGGTTTATTGGACGCCGCGCTGCGCCGGTTGCGGGAGCACGAGCGCGCTGCACAGGCCGAGATTGAAGCGTTGGACCGTAGCGTGGCTGATTTCACCATTCAGCCTTTGCTGCGAGAGTTGGAAGATAAATATGCCACCCATGCGGAGGTCAAAGAATATCTGGCGGAAGTGCGCCAGGATATTGTTCAACGTCTGGATTTGTTTCGCGATGGAGAGGCTGAAGGGGCGCAGGAGCGCGCTTCGTTATTAGATGTGCCTCTGGCGCAGCGTTATCGTGTCAATCTATTTGTGGATCACCGGCAGACGCAGGGAGCGCCGGTGATCGTTGAGGAGATGCCAACGTATGAGAAGCTGTTTGGGCGTATTGAATACGATATGCGCCATGGCTCAACGATGACCGATCATACTCTGCTTCGCCCTGGTGTATTGCATCTGGCCAACGGCGGGTACTTGATCCTGGATGCGGAGGCTCTGTTTGAATCGCCCCATATGTGGGCTGAGCTGAAGCGGGCTTTGTTGACCGAGACGCTGCGCATTGAATCGCCCGATAGCCAGCAATTGGTCAGTATGGTGACACCCAAGCCAGAGTCCATTCCCCTGCGGGCGAAAATTATCCTGCGGGGCGCGCCGGAAATTTATTATGCGCTCTATGATTACGACGAAGATTTTGCCAAGCTTTTTAAGGTTTTGGCCGAGTTTGAACTGACGATGCCGCGCACGCCGGAGATTGAACAGATTTACGGACGTTTTGTGCGCGCGTTGTGTGCGGAAGAATCCCTGCTACCTTTTACACCAGAAGCACTGGCGCGGGTGGTGGATTTTGGCGCGTGGCTGGCCGATTATCAGGAACGGCTGAGCGCGCGTTTCGGCCCCATTGCCGATCTCGTGCGGGAGGCTGTGTATTGGGCGCGCCGCGCCGGGCAAGAATCTGTCCGCTATGCAGATGTACGGCACGCGCTGGCGCAGCAAAAGCGACGGGTGAGTTTGTCGGAGGACATTATCCGCCGCGAGATCTTAGAGAATAGCTTGATCGTGATGACGGAAGGCGCCGCGGTCGGCCAGATCAACGGACTGTCGGTCGTCTCGATGGGGGGATACAGTTACGGGATGCCCAGCCGCATTACAGCGCGCGCGTATGTGGGGCGGGGCAATGTTCTGGATGTACAGCGTGAGGTGCAGTTGGGCGGCCCGATCCACGGCAAAGGGGTATTGTCGCTGGTGGGGTACTTTGGCGGGCAGTACGGCACGGAACATTCACTTTCGTTGGAGGCGAGTTTGAGTTTCGAGCAACTGTACGATGAAATTGAGGGGGACAGCGCTTCGTCCGCCGAACTGTACGCTTTGATTTCCGCTGTTGCGTTGGCGCCGCTGCGCCAGGACTTGGCCGCCACCGGGGCGGTGGATCAGTTAGGGCGGGTGTTGGCGATTGGCGGGGTGAATGAAAAAATTGAGGGATTCTTTGAGATTTGCCGGAGCCGAGGGTTTACCGGCACGCAGGGTGTGATCATTCCGATTTCTAATCTGCGCAATTTAATGTTGCGGGAGGATGTGGTCGAGGCGGTGCGCGCCGGACAATTCCATGTTTATGCGGTGGCGACGGTGGATGAAGGATTGTCACTGTTGACCGGGCTGGTGGCCGGTGTGCGGGATGCTGAGGGAAACTTTCCGGAGGGGTCGCTTCACGCAATGGCCGAAGCGCGCTTGCGGGAGTTCGCTGACCGTTCCCGGGGGGAGCGGGACGAAGATGACGAACCGGAGGAAGACGAGCCTTGTCTGGCCGGCTGACGCCGCTTCATCCGCCGGTTTGGGGGCAGCAAAGTTCTTTTACAGATAAGTCACTCTTGAGAGGCTCCCGCGCCGGTTAGCTTTTGATTTCCACCCCTTTGAGGGTATAGTAAAAGGCAAGGGATTCATTCATGCCAATCTTGATGCGGCGCTGCATTTGATCCATCACATCAGTGAAGACGATGCCGTCATCTTCATCTCTGGGGCAAATGACGCCAAGTTGTGGTTTTCGTCCTGCACTTTGAACACCCCAGGCGCCGTTGAACCGGCGTCGAAACGTTTCGCCAAGAAAGGCGCCCCATACCATAACAATTTCTTGGGACGGTTCGGGGAATTGCTTTAAGTGACGATCAATCCATTCATCTAACATTTGCAGGCCAATTGCGTTGTATTCGATTTCCAGCCCGGCGAACCGGCTCAAACTTACGCGGGCGCGTTCGGCCAACTCGGTGAGTTGGTTGGATTGATTGGGTGGGATAAATTTGATGGGCGATTGTGACATAGGCACCTCAAAACAGTGAAAGCCACGCCACCTGATTTTGTTAACTGGATGTGGGGAGATATTGTGCGTGTTCCTAATCATTCCCTGACTTAATTATAGCACAAGTGGGATATGGTACAAATCCTTTTAGAAAAACCTAAGGAAATTTTCATAATTTAGGTCAAATATCTCCTCGACCGGGGGAATAACGCTGTTTTGTAAACGATCTGTAAAAGTTGGCTAGGTTCTTTTTTTGATTATAATGCTAAGGAAAGCATAACTTAACAAGAATAGGAGCGGTCAATGGAATTGACATGGTATGGTTTGGGGTGTTTTCGCATTGTCGAACGCGGTTTTCCCGCCGTCGTAACCGACCCCTTTAATGAGGATGAGTCGGGGCTGGTATTGCCCCGTGCGCGGGCGGAAGTGGTGACGAGCAGTGCATTTATGGATGAACCGGAAAAAGCGCGGTGGAAGGGCTTGCGGAATGTGGAGCATACGTTTGCCGGACCAGGTGAATATGAAGTTGGCGGTTTATTTATCACCGGCATCGCCACCTTCCGCGATGCCAAACAAGGCGCCGAATTAGGGCAAAACATCGTATACGTTTTTAATGTCAATGGTGTGGTGATTTGTCATCTGGGCGCGTTGGGAAATATCCCGACGCAGGCGCAGGTTGAAATGATGGGCGGCGTCCAGGTGTTGCTGCTGCCGGTGGGGATTCCCAAAGGGATGACGGCAGAAATGGCTTCGGAAGTTGTCAGCTTAATCGAGCCGGACATTGTGGTGCCCATGCAGTATGAGATCCCCAACTTGGCTATCAAGCGTGAGCCGGTAACGCGCTTTTTGAAAGAGATGGGGATTGCGCAGTACACAACCGAGCCTAGCTTGAAAGTAACCGCCGGCAGTGAATCAGAAGAAACTCAAGTTGTCCTGCTGGAGCCACAAAAAATTTGAGTTTCATAAATAATCTTACGAATAAAACAGAGGAGGGTCTATGCAGAAACGCCTTGTGGTGAGTGTGGTTGCGATTGTGTTGGTTGTAGGGGCCTTGGTGTCCGGAGGTTCATGGCTGTTGCAGCGGTCGGCAAAAACGCCCACACCCGAAGCGAGTGTGATCGGGGGCGATATTGAGGCTGCTCAGGCACAGTTGGATGCTGGTGAGTTTGTTGCGGCTAAGGCAACATTGGAACAGCTCGTTGCGCAGAATGATAAGGATGCTGAGGCCCATTTTTTGCTGGGGTTGGCGTGTTTTAACCTGCAAGAGTACGACAAAGCCAGAGAATCCTTTAACCGTTCGTTGGCCCTTGACCCGGGACGCGGTGCGGCAGTCCATCACAACCTCGGTGTTCTGGCTTATCAGTTGGGGGATTTGACCACGGCGGTGGCGGAATTTCAAGCGGCGTTAGCCATTGATGCGCAGGATGCTGACTCGCACTATCAGTTGGGCGCCACCTACCTGGTGCTGGCATTCCCGGCGGGCGCGCTCCAACCGGATGCGGACTACCTTGCTAAATCGCAATCCGAGTTTGAGCTGGCTTTACAGTCTGCGCCCAATAAGCCGGAGGCTTTGGTCGGCCTGGCGAACATCCACATCTTCCAAAACCGGGTGGACGAAGCGATTGCCTTGTTGGAGGAGGCCCTGGAGCAGTCGCCTGATATGCGCGAGGCGTTGTTTGCTTTAGGGCGCGCCTATGCCGTGGCCGGGCAAAACGCTCAGGCTAGGGAGACACTCCAGCGTTTTTTGGATACCAATCCACCTGAAGTGTGGGCGCAGGAAGCCCAACAACTTCTCGGTCAGTTGGACCAGTGAGTGGAATGGGGCGGGAATTTCTCTCAGAAGAATTCATCATGAACCGGCGGTTCACCAGCGGTGGGATGAAAAAACTTTCTCAACGGATGTAACGGAATTTAACGATATTTTTCCGTTGAATCCGTTCAATCCGTTGAGGCTATTTTCAGAGGAATTCATCATTAACCGGCGGTTCACCAGCGGTTGGATGAAAATTTTCACCACAAAGGACACGAAGGACACAAAGGGTTTTCTCTGTGAACTCTGTGATCTCTGTGGCTATTTTCAAGGGAGTCACCAACGATATCAAATAGGAGGATACTATGTTAGCTCGTAGAAATGCCTTGAGTGTTTTGGGTCACTCGGTCCCCTTAAAAGGGATCAGCTTCGTTTTCGTGTTGGCTTTCACGTTGATGGGCCTGGCGTTGTGGAGCGGAGGGGGATGGGCGGCCCCCTTCTGGGCGCCCACGCCGGCGATGGATGCTATTCAGGTTGCTCCTACCGGGGATGTGGCTATGGACACCCTGGTACAATATACTATCCGTTTCCGCAATACGGGCGACCCGGCAAATGGCGTCTTGACCTTCACCTTGCCCACGCAGATGGACTTTGTCTCGGCCACTCCCAACTACGCTGTGAATGGTAACATTGTTACCTGGGCGCTTACCAATTTCTCTGCGGGTTCCAATGTCAACTATACCGTGACGGCGCAGTTGGCCGTGGGAACCGTGGTGCATGATCAACTGACCTATAGCGCCCAGCTAGACCTTGATGGGGCAAGCACGACGCCATCGCGTAGCGGCACCCATTACGTGCGCAACACCACGGCCTCAAAACAGACGACAACTTCTCTGGTGGTGCCCAATAATCCCATCCAGGCGGCTGTCGCGGGCGAGCTGGTCACGGTGACTGTGAACTACCCCATCCCCCAGGGGATGGCAGTTTATACCGTGACGCCCAAGGTCGTGCTGCGTTTAGGTCTGTCGCCCTATGCTTCGGAGCCTGCCTGGGCCAATGTGTACACCGGCACTGCTGCCACACTGCGAGGGTATGACACGGCCATCCCTACCGGCAACTATGAGGGGGTGTTGGTGACCTTCCCCAATCTCGGTGATCGGGACGCTTCGGCCATTACCGAGACGGTGGCGATCACCATTTATGCCCGGCAATCGCAGCGTCGTCCGGTGACTGGCGACGATCTCACGCATGGGACTGATCAAATAGCGCAGGCCATTCTGCGTTGGTGTAACGAGACGGTTTGTGCGCCGGCCTACCATTTCCTTTCGGATGTGACGCCCGCTTCGCAAATCGAGTTGGTGCGCCCAGAGGTAACCTTCTCCTTTGGCAACCCGGTGTATCTCGATGCCAACGGTATTGGCGAAGGAAACGGACAGGTGCGCTTGATCTTCAACAGCGCCAATGGCAATCGGCCCGTCGCCTATGATGGGGTTTTCACGGCCACGTTGGGGCCAGGTCTCACTCATCAGACCTCGTCTGGGCAGAACACCGGCGCTGGCGCAGTCTCTGCCGGCCCTGGGGGAGTGACGTACGTTGTGTGGAATTTGCCCAATGCCCTGGCTGCCAACCAATCATGGCAGGCGGTCGTGACGGCCACTCTGGCTGGCTCATTTACCATTGGTCGTGAATTTACCTACACCGCGGCGATGCGCTATGATACATTCGCCGGTGACGTGATCGGTGAAGGGCGTTACCTGGGGTACCGTCTTGACGGCGTCTTACGTCCTGGAGTGGCCCTGGTCAAGACCGCGTCCCCTGGCACCAATGTGACGATGGGCGACCGCGTCACGTACACTGTGGTGCTCAAGCAGGGCGCCAACACGACGCTACAATCCCCGATACTTACCGATACCTTGCCGCTGGGCTTCCGTTACATGCCGGGCACGTTGGCGGTAGTAGGCGGCACCCTGGTTGACCAACGGGTAGCGGAAGGGCCGGCAACCTCTGGTGAATATCACGAGAGTCTGGGGTGGAGCCTGGCGACTCTGGCGCAGAGTCCAACGCCTCGTTGGGTAACGGCAACGTTTGTCACGCTCAACACCGGTTGGGATTTCCGGGATAAGGCGGTTCATGAAACCGCGGCGAACATGAAGGCTGCGGTTGCAACCGCGATTGCCAATACCGGCGTCATCGTGCGCTGGACTGCGCCGGCGGGTTCGTCTTACACTGTGTCCAACAAAGTTGACAACGCTAACTTCAATGTCATTCAGCCGTTTATGGCCGATAATTTCGCCACCACCCGCACGGATGGGAACATTCCGCGCGAGGTCGGCGGAACGGTTAACTTGCGGATCTCGTTCACCAACAACGGCGCCGGGAATGCCGCCACAGCGATTCGGGCGCATGAGTTAAAGGTATGTGATACCTTGCCCAAGGGTCTGGTCTTTGGTCAGGATAATGGGTGCGCCCCGGCGGCGACCTGTCCTGCTTACACGCCCCCGGCGCTGGGGAGTGGCGGGACAATTTGCTGGACGCTCTATGGGGTGCCGAAAGGCGCCGCCTATAGCTTGGATTATCGCGCAGACGTGACGGATGCCGTGGTCCCTGGGTACGTGACGAACCATGCTACGATCGCCGACTACACCACGAAATCTGGCGAGGTTGAGGGCGAGCGTCACTACAGCCTGGTTCCGGACGGAATTCCCGATCCGGTCAACTGCGGCGCGCAATGTATGCGAATCTTGGGCCTGGAAGCGACCAATACGCCCTGGCAATTGGTCGTTGAACCCGGCGATTACATCACCTATACGTTAGCTTATACAGACAGCAGCGGCATCAACGATTACACGGGTGTGGTCATCACGGATACTTACGATACCTACTTGACCTATCGCGGCGCGACGCCCGCCCCGGACATGGTAGACACCGACAACCACCAGTTGATGTGGGATATCGGCAGTGTAGCGAACACCAGTGGGCAAATCTTATTGACCTTGCAAGTACAGGATCCGCTGCCCGATGGCGTGATCACGCTGACCAACCAAATGCTGTGGGATAGTCTCGAAACTACTGCGCCTGCACGCGAGCAGGTGGTGGTGACTCCCTTGGATGTGGCTAACTTGATGGTAGAGGTCAGCGGGCCGGAGTCTACGTATGCCAGCGACCAGTTTGTCTACACGGTGGTCTATACCAATGTTGGCCCGACCAATCGCCCCATCACGCTGACTTTTGATTACGATCCCAACCTTACGTTTGTCTCGGTTACGGGGGACGCGACGCAGTCGGATGGCTCGGATCACATTTTCACGGGCCTGGCGCCGGCCAACACCCTGCGGCAGATTCAGGTGACCGTGCGGGTAAAGGCCCCCTTGAATTACGCAGTGGCTGAGCTGGAGAGCCTCGTGGAACTGGCAAGTGAGGGCGCAACCTCCAAGACCGACAGTGTGGTGGTGGATGTGTTACGACCGCAGGCGGTCATGATGAAAACAAGTACCTCCACGACGGCTCCCGATGCGGGCAACCCGGTGCTCTATAACTTTACTGTGCAGAATACGGGGAACTTTACAGCTACCGGCTGTGTCATTACGGACACCTGGGAAGGAAGCAAGTTGTCTTTCCTGTCCGGGGGCAGCGATTGGACCGACCTGGGCAATGCTGCGGCGACTTGGGTTAACAATCCCTTCTCCCTTGCCCCGGGCGAGATAGTCACGCCCAGCGAATTGACTTTGCGGGTTGATGTCAACGCTGACCATTACGAGAACTACCTGGATATTGCCTGTGATCAGATCCATGAAGTCCCCACCTTTAAGCATGACCTCTGGAAGGGCAGTATTGAGACCTATAAACTCCCCAGCGATGTCATCGCTTTCCCCGGCCGTGTTTTGACCTACACGATCTATTACACCAACACCGGGGAAGCGCCGGTGCAGAATGCGGTCATCACAGATCGCCTGCCTTCTGGCATCGTCTTGGAAGGCTACACACAAAGTGACATCAGCGGCTGCTTGGCCGGCTCCACTTTTGGCACACAACCAGGCGCCTCCGGCGGCACTGATGTCTACTGGAAGTGTATGTCCTTCGCGATCGACGGCAGTGGCAGCGTGCAAGTTTGGGGAACCGTGGCCGGTACTGAGAATACCGTGATCGTCAATACCACGGGCAGTGATGGGGATGGAACCGTTCCCTATCGCCCTGGCACCGTGGATGTGCCATTGGTGATTTCGCGCCCGCGCCTGAGCCTGACGCAGACGTTGGTGGTGGCGCATCCTGAATACAACAACGTTGCGCCGGACGATCTCATCACGTATGAATTAGCTTACCAGAACCGGGGCACGGCTACGGCAAATGATGTGGTCTTCAAGGTTCATCTGCCTACCAATGTGGTAAGTTTTGTCAGCGCGCCTGAAGGTGCAGAAGCGGGCGGCATCGTTACCTGGGAGATTGGCGATCTGAGAGCTGGGCGCGGCGGCGTGGTCCATTTGACCGTGCGAGCCAAAGACGAGCCGGGTCAGTGGGTCGTCTTTGACGCCGGCGACCTGGAAATCAGCTCCCGCCGCCTCAACGACGCGCAGCCGGATGACGAGACGGAATACTTCTACCCGGTGGATGTGACCATCAATGATCACGACCTGCGTTTGGTGAAATCGGTTTCCGCGCCGTCGCTTGCGGCCAATGCGCTGATTACCTATACACTTGTCTTGGAAAATATCGGTGGGGGTACTCTGACGCATGTGGTCCTCACCGATACCCTTGACAACTATCTCACCGTCCAGAGCGCGCCCGGTTGCGTGCATAGCGAGGGCAGTATCCCGGCGACGCTCACCGGGGGAACCTTGACCTGTACCGTAGGTCCGATTGATCAGCATGTAGCGACGCATACCCTCCAGATTGTAGCGCGCTTGGGCGCCTTGCCCCAGGGGGCGACGTTCTCGAATGTTGCCTGGGGATGGAGCGATCAGACGCCCTCGGAAGCGAGCAATGTAGTGTTTGTGGGCGGCACGGCTCCCCACAACCTGGTGTTGGAACCGACCATTCAAAGTGGTGTTCCGCCTTATGTTGCGCCCAAGCAGGTCTATTTCAATCTGGGCGCTGAGGGTTCCGCCCCGATCAACTTCGTCATCACCCTTGGGAATGGCGCTTCTGCCAGTGGGACGCTGCCAAGCTCTGGGCTGGTCAACACGACCTATCAGATGAGCGGCACCTACATGGTGATCATGACCGCCACGAATCAACTCGGCTCTGTGGTCGAAACGTACCCCATCACCGTCACCGGCGAGCCTGATCTCCAGGTGTCGGCCATGGCTGTGACCGTGGAACTGCTCGCCGACGGCTACACTACGCGGACATTGACCATCTCCAACGGCGCGGGAGCCACAGACATCCTGAACTGGGACCTGGCCGAATCGCCGGAGCGCGCATGGTTGACGCCAACCCTGATACCGGGCACGATGATGTTGTTGTTGCCCCAGGCTTCAGGCACTCTTATGCCAGGGGAGCAGGATCGCGTCGAGCTGGCTTTCGACGCTGCTGGCCTGATGCCGGGTTCGACGTACACGACGACCCTGGTGATCACGGGGAATGACGCGCCGGTGGTGGTGGATGTGACGCTGAATATCCTCGCGCCCACGTTGGCCTGGGCGCCGACCAGCCTTGCAGCGGAAGCCGCGGAGGGTTCAACCGCTGTGTTGACGCGCTCCTTGACCATTCAGAACACAGCCGCTGTGGCCGACCTGCACTGGAGTATCAGCAGCACGGCGGACTGGTTGGCAGTTTCCGTCAGCGACCCACAGACCACTGCGCCGTCAGGTCAGGCGAACGTGATCGTCAGTTTTGACCCGGCCGGTTTGACTGCCAATACCTACACGGCCAACTTGCAGATCACCAGCGACGATCCACTCCATGCCTCGGCAATCGTGTCGGCAACCTTCACGATTACGTCAGGCGGTCATTATATCTACCTACCGCTGGTGCTGCGGAATACGCAGTAGTCAGGGCCAGGCTTGAGCATACTCAGGGCCGGAGTTTATCTCCGGCCCTTTGTTTTGGACAGAAATTGCTAAAAATCCCGCCTTGTGATAGACTGAGGGTGAGAGCGTGGAAATCCGAAGCCTAAAATTGGCAATCAAGAAGCCGTCGCAGCCCCTCATTCCTCTTGCCAATGGCCGGTTTCCCGTTATCCATTTCTCATCACCTTTTTTATGGAGTGAACCGTGCGCGCACCGGTCAAACTGTTGTTGACTTGGGATATTAAGTCGGGTCAGGAAGAGGACTACTTCTCTTTTGTCACGCAGGAATTCCCGGCGATATTGCAGCAGGCGGGACTGCGCTTGACTGAGGCCTGGTACACCGTATATGGCGATTGGCCGCAGGTGAGCATTGGCATCGTGGGAGATGATTTTCAAACCATGGAGTTGTTCCTTACATCTCTGCAATGGGAAGAGGCCAAGCGCCGCCTGCTGCTTTACACCAAAGGGTATCACCAGAAGATCGTCAGAGCGCGCGGCGCGTTCCAACTGTAGCTTTGCCTGGAAAAGCAAGAGAGGCAACCTTCGGGTTGCCTCTCTCTGTTTTTATTAGGTTAGTCGCTGCTGGGCGCTATGGCGCCGGGCTTCCCCGGATTGGGCGCTGCGACAAGGCGATAGGACGTGGTGATCTCCGCCGTTTTGCTCAACATCGCGTTGACCGAGCAGTACTTTTCCTCTGACAACTTGATCGCGCGCGCCAGCGCGGCTTCGTCCACCCCGCTGCCATAGGCAATGTATTCCAGGTGGATCTGGGTGTACACCATCGGATGCGTCTCGGCGCGTTCCGCCGCCACCTTGACCTGCAAATTGGTCAACGGTTGCCGCTTCTTTTCCATAATGGTGATGACATCCATGGCCGTGCAGCCCGCCAACCCCAACAGAATGAGTTCCATCGGCGAAGGCCCGGTGTGACTGCCGTACTCCGGGTGGTTGGAATCCAGGATAATCGCCGGGCCGTTTTCCACGTCGCCGATCATCCGCAATCCCGGCCCGATCCAGCTCACTTGAACGTTTGCCATCTCATGCCTCCTGCGGATTGGGAATAACGCAGATGAACTTTAACGTCTGCTCGCCGGTGTTCCGATAGCCGTGCGGCTCGTCCGGCGGCACCAGCAGATAGACGCCCGGCTGCATAGCCCCCACATCGCCCGCCGGATTGGTGACGACGCCCCGCCCTTCCAACACGTAAATCTCGTGCTCGTAGGGATGCTGGTGGGGTGCAAACACCACGCCCGGCGCGATCTCGATGACGCGCATCGTGAAGTTGGGCGCGCCTTCCTTGCGGGTGATGAGCCAGTGGATGCCGATCCCCGGCGCGGTGGATTGCGCCTGACTTTGGGCGATGTCCTTGAGCAACATCATGCCTTATCCTCACCGGCCGGTTCTTCCGACATGGCCGGAGCGGTGGAGCGTTTCAGCCAGACGTAGAGCGGGCACCAGCCCAGCGCGCCCGTCGCCAGCAGTGCCAACCCCACAATGCCCAACAGGATACCCGCGACGCCTTGGATGAAAAGAAATCCCAACAACATCAAATACACACCGAAAATGGTGCGCAACAATTTCTCTCGATCACTGAGATTTGGCTGCATAATTCCCCCTGTTTGAAAATAACCTCAACGGATTGAACGGATTCAACGGATTTTCCGTTGAATCCGTTCAATCCGTTGAGCCATTGGCCTAACTATTGAGTTCTCGGATGAAATCCCGAATATCCAGCGCCGCAATCGTCCCGTTGCCCACCGACACGGTGAGCTGCGCCGGATTGTCCGCGCGCACGTCGCCGACGGCGTACAGCCCCAGCGTCTTCGTGCGCATCCGCGCGTCGCTGACGATGTAACCCCACCGGTTCGTCTCCACCAGATCGGTCACAAACTGGCTGATGGGCGAATACCCCACGTAGATGAAGACGCCGTCGGTCGGAATGAGCTTTTCTTCGCCGCTTTCCCGATCCACTGCAACAACGCCGGTGACGGTCTGTTGGCCCTGGATGGCGGCCACGCGATGATTGAACAGCAGCGTGGTCTTGGGGCTGGCCTTGACCCGATCCTGCAAAATCTGCTCCGCGCGCGTGTACGGCAGGAACTCGATGAACGTCACGCTCTTGGCGTATTCCAGGACTTGCAGCCCTTCTTGGAGACCGGAGTTGCCCGCCCCGACGATGACCACGTTTTTATTCTTGAAGAACGGTCCGTCGCAGGTCGCGCAGTACGACACGCCGCGCCCGTAGAACTCGTCCTCGCCGGGGATGCCGAGCTTCTTGGGCCGGCTGCCGGTGCTTACCACAACGGTTTTGCCCTCATAGACGTGGCCTTCGGCGGTGTGAACTTTGATCAGACCTTTTTCCACCGGCTCCACGCTGGCTACCTCATCAAATTCGACAATCTCGCTGCCAAACCGCTCCGCTTGCTTGCGGAAACGCTCCATCAACTCCATCCCGCTGACGCCATCCGGGAAGCCGGGGTAGTTCTCGATCCTCTCGGTGGTGGCGGCCAGCCCGCCGGTGCTCTCGCGTTCCAATACCAGCACCTTCATCCCGTCCCGCGACGCATAAATTGCGGTAGTCATCCCGGCCGGGCCGCCGCCGATAATGATGACATCGTACAGCCCGCCGCTAGGCGCGGTGGCAGAACTTTCTTCTGTGAGGGTGAAATCAAACATAGGTGCTCCCCACGATCTCAGGCCAGGACCTTCTTGATAGCATCCACCACCATTGGCGGCGGCGCGGCGCCCTCGATGCGCTCTTTGCCGTTGATGACGGTGAGCGGCACGCCCATCACGTTGAATTGCATCGCCAAATCCTGGAACTCCATAGACTCCACCACTTCGGCGACAACCTTGTCGCTGGCGACGGCCATATCGTAGGCCAGAATCGCGCCGCGCGGGCAGTAGGGGCAGGTGGGGGTGACGAAGACTTGCAGCGTCACCGGCTGGCTAAGACTGGCCAGGTAGGTCTTCGTCTGCTCATCCAGGTCGGGTTTGCCGTAGCTGGCGCGCTCAATGCCAGCCAGCAACGTCGAAAACTCGTGGCCGGACGGGATGCCGTAGTAACGCAGCCCATAGTCCTTTGCGCCAACCATCGCAATCACTGGGGCCATGGTGATGTTCAGGGCTTGGGCTTGTTCCGGCGCTTGCCGAATGTCGTAGACTTCCGCCGTGAGTTTATCGGAGGTGGCGGCAACCTCTTCGGCCAACTGCACGATTTCCTTGCAGTAGTCGCAATGGTCTGGTGAAGTGAAAACCATCAGTTTTACCGGATCGGGTAGATCGGCCAACCGTTGCTGAACCTGCTGAACGATTTCATTATTAAGCAATGCCATGTCTCAAACCCCCTTAAGTAATTTTTATGATGGTTTTCTTAAAAAAGCCATCAATCAACATTATTATAGCATACCCCATGCTGCCGTCAAGGGATATTATCTTTTTTATATACTTTTTCTGGTTTATTCTCAAAGAAAGTCATGCTATACTATACACGCGTCAAAATTCCCTTTTTCGTCAGCGGATTTAGCGGAGTAAGCAGATTTTTGGGGCGACGCTGTCGTTGAATCTGGCGACCGGCTCTGGAGGCGGAATGTACAAAGACGATCTGTGGTATACCCACTTCACGCGCGCCATCGAGGAGCGTAAGTCCCAATTTAGCGACAAACAGCAGGCGCAATATCAGATAGACTTCATCCTGCGCCTGGCGCGGCGGGTGCGCGACGGCTCCGACCGTTCCGAGACCTGCCGTGGCTTCCAGCACACCCTGAACCGCTTGCAGGAAGAAATGGGCGAGCTGCCCGGTTCAAAAGCGCAGCGGCAATACCACCGGAAAATGCTGGCGGAAATGAGTGAGTATTTTGTAAAACATTATCGTCTCGCTCCGCCCAACTACTATGCGCGCAAAGGGGCGTTGTATGGCCTCGTCATCGGTATTGTTTTGGGCGCTATGGCAGGCTTTTTAATGATCAGCCCGATCCCGCTGTTTTTGGTGGGGGGGCTTATCGGCTTACTGCTCGGTATCCTTTCTGGTAGTATGGCCGACCAGCGCGCCACCCAGGAAGGGCGGGTGATTTAGCCGTGATTATTGGGAATTTCTTTTGACATTTTGTTTTTTAGGCTTATCATAGAGTTTTGATGCGGTAAGTTAGAATTTGAACTTGTATCCTTAAGCCAACTTCCTGAAGGGTCTTATGCTGCGTAGACTTCTGATCATCTTGCTTTTGTATGGTGTGTTAAGTCCCGTTTTACCGGCCTTCGCTCAAGAGCCTGCCCCGCCTGCCCGGGGCGGTGCGCAGACGGTCGCTATCGCTGCTTCACCTGTGGTTGCGGTTGACTGGAAGACCCACGTTCTGCAACCCGCGGAAACGTTTGCCTGCCTGGTACAGCGCAGTGGGATGTCGTGGGAGGCTGTGGCCCAACACAATCACCTTCTGAATCCCACACAATTATCTGCCGGAATGGCCGTGACCATGCCGTTGCCGACCCGCCCACAGACGGTGTTGGCCGCTCACGCCCAGGATACGCGGCTGTCGCTGGCCGTGCAGACCGGGCGCGCTCTCTGGGAAGTCATTCGCTACAACCCTGACCCACTCCATGTGGGCGGCGCAGTTCTGTTACCCGGCGCCGAGATGCAAAATTGCTTTCCTTATCCTCTGGTGAATCTGTCCCTGACGCCGCAACCCCTCGTGCGGGGCAAAACCGCGCTCTTATCCCTGGAAACGGCGGAGCCGGCCTCGTGCGAGGCTACCTACCTGGGCCAGACCGAGCCGTGCTATACGGACGATGGCACGCACCTGTACGTCCTGCTGGGCGTTTCCGCTTTGAGCGACGCCGGCGACTATGAAATCGTGGTGCGGTTGATCACGGATGGCCTGGAAACGTTCTTAAGAGTTCCCCTGAAAGTAGCTGCCGGGCGCTATGGCTATCAGGTGATCAACCCACCGGCCGCGCTCAATAAGTTGATGGATGCAGCCCTGATGCAGGGCGAAATAGATTATCTGGCGAACTGGCGGGTCATCCGCACCCCGGAACGCCAATGGCAGTTCCCCCTGGATTTTCCCCTGCCCCAAAAAGTGTCCGTTTCGGCGGATTACGGGGATCGCCGTTCCTACGGCGGGCTGGTGAACGGCTACCATTCCGGCGTGGACTACCGGGCGTGGACGGGGTTATCGGTGGTGGCGCCGGCCGGCGGCGTCGTGCTGCTGACCGAGAAACTGGAAGCGCGCGGCAACGCCATCCTCATTGACCACGGCTGGGGCCTGGTGACAGGCTACTGGCACCTTTCCCAGAGCAACGTGAAGGTGGGGCAACACGTGCAGCGCGGCGACGTTATCGGCAAAGTTGGGAACACCGGCCTTTCCACCGGCTCCCACTTGCATTGGGAAGTGTGGGTGAACGGCGTCTCTGTGGACGGTAAACAGTGGTTGGCCGCCGATACCTGGGCGCAAGCTGACCTGACGGCGTTGTCGGTACTTCCCGTGGCTGTGCCGTTTGAAGTCGCCGAACCGCAATAACCATTGCTGAAGCCCTCTAATCACCCTGCGCCGGAGACTCTACTCCGGCGCGATTTTTACCACTGTGGTCAGAAACCGGAGTTTTTAATCCTAACATTCTGTTAATCCTGCTATCTTTTGAGGAGTGCGCTTATGTGTGGACGTTTTTCGCTGTGGTTGTCTTTATCGGACTTACAAGAAGCGTGGCCCGACTTCATCTTCCCCCAGGAGATGTCTCCCCGCTACAACATCGCGCCGACGCAGCCCGTGGCCGTCGTGCCCAACACGGGCGACCACCAGGTGGCTTTCTTCCGCTGGGGATTGATCCCCTTCTGGGCCAAAGAGGCCGACGTGGGCAATACCCTCTTCAACGCGCGGGCCGAGACGGTGGCGAACAAACCGGCGTTCAGCGCGGCCTTCAAGCAGCGCCGCTGCCTGGTGTTGGCCGATGGCTTCTACGAATGGCGCGCGGAGGCCGACGGCAAGACCAAGACGCCGATGTACATCCGCATGGCGTCGGGCCAGCCCTTTGCCTTTGCCGGTCTGTGGGAAACCTGGGGGCCGCAGGAGTCGCTCACCCATTCCTGCACCATCATCACCACCCGCCCCAACGCGCTCGTCGCCCCCATTCACGACCGGATGCCGGTGATTCTGCCGCCGGAGGCCTATGCGCAATGGCTCAACCCGGCGACGCCGCCCTTCGCCTTAAACACCCTGCTCAAACCTTATCCCGCCGAGCCGATGACCGCCTACGCCGTTTCCCGCCTGGTCAACAGCCCGATGAACGACACGCCGGACTGCATTGCGCCCGCCGTGTAACTACTGATACAGTCTCCATAATGAAAATTTGTCAACGGATTCAACGGATTGAAACGGATTTTTTGATCCTACCATTCCGTAAATCCTGTTATTTCCCGAGGAGGATATGATGTCAACCTTAGCGTACATTCACGCCAATTACCCCAGATTTCTCACCGAATTAAAAACTTTCCTATCCATCCCTAGCATCAGCACCCGCCCAGAACATCAGCCGGACATGGTGCGCGCCGCCGGCTGGCTGCGGGAGCAACTGCTGTCCGCCGGATTCCCGCGCGCCGACATCATGCCGACGGACGGTCATCCCGTCGTCTACGCCGAATGGTTGGCCGCCGGCCCGGAAGCCCCCACCGTCCTGGTGTACGGCCACTACGATGTGCAGCCGGCCGATCCGCTCGACTTGTGGCGCACGCCGCCCTTCAAGCCAACCGTCATCGGCGACGACCTCTATGCGCGGGGCGCGTCCGACGATAAGGGGCAGGCTTTCCTCTACGTTAAAGTTGCTGAGGCGTTCCACGCGACCGCCGGCACGCCGCCGGTCAACCTCAAGTGCCTCTTCGAGGGCGAAGAAGAAATCGGCAGCCCGCACCTCGATCCCTTCATCCGGGCGCACACCGATCTTCTGGCGGCGGACGTGGCCGTGATTTCCGATTCGCACATCCTCGGCAAGGACATGCCCGCGCTGGTTTACGCCTTGCGCGGCCTGGCTTACGTCGAGGTCGCCGTCACCGGCCCGGATCACGACCTCCACTCGGGCATCTACGGCGGCGCAGTTAACAATCCCCTCAACGTACTGTGTCGGATGATCGCGCAGCTACAGGACGAGGATGGACATATCTTGATCCCTGGCTTCTACGACAAGGTGCGCTCGTTGGATGACGCGGAGCGCGCCGAGCTGGCCAGGGTTCCTTTCTCGCACGACGACTGGCTGGCGGAGGCCGGCGTCAGGGCGGCGTGGGGCGAATCGGATTACACGGTGGTCGAGCGCACCACGGCGCGGCCCACCCTGGACGTGAACGGCATCTGGGGCGGCTACATCGAGCGCGGCGCCAAGACGGTGCTGCCCAGCCAGGCTTTTGCCAAGCTCTCCATGCGCCTCGTCGCCGATCAAGACCCGGCGGAGATCACCCGCCTGATTACCGCTTACTTCCAGCAGATCGCGCCGCCGTCCGTCACCGTGGAAGTGCGCGACTTGCACGGCGGCAACGGCGCCATCGTCCGCCGCGACAGCCCGGCAATGCTGGCAGCCCGCGAGGCTTACCGCCGCGCGTTTGGCGTCGCGCCGGTGCTGATGCGCGAGGGCGGCTCCATCCCCGTTGTCGCTACCTTCCAGAAGGAATTGGGCATTGACACGGTGTTGATGGGTTTCGGCCTGCCGGACGACCGCCTCCATTCCCCCAACGAGAAATTTCACCTGCCCAACTTTGCCAAAGGGCTGGAAACGCTCGTCCACTTTATGACCTTGTTGGGCGAGTCTGGCGCCCGGGGCTAACGGCCCGTCCTCGGTAGAAGCGCGGCTAAAGCCGCAAAGAAAGGGATATTTTTCGTTGGCGGGCGTACGCCCGCCACAGAGAAGTTACAAATTCGCAATTTGACAGAAGGATTTATAATGGGAGCAGGTGCAAAGCAGGAGGTGCGACGATGAGAGAACCCAAAGTCATGCGTCCGTTTTTTCCACCGGGCTATGTAGAGCATCCGACCGCCCTATTGACGTGGGCGCACGTGGTACAGCGATTGACGGATGCCAAAAACTATTGGCTTTGTTCGGTGCGTCCCGACGGGCGGCCTCACGTCATCCCCAAGTGGGGCGTGTGGGTGGATGATAAGCTCTATTTTGACGGCAGCGCCAAGACCCGCCACGCCCGCAACATTGCCGAGAACGCTCACGTCTCTCTTCATCTGGAAAGCGGCGACGATGTCGTGATTGTGGAGGGCGTCGTCGAGTTGGTGCAACATCCCGCGCCGGAATTGGGCGTGAAGTTGTCGCAAGGCTACAAAGCTAAGTATGCGGCGATAGGCTACGCGCCGGAGCCAACGCAGTGGGATGAGGACGGGATTTTTGCCATCACCCCGTCTATGGCACTGGCCTGGACCCGTTTCGCGGAGGATCCGACGAAGTTTGTGTTTGAGGATGAGCAGACGGGATTAGAGCTTTGAGCTGGTTGTAATCTATAAATACATGTTAGCGCGTAATGACTTAAGGATAATTGTATGTACAAAAAAGACTTTTGTTATATTTTTTTTGCTTGTTCTCTCTTTGTGGCGGCTGTGTTGCCAATACAACGCCACCACCTTTGCCAACGGTTACAAGTGAGGTTATACCCACGCCAGAACCCACTGTACAACCAACGGCTACAAGTGTAGTCATACATACGCCAAGTCCCTCTATACAACCAACGACTACTCCGTTGAATATACCAACCGCAACGCCAACAACATTAATAGCAACGCCTCTTCCACCCCTTAAATTGCAGGATTCTTATACATCCACAGATGGAAGATGGACAGCATCCGTGTTACAAAGATGGCTTTCAGAGTCAGACATTCAGCAAGTTCTTATTGTGACAAATACCAAAGATGCTACTATTGGATGGACTGCGGAAGACAAGATTCAACAGGACGGTTTAGCGTATCACTGGCCTATCCCATTGCACTGGGGTACCAACCATCTTTACTTTTCCCATCAGTATAGCGGCGACGGATGTTTTACTGCGCAAAACTTTCGCGGTTCAGATTTATGGCGCATTAACCTGGACACAGGTGAAGTTGGGCAAGTCACTCAAGAAGTAGGGTACTGGCTGGCGGTATCGCCAGATGAAAAAGTCCTGGCATACCTGGCCTACTCTCAGGGCGGACTGGTATTGCGGGATATGGCGTCGGGTGCTGAACGTCAAATTGGATTTGATATTGATGCTCAGTATCCAGACCTTCTTGTGTACAAGTCGAACTTGATTTGGTCGCCAGACAGCAATTCCCTGCTTATGACCGCAGAAATTGGCGCGTGCAGTGGGGACTTGATGTTTTCCATCATCAAGGTTGACGTAGCGACACTATCACAAACAACGGTGCTCAGTGAAGACACTCGCTTACTGAGGACTATCGCGTGGTCGGAACCGGAACGGGTGTTGCTATTCGATGACAGTGACAATGAATGGTGGCTATACATAAACAGCGGAGAACTCGTGCCGGGAAACAAAAGTTAGTGATGATAAGCGAGAGCGCGCTACTGTTGCATTAACCCGATCGCGTTTGCGCGCGTGCTCGCGGCGGTGCAACACGCTTTCGGGTAGGTCGTTGGCGAAAGGACTTTCCCCGCAACCGCGCGGCGGTTTATGCTGATCGTTGTGATCGGTGATAGTGTGCGATAGACTCTCTTCGCAGTTTGTTGAAAAAGGATATAATGACTGAAATGGGCGCCTAAAATGTCGCCCAGGGATAGATTTCACGAGATCGTCAAAAACTTTGATTGCTGAAGATGGAGAAGTTCAAATTATGCGCCTTATAAACGCGAATACACAGGCCTTGCGGTCAGTTAGGCGATTCTAAAAAAGGAGTATATCAAAGAAGTCCTATGCCAGAGTTTATTGAATTCACCCGTAACTATTCGGATTTGAGCACCGGGCAGGGGTTCCAGTGGGAATTCCACTGCGAGCGGTGCGGGAACGGCTATCGTTCCAAGTTCCAGGCGTCGGCCACGGGAGTGGTGACGCAGGCGCTTGATACGGCCAGCAGTCTGTTGGGCGGCGTCTTTGGCAAAGCCGCCGATCTGAGCAACCGCGTCCAATCGGCCACGTGGGAGCGCGCGCACGACAAGGCGTTTGGCGAGGCGGCGCAGGAAGTGCGGCATCTGTTTGTCCAATGCCCCAATTGCAACGCCTGGGTCTGCCGGGATCGTTGCTGGAACGAAGATCGCGGCCTCTGTCACAACTGCGCGCCGGATGTGGGCGTGCGCGTGGCGTCCGCCCAGGCCGAGGCCATCTCCGAGCAGGCCGTGGAGAAGGTGCGCGAGCGTCAGTACAAGGTGGATCAGTACGTTGAGGGCGACGATAAGCGCGCGTCCTGCCCCAAGTGCGGCGCGTCGCTCAAGGCGGGCGCGAAGTTCTGCCCGGAGTGCGGCGCGCGCGTCGAGGAGAAACGTTTCTGCATTGAGTGCGGCGCGGCGCTGGCTGACAAGGCCAAGTTCTGCCCGGAGTGCGGCACGAAGCAAGAGTAACACACCGTTAGGTAATCAACAACAGCCCCAGAAGTCAATCTTCCGGGGCTGTGTTGATCTGTCAGCAGATTAAGCGGATTTAGCAGATTCCATGCGATAGACAGCTCTGAAATCTGCTTAATCTGCTAAATCTGCTGATAAAAAAGGGGTGCTCTAAGGGTCATGGTTTCTGCGTGAAGCGGCACCGTACCCGCAGCCCCCACTGCCCCGGATTGAGCGCGCCCGGCGTGACGACGTTGGCGGCGTCTGCGCACAGCGCGTCGCCGGAAAGGCACGCCGACGGGTCCTCGGCCCAATCGTGCAACGCATCATTGCGCCCGCGCCCCACGAAGGCTGCGCCATCGTCGCGGCCCAGCGCGCGGAAGGGCGCGTCCCACGTCACGCCGTCGGCGAGGATGCCGAAGGTGTGCGGCGTGACCTCGCGCCCCTCGGCCACGAAGTCCACGCCCACGTCGTCGCCGAAATCCGCCGTAGGGCCGGGAGCCAGCAGCGCGAGCGCATCGTCGTGCAGGCGCAGCCCGAAGCCCGGATCGGTCGTCACGTCCAGATTCCCGTTGCCCACATAGAAGATGAGCCGCCCGTCGCGCGCGTCCAGATCGTCGGCGGGGAAGTTCTCCGCGTTGGCGTCGTTTTCGGTCGTCAGAATGAGAATGACCGTGCCGCCCGGCACGGCCGCCAGCGCGTCAAGCTGGGGGAAGATGACCGATCCGGCGCCCGTGGCGGCCTTCGTCGCGTTGCCGGTGAGCCGCCAGCCGCGTACATCCACCGGGCCGGGGCAGCCGACGAGCAATTCCACCCAATCCCCCGTGATGGGCCGATACGCAACGCCGGCGTAGCGCGTGCCGTTGTCGTTGATCCAGACTTCGTTGATGATGACGCTATCCACTATTGAGACTATCTGCGCCGGGATGAAGTGCGCCTCGTAAACCACGTCCCCATTCACGGCCAGGGGGCGTTGCGCCGGCCCCGGCGTGAGCGCGTAACCCGGCGCGGGCACAGCGATCACGTCCAGCGCCGCGCCAAGAGGATATTGCCCGCTCCAATCCGCATCCGGCAAGGGCGTCCCGTTGACGTACACCCGCCCGCCTTCCGGCGGCGTCAAGGTGAAGCGCACTTCCGCCGCGCCCTGCGGCGTGAAATTTTCCCACAACTGCGCCGGGCGCGCGGCGATCTGCGCTTCCAGCGCGGCGCGCTCCTCGGCGAGCGTCGCCGTGCCCGGCCAACGCGCGCGTTCGTAATCGAA
>JAKQHY010000004.1 GCA_029555965.1 Chloroflexota bacterium | reverse complement strand
ACGGTATTGCATAACTGCTCCACGTCTTTCAGCCAGTGGCTGGAGAACACGATGGTTTTCCTCTCTGCGGCCAGTTGCAGCAGCAGGGTGCGGACCTCGTACATCCCCTGCGGATCCAGCCCGTTGAACGGCTCGTCCAGGATCAGCAGTTCCGGGTCGCGCAGGATGGCGGCGGCCAGTTCCAGTCGCCGGCGCATCCCGGTGGAGTAGGCGCGGAATTTCTTCTTGCGGTGCGGCGTCAACCCCACCAGCTCGATAACCTCGGATACGCGCGCGGTGTTATTAAAGCCGAGGGTTTGCGTGAACACCCGCAGATTCTCGTCCGCCGTCAGATACGGCAGGAAGCTGCCGTCCGCGATGATCGCGCCGATGCGTTGGCGGGCCAGGTGCAGCGCCCGCGCCTCCGTCGCGCCGAACAGCTCTACGTCGCCCGACGTGGGATAGATGATCCCCAGAATCATGTTCAGCGTCGTCGTCTTCCCCGCCCCATTCGGGCCGATCAGACCGAAAATCTGCCCGCGGTGGATCTCCAAATCCAGCCGATCCACCGCCAGCACAGACCTGTACCGTTTCGTCAACTGCGTCGTCCGCACCACCACATCCGTCATCCGTACACTCCTCCGTCTACCGTTTACCGTCTACCGTCTACCATCTACCGTCTACCATTCCCCAAACGCCCCAACGCCATGATGCCATCTAACATCAAAATTGACAACCCGACCAGCGCCATCCCGACGATGAGGGACATGCCGGTGGCAATGGCTTGAGCCAGGAAGGTTTGTTGCACGTGAGCCACATCGGTGTTGCCGCCCGCCCACAAGGAGAACAGGTTGAAGGCCAGCGCGATATAAATCGAGGGCGGGGCGATCACCGCCAGCAATGCGCCAAATTCCAGGGGGCCGGTCGCCCCCTCGCGCGGCGCCGGCGTCCCCATCAACGAGGTGGGTGGTTTTCGCCAGAGGGCCAGCAGGGCGATCACGTCTCCCACGAGGATGAGGAAGAGCGCCACCGGCGGTATGACGTTGAAATTATCGCTGGCGCTGATGAGCAATATCAGCAGGCTGACCGGCAGGTACAGGGTAGCGAGAATCTGCGGGACGTGCATCCGCCCCAGACCCAGCGCGCGCCAGCGACGGCCCACCTCGCGGAGCGAGAGCCAGTGCAGCACGCCCAGGCCGGCGCAGACCAGGAGCGCCGCGCCCAACGCCACCCGCCAGAAGGTGGGGGGAATCAACAATATCCAGAGCCGGGTCAGACCGAGGAACGCCAGTCCCAGGGAATAGCTGCCGAGCAACACGCCCGTGACCTGCGCGCGTCCCAGGGCGCTGTGCGTATTGGATGGGAGGGTCTGGCGCTGTATCACGTATAATCCGCCCGCCGTTGCCAGGTAGATCAGGAGCGTGGTGATCACGGGAAAGGCAAACACGCCGTGTCCGACAAACCAGAGTCCCCCCGCCTCTTGCTGGAAAACGATATCGTTCGACGTCATGCCTTGAAACATCCCGCCAACGCTCAGGAGCAGGATGAGCGTCGTCAGTCCGCTGAAGACCGCGCCCAACGTCAGCCAGGACGTCAGGGGCCGGGTGAGGGAAATGGCGGGGATCGCCGGTTTCCGCCGCGCCGCCAGCCAACTGCCGAGCGTTCCCAATCCGCCGCCGACCAGCAAAGACACCCAGAACGCGCCCAGCGTCAACAGGATGATCGTCCCAAAGGAGTAGAACCAGCGCGTGTCTTCGGGATAGACGCTGGCGGCCATCGCGGCGGCGAGCCATTGGGGGACAGGGTCGCGCAGCCAGATCAGGCCCGGTATCGCCGCCGCCGTCGCGCCCAGGGCCATGTAGGCGAGTAGGCCGGCTGTGGCCCCGGCCAGCGCGCCGAAGGCCGGCCGGCGCAGCCCGCTCCACGCCGCCGCCGCGTACCCCGTCCCCACCGCCAGCCCCGCCGCCAGCGCGCCACAGAGGACGCCCAGCGCCGGGTTGCCGGTCATCCACCCCGGAATCACGCCGGACGGCGCCAGCACATACAGCGGATAGAACAGCGCGGCGATCAGGGCCAGTCCGCCGAGCAGGCCCGTGAGGATGACGCGGTTGAGCAGCGGTGTGGCCCGGTCAACGACGGGGGCCGGGCGCAAGGGCGCGGTCACGCGCAGCGTCGTCCCCGCGCCGGGCGCGCTTTGCACGTCCAGCGTTCCGCCGAGCGTGGTCACGCGCTGCCGGATGTTCGCCAGCCCCATCCCGGACGGCGCGGCGGCGAGATCGTAACCTTGCCCGTCGTCGCGGATTTCCAGGACAACCGGGCCGTCCTCGTCCGCCTGTGTCAGGGAGAGCGTCACGTGCTCCGCGCGGGCGTGGCGGGCGACGTTGCTCAACGCCTCCTGCGCGACGCGGAACAGCGCCTCCTGCGCGCCCGGCGGGAAGGCGTCGTCGTCCGGCAGCGCGCCGATGTCCACCGTTACCTCCGCCTCCGCGCGGTAGCCAAGCGCCTCGCATTGGTCGCGCAACGCCTGCACCAGCCCGACTTTTTCCAGCGGCGCGGGCGAAAGCTGCTGCAAGAGCGCGGTCATCTCCACCAACGCCTCGTGCGCGTCGCGGCGCGCGTCGGCGATGGCTTGCTGCGCGCCGGGCGGATCGCTTTCCCAGCGCGCCTGGGCCGCCGCCGCGCTCATCTGGATGCTGAAGAGTTGCTGCTTGATGGAGTCGTGCAGGTCGCGGGCCAGGCGGTTGCGTTCCTGCTGTGCAGCGGTGAGGTCCACCTGCGCGCGCAAGTCGTCGCGCAAGGTCGCCGCCTCGCGTTCCCCGGCCTGCGCCCGCGCGCTATAGCCACGCGCGACCGCCCCCAGGCCCACCAACAGCCACACAATGCCCCAGATCACCCGCATCTCCGGCTGATCCGCCAGCACCAACCCGGTGAAAGACAACGCGGCCATCGCCAGCGCCCCCACGGTGACGGCAAGGTAAATATAACGTTTCATCATCTGCCTCCTGTTTTGAGTGATTGGAAATGGTAATTGGAAATCGGTAATGAGTAATGAGAAATGAGTAACGAGTAACCAGTTTCCAGTTTCCAGTTTCCAGTAACTAATGACAAGATACCGTATAAGACCATGGTTGTCATCCCCTGAAAGAGTGATTTCTTTCTCAGCAACTTCTCAGGTGTTTCTTAGACCATTTTCAGACTTAGAGGCTATACTTGGCGCAATCTTTTCTCAGGCAATTCCTGACCTATAATCAGAAATAAGAAATTGGAAATGAGTCCTATCGCCGACTGATTTCCAATTTCCAGTTTCTTAGGGATCAAGCGGAACATAAAGGGGGCTTCATGCGCAAACGTTGGCAATCTGCGAAACTATGGGTACGACAAAGCCTGCGCCTCAAAGTGATTGCAATGGCGATCATACCGGTGATCATCGTCCAACTCACGATAGGCGCGGTGGCCCTCATCGCCTATGGCCGTCTTACCACCAACCTGGTGCTCAATCGGGATCGGGAGCTGGTGCGGCTGACAGCCGACCAGATGGCCGCGCAATTGACTGAGGACGTGGAACACCTCACGCGGCAGGGTTTCACTTTAAACGCGTTGCTGGGAGTGCCGACGACCCGGCCCGATCCTACGCCCCCCCCCGAAAACCAACCCTGGGACAACGGTGACATCGTGATCCTGGACGCTGCCGGAGTTGTGGTGGCGGCCAGATCAAACCGCACTGACGTCATCGGGCAAGATTGGTCCACGCGCAGTTACGTGCTGGCGGTCGCGCAATCGCTGGAGCCGGTGTTTTCCAATCTGGTGCCCGATGGGTTTTATGGGGAAGACGTGATTGTGATTGCCGTTCCCATTCTCAACGACGCCGACGAGTTATGGGGAATGACCCTGAACATTCTGCCTCCTGGCGAAACCACCAGTGACGAAGACTTGTACAAACGCATGACGCAGACGCTATGGCACGGCGATAGCACCACGATTTACCTGGTGGATGGCGCCGGGCGGGTGATCTATCATTCGGACGCCCAATACATCGGGCAGGATATGTCCGCCGATCCGATGGTACAGCGGGTGTTGGCCAGGGAAGAAGACGCCTTTCGCACCAAACGTATCCGCAAAACCATCATCACCGCGTTTGCGCCCATCGCCGGGACCGAGTGGGGGCTGATCGTCGAAGATGACTTGGCGGTCAGCGCACACGGGATGGGCGGCTACCAGGCCGCTCTGTTCTTGCTGCTGGCCCTGGGAGGCGTGGCGCCGGCGGTCGTGGTAGCGGTGGGACTCAAGCGCATCGTGGCCCCCATCGAAGCGCTCACCGCCGCCGCGCAGGAAGTGGCGACGGGCGACTTCGATCAGACCATCATCGTGCATACCGGCGACGAGGTGGAAGCCCTGGCGATACAGTTCAATCAGATGTCGGCCCGCTTGCGCGAATCCTACGCGCACCTGGAACAGCGCGTGACCGAGCGCACGGCGGAGCTGGCCGTCGCCAAAGAGGCCGCCGAAAAGGCGCAGCGCACCGCCGAATCCGCCAACCGCGCCAAAAGCGTGTTCCTGGCGAACATGAGCCACGAACTCCGTACCCCGCTCAACGCCATCCTGGGCTACTCGCAGTTGATGGCGCGCGACCCGCGCGTCACACCGACGCAGCAAGAACACCTGGCGACCATCGGGCGCAGCGGCGAACACTTGCTGGGGCTGATCAACGACGTGCTGACCATGTCCAAAATCGAAGCGGGGCGGACGACGCTGCAAGAGAACGCCTTCGACCTGCACCGCCAACTGGAAGGGCTGCGCGAAATGTTCGCCATGCGCGCCGCCGACAAGAAGCTGGCCCTGCTGCTCGACGTGGCGCCCAACGTCCCGCGCTACATTGAGGCGGACGAAGGCAAGCTGCGCCAGGTCTTGATGAACCTCCTCAACAATGCCGTGAAGTTCACGGAAGAGGGCGGCGTTACCCTGCGCGTGGGGAAAACCAGAGGGGGAGAGGGGGAGACAAGGAGAGGGGGAGATTTCCCCCCCTCTCCCCCTCTCCCCCTCCCCCCCTCTCTCCTACTGACTTTCGAGGTGGAAGACACCGGGGCCGGCATCGCGGTGGAGGAAATGGCGAGTTTGTTCCAACCCTTTGTCCAGACGACCACCGGGCAGAAGTCGCAGGAGGGAACGGGCCTGGGATTGCCTATCAGCCGACAGTTCGTCACCCTGATGGGCGGCGAGTTGAGCGTCCACAGCGAAGTCGGGCAGGGCAGCGTCTTCCGCTTCTCGATCCCGGTCCGGCTGGCCGAAGCTGACGAAGTCGCCGTTAACGGGGCGCAGCCGCAGCGCCGCGTGCTCGGCATCGAGGCCGAGCAGCACGCGCCGGACGGCGGCCCTTTCCGTCTGCTGATCGTGGAAGATCAGGCCGCCAACCGCGATGTGTTGGTCAAACTGTTGACGCCGTTCGGTTTCGAAGTCCAGTGCGCCGTGAATGGCAAAGAGGGGATCGCCTATTGGGAACAATGGCAACCCCACCTGATCTGGATGGACATGCGCATGCCGGTGATGGACGGCTACGAGGCCACACGGCAGATCAAGGCCAAAGCGCAGGCGGCGGGACGGGAGGTTGTGGTGGTCGCGTTGACGGCCAGCGCATTCGAGGAAGACCGCGACGCCATCCTGGGGGCCGGCTGCGACGATTTCGTGCGCAAGCCTTTCCGCGAAAACGACATCTTCGACGTGCTGACCCGTCATTTGGGGGTGCGCTTCACCTACGAGGAGGAGGAAGCGGACGCCGTCGTCTCGGAAACGCCGACCGCCGAGTTGAGCGCCGCCTTCCACGCCCAGCCGGACGACTGGCGCAGTGACTTCCGGCAGGCGCTCATCGAGCTGGACGGCAATCAAATGGCGGCGCTCGTCGCCCAAATTCAGGCCTCAGCCCCGGCGCTCGCCGACGCCATGCGCCAGTGGCTCAGGGATTTTGAGTACGAGAAGATTATGCAGGTTAGTGGAAACGAGTAAGCAGAAATAGGTAATGAGTAAAAAGTAATGAGTAATGAGCAGAGAAACTCATTACTCATTACCCATTACTCATTACCTCTTCTCAAGACATCAAAAGGAAGAATGACCAATGAACACTACACCCATCGTCGCCGATATTCTGGTGGTGGATGACACGCCCGCTAATTTGCGGCTGCTGTCGGGGATGCTGACCGAGCAGGGCTACAAAGTGCGCTCCGCGCCCAGCGGGAAGCTGGCGTTGATGGCCGTCAAAGCCAGCCTCCCGGACTTGATCCTGCTGGACATCACCATGCCGGGGATGAGCGGCCACGAAGTCTGCGAGCAGTTGAAGGCCGATCCGCGCACGCGCGACCTTCCCATCATCTTCATCAGCGCGCTGGATCAGACCGAGGACAAGGTCAAGGCGTTCACGTTGGGCGGCGTGGACTACATCACCAAGCCCTTCCAGATCGAAGAAGTGCTGGCGCGCGTCCAGACACACCTTACGCTGAACGCGTTGCAACGCCAACTGGCCGCCGCCAATCAGGATTTGCGCGCCGCCAACGCGGAGCTAGAAGCCAGTAACGCAGACCTCAACGCCTTCGCCCACACCGTTGCCCACGACCTCAAGACCCCCATCAGCGTCATCGTCGGGTTCAGCAGCCTGCTAGAAGCGCGATGGGAGCGAACGGAGCCGGAAAAAATCGCGGACAACCTGCACCGCATCACCCAGACCGGCTACAAGATGCGCGACATCATCGAGGAACTGCTGCTGCTTGCCAGCGTGCGCCAGATGACCGAAGTAGAAACCGGCCCGCTGGACATGGGCACCATCGTGAAGGAAGTGTTGGCGCGCTACGAGCCGCAAATCCAGGAAGCAAAGGCAGAAATCGTCACGCCGGAAAACTGGCCGGCCGTCAATGGTTACGCCGCCTGGATCGAAGAAGTGTGGGCCAACTACCTCAGCAACGCCCTCAAATACGGCGGAACCCCACCGCGCGTTGAATTAGGCTTCACGGTTATGGCTGCTTCCCACTCCCCACTCCCCACTTCCCACTCCCCAATCCGCTTCTGGGTGCGCGACAACGGTCCCGGCCTCACCCCGGAGGCGCAGGAAAAAATCTTCAAGCCGTTCACCCGCTTGCAGCAGGAGCGCGCGACGGGACACGGCCTGGGCCTGTCCATCGTGCAGCGCATCGTAGAAAAGCTGGACGGGGAAGTCGGCGTTGAAAGCGCGCCAGGGGAAGGTTGCGTTTTTTGGTTTACCCTGCCTTAATTGAAGTCGTCTAGCCGGCGGATCGCCGGCATCAGCAGCCCCAGCGCCCCGTTGAGTCCGCCCAGCAGTGACGTCCCCAGGAACATCGCGGCCATCCCCGCGCCCGGCCCGGTTCCCACCAGCCAGCCAAGCGCGCCCGCGAGCGGCCCGCCGACGGCCAGCGCCGGCTCGAACACCCGATCCGCCAACAGGCCTCCCATCAGATACCCCACCGGCTGCGACATCACCTGCACCATGTCGCGCGTCGCAAACAACCGCCCCTGCACGTCCGGCGGAATGCGTTCCTGCCACAGGGCGTAGTACGGGCTGACGATGAAAGGGATCGTCAACTCCGACAGAAATCCGGCCACCGACCAGCCGCTCACCGACTTGCTGGTCGCCGTCATAAAATCGCAGATCAGAAATGAGAGCGCCGTGGAAATCAGATACAGGCGCGCCTTGCGCTTGGCGCCGCCCCACAGGCTGATCAACGCGCTCCCCGCTACCCCGCCGACGCCCATCATTGTCCGCACGATGCCCAGGGCTACCTCGTCGCCTCCCGTGCGCTGCAAGATCATCGGCGAAAGCACGGCGAAGTAGGTGACGGTGCCGAACAGGTTCACCAGGAAGAACGTGAAGAGCAGGCCGCGCAGACCGGCGTGCCGCCCGATGTAGCCGAAGCCAAAGCGCAGTTCGCGCCAGAATGCGCCGGATGCCTGCCGTCCGGTATCGGTGACCGGCGGTCGCGGAATGTGGATGAGCAGCAGCCCGCCGAGTGCGAGGGCCATCGTCGCCAGATCAATGATCATCACCGCGTTCAGCCCGACAAATTGCTGCACCAAGCCCGCCAACGCGGGCGCGAACATGTGTGCCGCCGACTTCCCCAACCCGAGCAGGCCGTTGGCGCGGGTGTATGCCTCTTTCGGCACGATCAGGCTGAGCGCAGCCGCGAAAGCCGGCTCCTGGAATGCCCCGCACGCTCCCGCGATCCCCTGCGCCAGGTAGAGATGCCAGACCTGCAATCGTCCGGCGATATTCAAGACCAGCAGCAGCACTGTCGTTAATCCCGCGCCGAGGTCGGCCACAGCCATCACCCGGCGGCGATCCCAGCGATCCACCAGCACCCCGGCAAACGGACTGACGAGGATGTACGTCAGGCAGCTAAAGAAGCCGAGCAGCGCCAGCGCCGTCACGGAGCCGGCCGTGTCGTAGGCCCAAACGAGCACGGCAAAGCGCGTCATGCCGGAACCGAGCAACGAGAGCGCCTGCCCGGCCCACAAAATGTAGAATGTTTTCCAAGCGGAGCCAGATTGCGTAGTCATCGGGCGCATTATAGGGGGAATTGGGAAAGCGACAAGTGGTTATCCCCTTGACACCTTGTCAGATTTGCATATACTTATATTTAGATATGCAAATATCTCGATATTGTTATAAATAGTCGAAGAAAGGAACAGACCGATGCTTGACATCCATTTAATTCAAGAAAAACCGGCCCTCAAAGTGGAATTTCTTCCCTCATTGGCGGCGGATATTTTCAGCACGCTCTCCCTGGTGTTGGATGCGCCCTCGTTGGAAGGTCTCGACCAGTGGGTGTACGCCACCCATGCCGCTTTGCCGCTGACCCTCAAGGCCGATCTCGAAGTGACCCTGGTGCTGCTGACCAAGTCGTGCCTGTACCCGGCCTGGCTGAGCCGACTCCCGGCCGAGCATCCGGCGCATAGCGACTTTGCCGCGCTGCTGGCGTGGCTCAACGCTCTCACCGAAGCCGATTTCCAGCAGGTGGTGACGCGGGCGCTGGCGGAGATGGATGAGGTGTGCGAGGGTGGGGAGACGTCACTGCCGCCGGATCTGGCGGACGACGACGCGCTGCGCCTCTGTCTGGGGGGCAAGTTTGCCGATGAACAATTGGAGCGTGCGGCCCACCTGGTGTGCGCGCCTTTGGAATTGAAAGCGCTGTTTATCTCAGTCCTCACGCGCTTCTGGGAGCAGTTCTACCAGGCGGAGTATGAGCTGTGCGCGCCGTTGGCTGCCCGTAGCGTCGAGCACCACCGCCGCCAAACCTACGCTGCCGATCTGATGACAGTGTTCACGGCTGTTACCGGACGGCGCTTCCCCAAAGATTACACGGAGCACGAGGACAAGGAGCGCGTGGTATTTCTGCCTTCGTGCCACATCGGCCCGTTTGTGATGCTCAGTATGTGTGAAGAAATGGCGAATGTCCTGTTTATTCACTACAACTGCCGCCCTACCGGCGTCCCCGACCGCGCACCTGTGGTGACCGCATATTCGATCACTGCGCCCGAACCGGCCTCGGAGACGCCCTCCGTTCAGGGACTTTTCCCGCCGCTCAAGGCGCTGGCCGACGAGACCCGGTTGCAAATCCTCGCGTTGCTGGACGGCAAGGAGTTGTACGCGCAGGAAATCGTGGAGCAACTGGACATCAGCCAGTCGGCGGTATCGCGCCATCTGCATTTGATGCTGGCCGGCGATATTTTGGACGTGCGCAAGCAAGACGGGATGAAGTATTTCTCGATCAACACGGAGACGTTGGCGGCGCTGGCCGTGCACTTATTGCAGTTCCGCCACTAAAGAGGCGTTTGTGGTTGTGAGTACTACTCACAACCTGCGGTATACCCCAATCCCAAATCATAATTCGCAAACTCAAGTTGCCACCTTACCATTTTAATCAGAAAAATAATGAGTTTGGCGCGCGCGGCGTAGCCACGCGCGCTAAACTCCTCTTTTTCGGTGTTTTTCGTCCCGTAGGGACGAAAAACACCACCGGCAGTCACAGGTGGCGACGAGGGTAATTCACAATGTTATGGGGGTAAAAATGAAAAAGAAGCATCTGTTGTCAACAAATTTGCTGTGGTTTATGGGGACAATGATCCTGGCGAACATCGCCGCGCAGATGATCATGCCGCTGGAGGCGCTGTACGTGCAGGAGTTGGGCGCCAGCGTGGCGCAGGTGGGGATGTTTTTCACCATCGCCTCGATTGCGCCGCTGTTCCTGCAAATTTTCGGCGGCTGGCTGTCGGATTCTATCGGACGGTTACAGGCGGTCGCCATCGGCAGCGTCGCCGGGGCGTCGGCCTATCTCTTCTACCTCTTCGCGCCCTCGTGGATCTGGCTGCTGCCGTCGTCCATCCTGACGGCGATGGCCGTGGCCTTTGTGGCGCCCAGTTTCCAGGCGTTCATCGCCGAGGAATCCACTGAGGAGACGCGCGGGCGGGTCTACGGGATCACAAGTACGCTGTTTATGGTGGTTAACATCATCGGCCCGACGCTGGGCAGCCTCATCGTCCAGGGGATGAACTTCAAGACGATGTACCTGGTGGCCGGTGGCTTCTATGTTGTCGCTGCCGTGATCCGGGTGTGGATGGCCCGCCGGGTCAAACGCGCGCAGCAAAGCGTGGACGCCGCCGCGCCCAAGATGACCTTCGCTGACTTCAAGAAGAGCATGGCCCTGGTGTTCGGCCTGCTGGTGGGCGGGGGGATCATCACCTGGATTTTCATCTCTGACGGCATCCGCGACATTTCCTTCAGCCTGACCGGGCGGTTGACCCCGCTCTATATGGAAAACATCATCGGGTTGAAGGTTTTCCAGATCGGCCTGCTGCAATCGGTGACGGCGGTGGTGGCGATGATGTTCGTCGGGCTGGCGGGCTGGCTGGCCGACAAGAAAGGCGAGCGGACGAGCCTCGTGGGAGGCTTTGGGCTGATCGCGCTTGGCTGGTTCGTGTTCGTGAACGGCAGCCAGTTCGTCCACTTTGCGCTGGCGCACGCCATCATCGGCGTCGGCTGGGCGCTGATTGACCCGGCCTACAACTCGCTGATCTCCAAAGTGGTGCCACAGAAGATACGCGGGACGGCCTTTGGCCTGTTTTCCACCAGCCTGGGCCTGATTTCGCTGCCGGCGCCGTGGATGGGGGCGTGGCTCTGGGAGAATGTCAACCCGCGCTTCCCCTTCTACGTGCCGCTGATAGGGATGTTGGCGACGCTGCCGATTATGTGGATCAAGTTCAAGCTGCCGTCTCAGCCGGAGAGTGCGCCGGCTGCTACCTCGCCAGTTTTGGCGGAAGTGCCGGTTGCCGCCGACGGCGCGAATTGAGCCGGCTTTTACCTTGAATTCGCCGACTCCAGGGCTTTATCATTCTCGTCGGGCCACGCCCGCCAGGGAGGTTTTGCGGCTAAAGCCGCCGGTAAAAAAGGTGTTTTGTGGTGACGGGCGGTAGCCCGTCACCACAAAAGTCTTTAAAAATCATGGCCTTGGCCGTTCTATGCGCCGCCCCCGGAAACGGGGGCGGCATCGTGTGAGTTATGGTATACTGACCCTCATCGTCAGTTTTGTGAATGAGGGGGGACCTATGAATACATCCAGACAATCCGAAGATTTGCCGCAGTCTGAGTTGCCCGCCGGGGAAGAACGGGAAGTGCGGCGGCTGGATCGCGTCGCCATTGACGGCGCGCCGATTGCATACGTTCTGGTGTTGGCGGCGGTGGTGGCGGCACTGGCTTTTATCCCCATCCCCATTTCGGTGGTGATTGGGTCTGGGAAGAATTTCCCGATGAGCCAGAGCATCTATCCGCTGGTGGGCTGGCTGCTCGGGCCGGTGGCCGGCGCGGTGGCCGACGGGATAGGCGCGCTGGTCGGCGTCATCGTCGCGCCGCACACCACTACCTCCGCGCCGGCGACGGTGCTGGGGGCGGTGCTTGGCGGCTTCGCTGCCGGCGCGATGACAGTGAAAGAGCGTCGCGCGTGGTGGTGGGCGCCGTTGGCCGGGGTGTTTGTCATTTTCTACGGGCTGTATGCCGGACGCGCCGTTTTTATCAACGGGGCTGCCGCGCGCGACGTGTTGCTCGGCTCATTCATCAACTGGTCGGCGCTGCTGCTTTTTGTCTTGCCCACGCGCGTCTGGTTTGCGCGCTTGCTCGCAGAACGCGATTTAAAGCGCATCGGAATCGGGTTGTTTGGGGGCACCTGGATCGTCGCCGGGTTATCGCACCTGGCGACCGGAACTATCGTTTACGCGATTCTTAACTGGGCCAGTGAGTACTGGCTGGTCTTTGCGCCCGTCGCGCCATTGGAGCACCTCGTCCGCTGCCTGGTGGGCGCCATCATCGGCACTGGCGCCATTGCTGGATTGCGTGCGACCGGTCTGATCAAGCCCACCTACGCTGCTTATTGAATTGGACGCAGATGCACGCAGATGCACGCAGATTTTTAAAATAATCTGCGTGCATCCGCGAAAATCCGCGTACAGATTTTGTTTTCTGGATTGAGAACCCCTCCAATGGCTTCGATCATTGCTGCTCTGAAGCAGGCTTCGTATGCGTATCCCCACACCGATCGCTTCGCCCTGAAAGATATCTCCCTGGACATCCACCAGGGAGAGTTTTTGGGCCTCATCGGGCCGACGGGGGCGGGCAAGACCACGTTTTGTCTGGCGCTGAACGGCATCGTGCCGCAATTTTACGGTGGGCGCTTCTTCGGGCACGTCACTGTCGCCGGGCTGGATACGCTCGATCATCCAATCAGTGCGCTGGCGCGGCACGTCGGCGTGGTCTTTGAAGACCCGGAGACGCAACTCGTCGCCCATTCGGTGGAAAACGAAATCGCCTTCGCCTTGGAAAACCTGAAAATTCCTCGTGAGGAAATGCTGCCCCGTATCTCCCGCGCACTGGAAGCCGTGCGGCTGGAGGGAACCGAAAAGCGTCATCCGCAAGAGCTATCCGGCGGGCAGAAGCAGCGGTTGGCGATTGCGGCGGCGCTGGCGCTCCGGCCTGACCTGCTAATCCTCGATGAACCTACCTCTCAGCTCGATCCGGTGGGCGCGCAGGAGGTCTTCGCCACCGTGCGCGAGCTTAACCGGACGCTGGGGATCGCCGTGGTGATGACGGGCCACGCCGCCGAGGAACTGGCGGAATACGCCGACCGCGTGGCGCTGCTGGTAGGCGGGAAGCTGGTTAAGGTGGGACCGCCAGATGCGGTGTACGGCGACGTGGCGCAGTTGGAAACATGCGACGTGCGTCCGCCCCAGGTGGCGCGCACGTTCTATCTGATCAACCGTTTGCGCGGCGCGGAATCGCCTGTGCCGGTGCGGCTGGCGGAGGGGATGCGGCGGTTGCGCGAAGGCCCTGCGATTGAAATCGCAGGCTGTTACGCGAAGTGCGTTGAAACGCACTCTGACACTTCCGCCTCGTTGCTTTCCGTGAAGGATCTGCATCACGTCTACCCGGACGGGACGCGCGCCCTGCGCGGCATTTCGCTGGACATCCGCGCGGGCGAGTACGTGCTGATCGTCGGGCAGAATGGAGCGGGCAAGAGCTCGCTGGTCAAGCATTTTCTCAAGCTGCTGACGCCCACGGAAGGCTGCGTGCAGGTGGATGGGCGCGACATGCGCGAGTGGACGGTCGGCGCGCTGGCCCGGCGCATCGGATACGTGGCGCAGAATCCCGACCACCAGATTTTCAACGCGACGGTGTGGGACGAAGTGGCGTTTGCCCTCAAAAACCGGGGCTGGCGCAAGGCGGAGGTCGAGGGGCGGGTGATTGAGACGTTGTCCGCGCTGAATTTGCTCGACGCGCGCGACCGGCATCCGCTGGCGCTGCCCAGGGGCGACCGGGCGCGGGTGGTGATTGCGGCCGTGCTGGCGCTTCACCCGGATGTTCTCATCTTTGACGAGCCGACGACGGGGCAGGATTATCGCGGCGCGCGTGCCATCCTGGACATCACCCGCGACCTGCACCGGCAGGGCAAGACGATCATCGTCATCACCCATCACCTGCACCTGATGCCGGACTACGCCGAGCGCGTGTTGGTGATGGGCGCCGGCGTCCTGCTGCTGGACGCGCCCATCCGGCAGGCGTATCACGCCGTGGATGTGTTGCGCTCCACGTACCTGACGCCGCCGCAGGCCGTGCTGCTGGCGCAAGCCCTCGGCAACGATGTCCCGCTGCTGACGCCAGAAGAAGTTGCGGCGTGTGTGACAGACAAAAACGTAAAACGTGAAACGTGAAACGTGATGGCTTTACTGTGAAAGTATCACGTTTCACACATCATGTTTCATCTTTCTGGGACCTATGCTGACATTACAAACCGTAACCCGCGCTTCGTTTTTCACCCGGCTGGACTTTCGCCCCAAGCTGGTGTTGATGGCTGTGTTGACGCTGACGGCGTTTCTCTGGGAGAGCGTGGCGTTGAACGGCGCGCTGGCGCTGGGCGTCATCCTCGCGGCGCTGGCGGCGGGTGTGTCGGGGCGTTATATCCGGCGCGTGCTGGGGCTGATGGCACCGTTTTACGTCATCTTGCTGCTGACGCAAGGCTTCTGGGCCGGGGATATGCTCCGCGCGCGCACCGGGCAGACGGTGTTGACGCCGCTGTTGACGCTTCCAGCGCATTGGTGGCTGATCGGCGGCGGGCAGATGTCGTTGGAAGGGGTGCTGTACGCGCTCAACCTCATCGCCAAAACGCTGACGATGACGCTGGTTATCCCGCTGGGCGTGTTTACCACCGACGCCAACGCGATGATCGTGGGACTGGTCAAGGCGCGCATCCCCTACAAACTCGCCTTCATCTTTTCGTCCACATTGCGCTTCTTCCCGCTGTTGTTTGCCGAAGCGCAGACGATTCTGGAAGCGCAGCGGTTGCGCGGCCTGGCCTTTGAGGACTTGGGCCTGCTCAAGCGGGTATCGCTCTATGCCAAAATTGCCGTCCCCCTGATTCTGAACGCGCTGGTGAAGGCGCAAACATTAGAAATCGTTCTGCTTTCGCGGGCCTTCTCCGGTAGTCCGGAGCGCACCTATTTACACGAGTCGCGGCTGGCCGCGTGGGATTACGCGCTGCTCGTCAGCTCCGCACTTTTTTTTATCGCCGTGTTGGTCGCCTACTTTGGCTGGGGGCTAGGCCGGATGGGCGGGCCGCTCGCCAATTTCTAATTGCCGATTGCCCCTTCACTCCCGATAAATGCGCGTGCCGGGATTTTCGCCTTGCAGGGCGCGGGTGAGGGCGCCGGGGACGCGGCCATTGACGATGAGGACTTCCCGCACGGAGCGCGAGTTGGACAGGGCGCGCAGCATTGCGCGTTCCACCGCGAGGTCGGCCAAATCCAGCGCCAGCAGCGCGTGGACTTCGATTTCGGGGATGAACTCGGCCTGCGGGTCTTTTTTCGGGTCGGCGGTGTAGAGGCCCTGCTCGTCTTTGACAAGGATGCAGCGCTTCGCGCCGAGCACTTCGGCGGTGAGGAACGCGCCGCTGTCGGTGCGGTGCGGCGGGATGCGGCCCAGGTCGGGCGGTTCTTCCCACAGGCTGTAGGGCGGCATGGCGTGCATCACCGGGATGCTGCCTAGCGCGAGGTAGGCCGGCAGCTTCACCAGGTCGTCGTGGGCGATTTTGATGCCGCCGTGCGGCGCGAGCAGCGTCGAAATCATCAGGGCGTTCTGTTCACTGATGCTGGCCCCCAGCTTGGCTAACACGCCGGTGGGCATCCCCAAATCAATGGCGATGGCGTAGGCGTGGCGGCTGCGCGTGCCGCCGCCGGTCATCACCAGCAACGGATGGGCGGCGCGGGCGGCCACGATTTCGTCCATCAGGGGCAGAATGACTTTGGCGCCCCGGTCAATGATGCTCTGCCCGCCCAATTTGATAATCGAGAGGTCGGGCAGCAGGCGAAAGACCTGCTCGGAGTCGGCGCGGGCAAGCAGCGTCTTGTCCATCAACGATTCAGCCATCAGCGGGGTTTGGATGTGCAGCCGGCCGGTTTCGTCACGTTTCAGGGTCATAGGATGCTCCTTGTTAAGATTGGGACACGGAAGAACACGGACAAACACGGATTCTTACATTTTGATCCTTTCCGTGTCTTCCGTGTATGTTCATGTCCTATAAAAATGACTTCACGCTTGCTGATACATACGAAAGGGGCGCTCAAACTGAGTGCCCCTCAAGTATACAGGAAGCAAGCTGATGGTCAAACTTGGTCTACGCGCAACTTTCAGATGTTTGAGCTAAATTCACTCATTCCGCAAAACGACGGGCAGGTATATTCTGTATAGAGAAATGCTTACTTCATGAATGACCGTTCGGGTATCGCAATCGTTTTCCATTTGTAGCGTAACCGAGAATGTCCCCTCATGCCTGAAACTGTGCGTGATTTGCGCGCCGGTACCGAACCGTCCGTCTCCGAAATTCCAAATGTAGGTTAAATTCCCCACAGGGGGGGCGACACGGGTGTCCAGAGAGGCCACGGCTTGAAAAGTGACCGACGTGTTGACCATAGGGGACTCAGGCGTGTAGACAAAGTTCACCTCCGGGTTGATGGTCGTGCAGCCAGAAATCAGTGTTGCGGCGCTGGTGGAAGCGTGGGGAGAGCTGATTGTACAACTGACAGTGTTAAGCCCTCCACCGAAATCGATGGGAACCGTAACCGCGACAGGTAAGTTTACATCTTCGAAAATTCCCAGGGTTTGTGTAAACATGGTATCGGGAATCAAACTCCAGTTAGGGTCTTGAGAGGCAAAGCGAATTTCGTAGGTGTCCGTGATATTTCCAGTGTTTTGTACCAGAAAATTCAGGGTAAACACCTCTCCGGCTTTGACGGTCTGGTACACACGGCTAGTGGATGGAATAACCACATTGTAAATATCAACCGACGGGGCTGTAGTAATCGGCGTATTGCCGCTGACCATGGTGCTGACCGGGACTGTAGTAGTTATGACATCCGATTGGATACTCACCGTGCCGCTAACCACATGGAATATCTCGGTTCCCATGGGGATATTGGTCAAGTCAATGGTTCCGCCACTACCGGTAGAAAGCGTAATGAAATCGGTAGCCAAGATAGTGGGAGCACCAGCGATCGTTGCTGAGATGGCTATTGTCCAATCCGCCGGACTGAAGATAGATACACTCGCGCCTTCAATCACTAGATCACCAGCGAGAAGAATATCTGGGGGATCAAGTGTAATGTTTCCCTTACAAATTCTATCTAACCCGTCACTGCGAATAGTACCAGCATTAAAAAGGACAGGGTGCCCCACTATAAAGACATCCCCACCACCGTAAGGCATACACCCTCCAAGAAGAGTTCCACCCTCAATATTGCCTCCTAATCCTCCAATAACGTATCCTTCAACATTGGAAAAAGTGTGACCCGTCGCAATATATATATTTCCTCCATGCCCTCCCCAATCTTTGCATGCCATTTGATTAGCTATTCCTCCGGCAATCGCGCCATAATAATTGTATACTTTAAAAGCATACAATTCGATTCCTCCGCCATTAGATCCCAACTCCTTTTCCCCCACACTGTGACAACCCTTGGGAGCGTTCCCTGCTTGCAGAGTCCCATAATTGGTAATGACATCCGCCTAGGCAATAATGTTACAACCTCTGTCGCCCGCTGTGCCCCCCTGCAGCAATCCGTCATTGCGAAAGTCTGTGGTAATTTGCAAATCAATATCACAAATTCCTATCAGGGAGCCACCCACGTGAAGAGAGTTTATAGAAATCGGCATACCAGCCTCAATCGTTACTGTGTGACTGATGATGACTTGATCCTCAGCCCCAGGGACTTGAGCAGGAGACCAGGTGGCCGGGTCGTTCCACAGACCATCTTGCACTGATTCGATAGTTATCCCCTGCAAGACCTTTGCTGGGCGCGGGGAGGCCAATACCACCATCGAAAAAACTGAAACCAACAGGATACCCATGATGAGCGCCATGGCTCTCATCAACATGAGACTCCGTTTCTGAAACAACATCCATTTTCCTAACCGCCTGTTCATCTGAGTTCTCCTTTCGTCATAGAGTGAATAGTTCATCCATTCCTTAAAGGAATGCGACTTTGCGACGGGTACTTGGATAAAACAAAAAATCGCCCCCGGCCATTGACGCGCGGGGGCGGATAGGGTGTTCTTATGCGAATGTAGAATTATTGTGAGTGGTATATGACGATACCCACCACGGTGGCCAAATTTCCGTCAATTTATGCTCCGTGTTGGGTTGGAGTCGCGGGGCGGTTTTGTACAATATACTTAGTATAGCACCGGAATATACAAAAATCAATAGGGATTTCGGAAATTCGGGAATTTTTCACCTAGCAACCGCCCGCCGCATCGCCGACCGTGGCTTGCCCGCCGGCGCCGGCGCGCTTTCCATTTGCTCGCGCAGCTCGGCGATGAATTGCGCCGGCGCGCCACAGTAGATGTTGATGTCCGCTTCCTGGAAATACTGTTGCAAGAAGGTCTGGGCGGCTTCGGTTTCGGTCTCGCCGGCGCCCTTCATTTCCAACTGGACGCCCACATGCTTGAGTTTGCGCCGCCGGTCGCGCGTTGCGACCAGGCCGTGCAGGACGACGCGAAATTCCCAGTCGTCGAGGCTGAAGCCGACGAACAACAGGGCGTTGTCGGTCAGCGAGGCCCAGATGCGGTTGGGGACGCGCGCCATCGCCCACCACCCGGCGATCTCGACCGGGGTGGGCAGCCATTCGCCGTGGACGCGCGGGCCGATGATGGGCGTCACTTGGCCCTGCTGGATGTTGCGCAGCAGGCCGGTCCAGAAGACGCGCGGGTTGGGGCTGCCGAGGACCTGTCCGAGGGCGTCGGCTTCCGCGCTCCACACCTGGCCGGACTTGAGCCGCATGAAGAGCACCGACACGGCGGCGTCCGGGCGGCCGGCCGTCAGGAGCGTGCTGCGCGCCTCGTTGAGCGCGAGGTCTACCGCGCCGTGCTCTGCCAGCCGCCCGTAGAACGTCTTGCTAAGCTCTCGCGCCGCCCCGATGCACTTATCGTTGATCCGTTGGCCATCCAGATCGCCGACGCGATCCAGTATGATTACGCCCGCTCCTTCGGCCCACCCGCAGCCGGTCACATCGCCCGCGCGTTGTGGGCCGACCAACTCTTGCGCACTTGGCTTCAAGAACATCCTGGCGGGCAGGTCGTGGCCCTGGGCGAAGGGTTGGAGACCCAGTTCCACCGCGTGGATGACGGTCGCGTCCGCTGGCTGGCGGTCGATCTGCCCGAAGCGATTGCCGTGCGGGCGTTATTTCTGCCCGATAGCGACCGCCACCGCAATCTTGCCTGTTCGGCGCTCGACCTGCGCTGGATGGAGGCGGTTGACCCACGCCAGGGAGTCTTCTTGATCGCTGTGGGACTGCTGAAGTATTTCCATCCCCAAGAGGTACGCTGCTTGGTCGCGGTCATTGCGGAACGTTACCCGACGGCCGAAATAATTCTTGATGTGATGCCCCGTCTCATGGTGCGGCTGGCGCAAGCCGGATGGTATCGCCCTACCGTGCATTACACAGTTCCCGCGATGTATTGGGGGGTAAATCGCAATGAACTCCAGGTGTTGCGAAGCTGGCACCCTAACATTGCTGAGGTGCATGATATTGATTTTCGGGGTGGGCGAGGGGCCGGCTATCGAATCGTCCTGCCCTTATTGCGGCGCTTGCCCTGGATTGGCAACTGGCTATTCGCACTGGTGTATGTTCGGTGCCGGCCATGGTGTGAAAACCCCTCAACACGTTGAATCCCCAGATTTCTGAATTTTAGTGATTCCCAGGATATTGACATTTTCCACTATCTGTTGTAGAATACTCTATATCATAGAGTGCTCTAATAAAGCAAGGAGAATCTTATGAACATTTCACCGACTGAAGCTGAGGAAATACTGGCGGACATCCAAAGGATGGAGCAGAAAACTCGCCACGCGATTGCCAGCGGCGGCACCACCATCACTCTGATCGTCACCGGCGCTGTCTGGCTGATCGGATTCGTGTGTACCCAGTTCCTGCCGGAAATCAGCCCCTACGTCTGGATCGGGTTGAGCATCCTGGGCAGTATCCTGGGCACTCTCTGGGGCTTCCGGATGGGCCAGCGCGTCCGCAACCCGGAGTTCGGCGCCACGGCGAAGCGCGCGACTATCTTCTGGTTGCTCCTGGTCTTCTACTGCATCGCCGCCATCGCCATCGCCAGACCCACGGACGGGAAGCAAGTGACCACGTTCATCATCCTGTTCATCATGATCGGCCAGTTGTCCATGGGCCTGCTGATCTCTTTCTCCGCCGTCTGGTGGGCGCTGCCGATCACCGCTCTGGCGCTGGTCGGTTACTTCTTCCTGCCCTCCATCTTCTATTTGTGGATGGGGGTCCTGGGCGGCGGCGGGATGATCGCGTTTGGCCTGTACATCCGTCGCAGGTGGTAAGTCATGAGCAATCTGAACGAAACCATCCACCAGCCGGTGCGCCTGCGCATTATGGCTGCCCTGGTAACGCTGGAGGCAAGCAACGAGGTGGACTTCACCTACCTGCGCGAGCTGCTCGATGTCACCGACGGCAACCTGGGCGCTCACCTGCGCAAGTTGGAAGAGGCCAGCTACATTGCGGTCAACAAGGTTTTTGTGGAGCGCAAACCGCGCACCTACGTTTCCGCCACTGCTGAAGGACGCCGGGTCTTTCAGGAGCATGTGGCGGCCTTAGAAGCGATTTTGAAGGGCAAGTGAGGGAACTATGAATACCATCGTTCAAGTTAACGAATTACGAAAAACCTATGGCGAAACCGTCGCCATAGACGAAGTCTCGTTTGAGGTCCGCGAGGGCGAAATCTTTGGGATGCTCGGGCCGAACGGCGCCGGCAAGACCACCACCATCGAATGTCTGGAAGGCCTGCGCAAGCCGGACCGGGGAACGCTCCGCGTTCTCGGCGTGGACCCGCAGCGCGAGAGCCACATCCTGCGGGAACGCACCGGGATACAATTGCAGCAATCCAATCTGCCGGATCGGATGAAAGTCTGGGAAGCGCTCGACCTGTACGCCTCGTTCTACCCCAAAACGACCGACTGGGAGGAATTGCTGGTCCAATTGGGACTGGAGGAAAAGCGCAATACACCCTTTGCGAAGCTGTCCGGCGGGCAGAAGCAGCGCTTGTTCATCGCCCTGGCGCTCCTGCCTGACCCGCAACTGGTCTTTCTGGATGAGCTGACCACCGGCCTCGACCCGCAGGCCCGTCACGCCATCTGGGATCTGGTGCGCGACGTGCGCGCCAGGGGCAAGACCGTTTTCTTGACCACCCACTTTATGGAAGAGGCGGAACGGTTGTGCGACCGGGTTGCGATTCTCGACCACGGCCGGATCGTGGCGCTGGATACTCCCACGGCCCTGATCCACGGCCTGGACGCAGAGGAACGGGTCATCTTCAACGTGGATGGGCCACTGCCGGCCAGCTTCGCAAAGGCTCTCCCGGATGCCGTCCGCCTCGAAGTTGAGGCAACGCGGGTGATCATCCACGGGAAGAACGACCGCGAGATCCCATTGGTGAGTGAGGTGGTCAACCTGTTGACCGGACAAGGGGTCGCGTTCCACGACTTACGCACCGAGCAGCCGACCCTGGAAGATGTTTTCTTGAGCCTGACCGGCCATCAGATACGCGAGTGAGGTGTGAGATGAAAAGTTTATTGAAAATGACCTGGATGGAAGCTAAACTGTTCCTGCGGGAGCCGGCGAGCGCGTTTTTCACGCTGGTCTTCCCCTTGATCTACCTGTTTATGTATGGCATGATTTCCGGCAACGAGCCCACGCCCATGTACGACGGACAGAGAGCATTAGATGTCGCCATCCCCTCCCTTACCGCAGTCATCATCGCCATGGCTGGATTGATGTCCAACACGATGACGATGGCAACGTATCGGGAGAAGGGCATCCTGCGCCGCTTGCAGACCACGCCGGTCAGCCCGTTGATCGTCCTGGTGGCCCAAGTGATTGTGATCTTTGCCATGACCAGCCTGGGGATGCTGCTGCTCATCGCCGCCGGGAAGCTGGTCTACCAGGTGAATTTCGCGGGGAATGTCTTCAGTATGCTGATCGGTTTCGTCCTGAGCAGCCTGAGTTTCTTCGGGATCGGGTTCATCCTGGCCGGCATCATGCCCACGGTGCGCAGCGCCTGGGTTGTCGCGATGGTTCTGCTGTACCCGATGCTGTTCCTCTCCGGCGCCTTCTTCTCAATCGAAATACTGCCCACAGCCGTCCAAAAGGTCTCGGCCTTCATGCCACTGACCTATGTGGTCAACCTGCTGCGCGGCCTGTGGGCTGGCGAGCCGTGGGCAAACCATCTGTTGGATGTTGGTGTGTTGGTCGGAATGCTCCTGGTGGGAGTTATCATCTCGGCGAAAACGTTCCGGTGGGAATAATTGTGGCACATCGGAAGGGGTTAAAACTGCATTCTGAAGAGCATCTTTTCGCTGCCGCGCTTTGCGCGGCAGCGAAAAGTGTCCACTTTTGCCAGAATAGCCTAAACGAGATCGGCCAACCGCCCTTCGTCTCCCGCGTCGAACCACTCCGAAATCAGGCGAAACGAGATGGAAATGCTGGACGGCATACTGAACGTCCCGACCGCCAATCCCCGGCGGATATCGCCTCGCGTGAACCAACGCGCGTCTTCCAACTCCCCGTCGCTGCAATCCGGGCCGGCGCAGAGCGCGTCGGAGGCGGCCTCGGCGGTGAAGCCCACCATCAACGACTGCGGGAACGGCCACGGCTGCGATGAGTGATACGTCACCGTTTTGACGCGCACGCCGGTCTCCTCTTGTACTTCGCGAGCGACGGCGTCTTCCAGGCTTTCGCCCGGCGCGACGAAGCCGGCGATGGTGGAATAGCGGCCCGGCATCCACTGTGCTTGACGGCCCAGCAGCGCGCGATCCTCGAAACTCGTCAAAACGATGATGGCCGGGTCGGTGCGGGGGAAGTGCGCCTGCGCGCACGCCGGGTTCGTGCAGCGGCGGATAGTCCCGCCGCAGAAGCTCTCGGTGGGATGCCCGCAGACGCCGCAGAAGCCGTGTTGCGAATGCCAGTGCGCCATCGCTCGCGCGTAGGCCAGCAGGCCGCCCTCGAAATGGCTCACCAGCGCCCCGACGGCGCGCAATTCCTGGAAAGTCCCATACGCGGCCAGCGCCTCCGGCGGCGTATCGGGCGGCAACGCGAAGCTGAAGTACGTGTGTCCATCCGCCTGACCCAACAGGGTGACGCTCTCCGCGCGCGGCAACCACGGCGCGGCCTCGTCGGGCCGCAGCAGCGTGGAGTGGGACGAGTCGGTCATCAAGTTTTGCGCGCGCCACACCGGTAAGAAGCGCGCGCCCGGTCCCGCCATTTGCGCCGCGACCCAGTCCGGGTCTTGGGCTTGCTTCTGGGCGCGATCCAGGGTGTAGCCCGCGAAAGGGTTGCGGGCGGATTTTTGCCAGTGATCGGTCATTTTTGCCGCCCTTTCTGTACTTCGGCGATAAATGCCGCCGCTCGGCGCGTCAGTTCGACCATATCGCCGGCATCGAGCAACGCCTGGTTGATCAGGCTGCTGCCGATGCCCAGCGCCGCCGCGCCGCTGCGGATGAAGTCGGCGGCGTTGGTCAGGTCCACGCCGCCCACCGGCACGATTTCCAATTGGGGTAGGGGGGCGCGGAGCGCTTTGACGAGCGCCGGCCCGCCGAGTTCCGCCGGGAACAGCTTGACCATGTCGGCGCCGGCCTCCCACGCCGTTACCATCTCCGTCGGCGTGAAGCAGCCAGGGATGACGGGGACGCCGTAGCGGTTGCACAGCGCCACGACTTCCACTTTGAGGGTGGGGGCGACGATGAAATCCGCGCCCGCGAGGAGCGCCGCGCGCGCCGTCTCCGGGTCGAGCACGCTGCCCGCGCCGAAGAGCACGGTATCGCCGTAGCGCGCCGTCGCTGCGCGGATTACGTCCAGCGCGCCGGGCGTCGTCATCGTCACCTCGATGGCGCGGACGCCGCCCGCCCGGATGGCGTCCGCCGCCGCGATCAGTGAGTCGGCCCGCTGCGCGCGCATAATGGCGATCACGCCGGTCTCGCGGATCAGGGTGAGTTTTGCGGTTTTGTTCATGGGATGACTCTCCTGAAAGAAGGCGCTCTTTAACAGCCGAGATACGCTGCGGCGACTGGGAGGCGGGTTAGGCGCCCTAACCACCGGCACCACTCGCGGGGCACAAAAGAAATGACGCCGGAATTAGGCGTCGCTTCGGCG
>JAKQHY010000191.1 GCA_029555965.1 Chloroflexota bacterium | reverse complement strand
TCGAAATCGCCATCCACTTCGTCGTAGGCGTAGTTGCCCAGGGCAAAGTCGCAACTGTTGATGGTTGTCCGGCCCATGGTGTAGCCCAACCCGGTGTGCGGATCGAAGTAAGCCCTCATCACCTCGGCCTGCTTCTCCGGTGGGAGTTTTTGCAGGGTGACAGCGGCGGCTTCGGTGAACGCGCCGCCGAACCCTTCGAGGGTCTGGAAGCGTTTGCGGGCATCTACTGTGATCGTGTGCGTCTCCGGGCGGATAGCCTCAAAGGCCACACCGGGCTGCTCCGTGAGGCGATCCGGCGTGTCTTTGGCGGTGAGCGTGATCTGTACAGTACGATCAGACATAGTTTTTCCTTCTTTGGATGGGTTGAATATAAATTGGGACGCAGATAAACGCAGATGAACGCTGATTTTAAAAAATTATCTGCGTGGCTCTGCGAAAATCTGCGTCCGAATTTCTTCCCGTGTTATTGCCGAATCACAACCGGCAGGTAGACTGGATAGCTCGGCCAGAACGCGACGTTGGACAGCGCCGATTCGCCGCCGGCGCCCGCCGTCTTGAGCGCGAAGTAGAGCGTCCCGCCGGTGTAGGAAAGCGGGGCGGTCGTGTAGGTCGCCGCGTTGCCGGGCAGCGCGTCGGTGAGCAGGGTTGCCGCAGTCCACGTTGCTTCGGTGATGGCGGCATCCGCAGTGCGCAGCGTGGTGGTGAGCGCGCCCGCCGGCGGCGTCCAGCGCAGGGTGATGGTAACGGGCGTGACGCCGACGAGGCTTTCGCCGCTGACCGCCGCGACCACGCGCAGGTCGGTCACGGCAGCGGGCGGCGGGACGACGGTGACAAGCTCGTCCGCGCCCACGTCCGCGAGCGCGCCGCCGGGCCGGGCTTCGCCGTCAATGTCCGCCGGCGCGTCCGCCGGGGCGGTCACGGCGTCAATGGCGTCGGTCGCCGTTTCCAACAAGTGCAGGTCGTCCATAGCCACATTGACAAACCAGTTCGCCGCAGCGTTGGTGAGGTTGCCGGACTGTGTACCGGCAGCGCCGTCGCGCTCGCGCAGGGCGTCGTTCGCCAGGTTGTTGGTGATCGTCGCCAGCGTGTTGGGGAAGCGCCACTCCATTGCCGAAAAGGTGCGCCCGGTGTTGGCGGTGTAAATCGTGTTGTGCAGCGCGCTGCCGTTGCACGAGTTCCACAGGCAGATGCCGCAGTCGAAGCCATATTCCGAGGAAAACAAGTCCGGGTCGTTGGCGACGACAAAGTTGTTGCGGATGATGCCGCCGTAATCGTCCACGTACCCCTCGGCGGTGGGGCAGGGATTATCTGCGTACGTGCGGATGCCGTTGCCGTCGGTCACGAGGCCAAAGCCGATGCCGCGCGCGTTGTCGCGCAGCACGTTGCGCTCGACGGTGGTGTCGCGGCAGCTCCGCCACATGTGGATGCCGTGTTCGGAGAGGCCGTTGGCGCACCAGAAGCCCTCGATCACGTTGTCGCGGATCGTCCAGCCGCGCGACTGATGCGCGTCCACGCCGCCGGTGTAACAGCCGCTGATGTGAGGGCGACCGGCGTCCGTCAGTTCGATGTGGGAGCAGGCGATCAAACCATCGTCGGTGAAGTGCGTGGCGTTTGTCGCCACACCGGGGTTGATTTTGATCGCTTGCTCGCCGGGGTCAATGATATGGACGTTGTAAATGATCGTGTTGAGCGTATGCGCGCCGTTGGTGGTGACGTGGATGGGATGCCAAATGGCTTCCCGCAACGTCAGATCGGCAATGGTTACGTTGGAGGCCGAGACGTTGATGATTTCGCGCGCGCCATAGTTGCCATCCAGAACGACGGCTTCCCGGTTGCCGCTGGCAGAACGGAGGGTGACATTGGCGGTGTCTACTTGTAAAGCATACACACTGCTCAGATCGTATGTCCCATCCGCAATGAGGATAACATCGCCAGAACTGGCATTGTTGACCGCGTCCACCAGTTCCGCCACCGTGTCCACGTTAACGATAGGCCCGGTGGGCGCGGGCAGGGCGGGGCAGAAGTCCGTGGTGGGGGTGGGGGTGATGGGGGTCGTCTGCGTCACAAACTCAAACGCGCCGATACTCGGCGGGCTGGCGTAGGCGACGCCGTCGTAATCTTCCGCCACGCCGGCCGTCGTCGCACCGTGGCCGATGGCGGGGCTGTCGGTTTGCAGGTGATAGTCGTCCGCAGCGGGGTCGGCCAGCAGCGGGTCCTCGCCCACGATGCCGCCGGTCTCCGTCACCGGCAGATTCGGCTGCGACTGCGCCGGGGCGTCGTAAGCGTACCACAGGTTGTGAGAGAAGGTGAACGTGTCCGGCGCGGTGTTCGGGCCGATGTTCACGTAAGTCGAGAGGTCGCTGCGGTCGAAGTAGACCAGGTTGTTGACGACAGTGTTGTAGGAGCTAGGCAGAAATTCGTAACTGCCGGTGGTCGTGGTCTCTTGTAGGATGCGGAACAGCCAGTTGGTGGGGGCGATGAGCGTGTTGTGCGCCGCCAGGCAATCCACACAGCCGACGAAGGCCAGCGAGGCGACGCCGCCCTCGATGACGTTGGCGACCACGCGGATGTCGCGCGCCTCGAAATTGGGTTCCGTGTCCGAAAGCGGCGGGCGGAAGTACTCGAAGCTGGTGGAGCCGCCCATGTTCACGCCGCGCTCGCCGGCGTTGACGATGCGGTTGGCGCGGAGCTCGATATCCTCGCTGCCGCCCTTGCACTGCACCGCGTTGGCCGAGAGGTCGTGGAAATAATTGCCCGCCAGTAGCCCGCCGTGGCAACCGACGTGATCCACGCCGCTGCCGGATGCGCCGCCGCCGCACCGGGTGAACTCGCTATCCAGCACGTAGTAGTCGTTCACACCGGAGAGCTTGAGGCAGTCCTCGTTGCCGCCCGTTCCGATGTCGTGGATGAACACATTGCGGAAGATGACGTGGCGGGTGGCGTCGGGGTTGTCGTAGTCGCCGCCGTCGTCGCAGTTGATGCCGTTCTGCGTCGCGTTCTGCACTTCAAGGTCGTGGACGATGACGTAGCGCACGCGCGTCAGGTGCATCCCCTCGCTTTGCCCGGTGATAACGGGTTTGGCCTCGCCGGGCGCGCCGCCGATCCAGATGGGCGCGTCCGCCGTGCCGCTGAGGTCTTCCACACTGATGCGGACAGGGTACGCCCCGGCGTGGATGCGGATGGCTGCGCCGGGTTCGGCGTCTTGCAGGGCGCGCGCGACGCTGGCGTAGGGCGCGCTTGCCGAGCCGTCGCCTGTGTCGTCGCTGCCGTCCGTGGCGACGTGAATTTCCGCCGTCGGCGTCTTGCCGGTCTCAAACGTGGGGATGTCCCCCGCCAGCACCGTTGTCGGCCACAGCAAAGCCAGAAAAAGTAAGCCAATCCATAGTTTTTTCATTGTCCTCTCCTTTTGAAAATAGCGAATAGCAAATAGCGAATAGCAAATAGCGGAATCTCTGCACTCTCTGTGTCTCTGCGGTGAAAATTCTCATCCCACCGCTGGTGAACCGCCGGTTAATGATGAATTCCCTTATCGGGTTTATGGGATGACCGTCCCTTCAGTCCTGCTGCACTCTGCGAACCCAGCGGGCCAGCGCGTTCAGCAGATCTTGCAGAAAGCCGCGCGCGGCGGCGTCCACCAGATTCCCGTCGGCGTCGAAGGCTTGCTCGGCGCGAGCGATCAGAACTTCCGGTTTGCCTAGCGGTAGGGCGCCGAGGTGCGTCAGGATTTGGCGCAGGTGCAGTTGGACGCGCGCCGTGCCGAAGTTGCCGGTGCTGGCGCCGAGGATGGCGACGGGCTTTTCTTTCAACGGCGGCTCCGGCGCGCGCGACGCCCAGTCCAGGGCATTTTTGAGCGCGCCGCTGACCGAACTGTTGTATTCCGGGGTGGCGATCAGCACGGCGTCGGCCTGGGCCAGCCGCGCGCGGAAAGCGGCGACCGCGTCGGGAAAGGGTTTTTCGATATCCTCGTTGAACATCGGCAGCGGCGCAAGGTCGAGGATTTCCAGCGTCATGTCCGACGGCGCGAGCGCGGCGGCGACCCGTAAGAGCGCGGTGTTGTAGGAGGCCCGGCGCAGGCTGCCGGAGAAACTCACGACGTGGAGGGTCTTGTCGGTTTTCATCTTTACAGGTCTTTCCGCATATAGTAGCGAGTGTGCCCGGCAGGGTAATCGGGCAGCGCGCCAAAGACCTCATAGCCATGGCGTTGGTAGAAGTCCGGCGCCTGAAACGTGAAGGTGTCCAAGTGTACATGCCTGGCGCCGCGCCGGCGGGCTTCTTCTTCCGCCGCTATCAACAGGCGATGACCGTAGCCGCGCCCCCGCAGGTCTTCTCTGATCCAAAGCAGGTCTAGCTGGAACCAATCCCAATAGGTGCCGCCGATGATCCCGCCGACGATTTCCTGGTCAGGCGCGCGCAGCACGAAGCACAGCGATTGGGCGCGATCGTCGCCGCCTTGTTGCTTGTTATACTGACTGATAGCCGGCCCAATGACGTCCCATGCCGGTTCCTCCGCATAAGCGATTTGATAGATTTCTTCCATGGTTGATCTCCTCTCTTCCTCTGAGAATAGTTGCTAATGTGCGGTAAAATCCCGCTCTTTCATCATAAGATATTCCGTCACACCTGCTTTGTATAGCCCCGGTATCATCCCCACCTGCCGGTATCCCAACCTCTCATACAGTCGTCTGGCCTCCGGGTTGAAATCCGCGACCACCAGAAACACTTTCGAGTGATTTGCGAACACGGTTTCCTCAAAGAAGGAGAGCAGCTTTTTCCCAATGCCCATCCCCCGAAAGGCTTCTTTGACGGCGATGATGTGCAGGTAGGGGTAACTATGAAACGCGCCCTTCAAGACAAACCATATAAACCCCAGACATTCTCCCTCTTCATTGAGCGCGACAAATATCTCGCCTTGGGTAATGCCTTCTGTGAGGGCAGCGAGGGCCTTTTGCTCCGAAGGGAAATACTCTTGCCCAAGTTTCGATTTGAGCAGGGCAACTTTACAATCTTCCAAGTGCTTCATTTGAGTTTGTGTGATGATCACCTTTAACATTTTAATCCGAATAAGAATTATCCTATTTTTAACGTTTTGCCTCTTGACAAAGCAGTCAAGATACTGTATTATATAAATAACTTTGTGATACAAAGATATTTACGAGGTACAGGAGGTGCTTATGTCAGCTCAACTCAGTCTTAAAGAAATTGAACGTAAGGCTTTCCGTTCCACCTATCAGGATGGTTTGTGGGATATTTACTACGGTCTGATCGTCATGTGCATGTCCATCTTTGTCTACCGCCCGCCAAAGGGGTACAGCCCGATGAATATCATCCTATCTACGTTGATGATCTCTTTGTCTTACGGCCTTTTCTGGGCAGGTAAGAAGTACATCACTCTGCCGCGCATGGGGCAAGTACGCTTTGGATCCATGCGTAAGCAGAAAGCGAGAACATTGGCAATCGTCTTGGGTGTGTTCGTCCTGATTCAGGTCGGCTTGGTCGGACTAACCACGTTGGGGTGGCTGAATCCTGACGCCGGCGCAAAGTTAAACACCTACCTCAATGAACGCAATTCAGGGCTGCTGGTTGTCGCTGTCATCGGAGCGCTCATGGTCGGCCCAAGCATCATCGTGATCGCCTATTTCTCGGATTTCCCACGTGGCTATTATATCGCCATCATGATGGCGCTGGCCGTCTTCGTGATGATTTACCTTAACCAGCCTCTCTACGCGATCATGATCGGCGGGTTGATCATCTTGCCCGGACTCGTGCTCTTTGTGCGCTTTCTAAAGACGTATCCCCTCCAGCCGAAGGATGGCTCCTATGAGTGAAAATACCGGCAGCCCAGCGCTCACGGGCCTGGCCGATCTGGATCGCTTGGTTCATGAACCGGCGCGGTTAGCCATTATGGCCTTGCTCTATGTGATTGAAAGCGCCGATTTCACTTTTCTGATGAACCAGACGGGCCTCACCTGGGGCAATCTTTCAGCCCACATGAGCAAGTTGGAAGAAGCCGGGTACCTTGAAGTGGAAAAGAGCTTCAAGGGCCGACGTCCGAACACTACACTGCGGCTAACCCCCCAAGGACGAGCGGCTTTTCACGAGTATGCTCAAAAAATGAAACGGGTCTTTCAGGATTTACCGGCTTGATGAGGCCGGTTCCACCTTGAACGTGGTCTGCATAATAGAGTTGTTCCGCAATAACAAAAAGAAAATTAGGACGCAGATTTTCGCAGATTCACGCAGATAATTTTTTAAAAATCAGCGTTCATCGGCGTTTATCTGCGTCCAAAAACTCTTTGCAGCTTATTCAGGAACAAGTCTAATGAGATCCCAGACCCAGTCGCGCAAGGCCAGGGCGACCTTTCCCGCAAAACTGACTCTGGCCAAATAGCGCGCCTTGGGTCTGGGGGCTTCTATGGTCCGTTGGGCTACCTGAAAGACAACGCTCCGGCGATGAAATTCTTTTACCTCAGTTTTGAACGCCGTTCTAATCCATTAGGCGGCTAGTCCAACACCGGCGGGCCTTGTCGAATTCGCTCGGTCACCGCTTCTTCCGATTCGTTCCATAGTCCTTCAACCCACCACGTAGCGCCGGCCTCCACCCACGGCCATAGCTCGTCTCTTTGTTGAGCCTTGTTCAAACCATCGGTTTTACCACTCGCTACGATATCAAAAGGCGTGGTCAGCGTGCGGTTCGCAGCGACAAAGGCTTTCATCTCGCTCATATCTTTGGGCGTCATAGTTTCAGGTTTGCCGTCCGCCCCCACTTTTTCTGGAAACGCCCCATCGCATTTGAGGATACGTTGCATGGATTTCTTCCGCGGCCAGAGGGCTGGCGCCCAGAGGGGAATGCGTGGCTGCTGCACGGGTTGGGAGGGGTAATGCCGTTCCTCCATCAACGTGAGTTTGAGATGATAATGCTTTCCCTCATAGTCAAACTGCTTCCGTTGATAGAGCAAAGTCAGGATGTCAATCGTTTCATCCAGCATTTCCGCCCGGGCTTTGGCGTCGGTCACTTCGTCGGGAAAACTTTGCCAGCCCATCCAGACGGCGCCCGTCCCCAACCCCAGGATCAACCGGCCATTTGACAGGCGATCTAAGGCCACGGATTCGCTCGCAATCTTCCACGGGCGTCTGAGTGGGACGGGGATGAGCATTGTGCCCAAACGAATCCGGCTGGTGGTCATAGCCGCCGCCGCAAGAGCGATCATTGGATCTTCACACCAGATCGCATCCCCTAAAAAGCAACCATCCCAACCGGCCTCTTCTGCCAGTTGCGCCAACTGTGCCACGAGGCGGGCTTGATTGTAGGGTAAAGCCAGGCCAAATTTTATTGTCATGAGTTTACTCCTTCCTTCAATTAAGGCCTGTTAAACGCTTTTGCCAAGGTCAACATCCATGGCCGGCTATCATAAAAAATCATATACGGAAACCCTTTCCCCGTCAATGCCTCTTTGATATCGGGGGTATTTTGTCAAAAGGCAAACGTTTTCCTGTAGTGAGTGCGGCGCCGGCCAGGTGGCCAGGGAAAAGGCCAACACCTTGTCCAGGGGGGAATCTGTTCAAGGGTACGAGGATGAAATGAACCGCGTCGTTTATGATGATTGTGGTGGAGGGCTAGGTGTGCTATAATGGTTAGAGTTTGTTTCACACCCCATATCCTTCTCTGCTCTCTGCGCCCGGCAGAGTAACGCGGAGAACTCATATCACTGATGGAGGCTTTTTTGATGACCGAGGTACAGGATTTCGCCCAACGATTGATTGAGAACATTGAGCGCGTCATTGTCGGGAAGCGCGCGTCGATTCAACTGGCCGTGCTAGGGCTGTTGAGCCAGGGCCACCTGCTCATCGAGGATGTCCCCGGCGTCGGCAAGACGATGTTGGCGCGCAGCCTGGCGCGCTCGCTCGGCTGCACGTTTGGCCGTCTGCAATTCACCCCCGATTTGCTGCCTGGCGATGTGACCGGCGTGTCCATTTACAATCAGGCCACGCGCGAGTTTGAATTCCAGCCAGGCCCGATTATGGCGCAGATTGTGTTGATTGACGAAATCAACCGCGCCACCCCCAAGACCCAGGCCGCGCTGCTGGAGGCGATGGAGGAGCGGCAGGTGACGGCGGACGGCGTCACCTACGGATTGCCTCGCCCATTTATGGTGTTGGCTACGCAGAACCCGGTGGAGTATGAAGGCACCTTTGCCTTGCCGGAGGCGCAGTTGGACCGTTTTTTGATGCAGATTGGGTTGGGGTATCCTGACCAGGACGATGAAATCGAAATGCTTGATCGCCAGCAATTCCATCATCCTATTGAGGATTTGGAACCGGTGGCTACGGCGGAGGAACTACTGGAGGCTCAGGATGCCATTAAATCTATTTACGTCTCCCCGGCGGTGAAGGAATACGTGGTGCGTCTGGTCAAAATGACACGCGAACATCCTGACACGTATTTGGGCGCCAGCCCGCGTGGGAGTCTCACTTTGTACCGGGTGGGCCAGGCGCGCGCTGCCTTGTTTGGGCGGGATTTTGTGCTGCCAGACGATATTAAGTTCATTGCGACCGCTGTGTTGGCGCACCGGATGATTGTGAGTCCCGGCGCGCGGTTGCGCAGTGTGACGGCGAAGGAAGTGCTGGCGGCTATCTTTGAAGAGTTACCCGTCCCAGAAGGAAATTACTCCAAGCGGGCCTGACCTTTGCTGTGTCGGCGTGAAACATGAAGTTGTATTTTTCCAGATCCTAAGTCTCCACAACAGGACGTTTGGGTATGAATCACAATAACCCCACCATTAAGATGAATTCTTGGTTGTTGCCGTCCCTGGCGATAGTAACCTTGATTACCGATGTATTGACGCCTTACAAGGGTTGGCGTATTTTGACAGTTGCCCTGGCCGGGGCCTGGTTGGTTAGCTATCTCTGGGTCCGATCCCTGGCAAAGGGGTTGGAATTATTGCGGGAGATGCGGTTTGGCTGGGCGCAAGTGGGCGACCGGCTGGTTGAGCGCTTTACGTTGCGTAATGAGGGCTGGGCGCCGGCCGTCTGGGCTGAAATCCGCGATCAATCCACCATGCCTAACTACCAGGTCAGCCGGGGCACCGGGTTGCCGGGGCACGACTCGATCCGTTGGCACACGGAGGCCATCTGCACACGGCGCGGACTCTTCACTTTAGGCCCGACACAAGTGCTGTCCGGCGACCCTTTCGGTTTGTTCAGCCTCTCTTTTGATTACACCGCGACTATGCCGCTGTTGGTGTTGCCCCCCATCGTTCCGCTGCCGGCGATTGAAGTGGCCCCCGGCGGTCGTTCGGGCGACGGCCGCCCGCGTCCCAATGCCCCCGACCGCACCGTCAGCGCCTCCACCGTGCGCGAGTACGTCTCTGGCGACAGCCGGCGGTGGATTCACTGGAAGACGGTGGCGCGGCGCAACGAACTCTATGTCCGGGTTTTTGATGGAACGCCGTCTAGCGACTGGTGGATCGTGTTGGATGTAGATCGCAATGTTCAGGCGGGAGAGGGCGAAAATTCCACGTTGGAACACGGGGTCATTTTGGCGGCCTCGTTGGGCGATCGGGGCCTGCGGATGCGGCACGCGGTGGGATTGGTGGCGCATAGTGAACATTTAGTGTGGCTTCACCCACAGACCGGCGAGGGACACCGCTGGGAGGTGTTGCGTTCGCTGGCGTTGGTGACGATGGGGGCCAGTCCGTTGGGGGAACTGTTGGCTCGTGTCAGCACGAGTATTGGACAGCGCGCCAGTCTGGTATTGATCACGGCGGCGATGGACCCCGCCTGGGTGGGCGGGCTGGTGCCCTTAATCCGGCGCGGCGTCGTGCCAACGGTGCTGTTGCTTGACCCGGAATCGTTTGGCGGCCCTGGAAAGGTGGAGACCGTGGCGGGGATGCTGACGGGAATGGGGGTAGCGAACTATTGCATCACCCGCGATGTGTTGGATCGCCCCGAATTGCGCCCTGGGCGTCAGGGACATTGGGGCTGGCGTTCGACCGGCACCGGGCGCGTCGTCCCCACGCGCAAAATTGCCGATTCCCCCTGGCAGGTGCTTGAATAATGTCCGGTGATGTGGATTCCTTCTCGCTCTCTTGGGGCGAGAAATTGTTACGGATCCTTGGCCCAAAGGGTTTGTTGGTTTGGGGTGTTCTGCTGGCAATTCTCATCAGCGTCATCTCTGGCCTCACAGATGTAGTCAAGGGTGTGGAATTTGAGTTCGCCTTTTTGCTCATGCTCCTCGCGGCAACCGGGGGATGGTTTCTGAGTATGTTGCCGGTGAAGGATGCCATTGCCGCCGGCGTGGGACTCTTTCTGGGATTTGAAGTCGTTTTTGTGCGGGTGGGCCGCCTGGAAGGGAAGCTATTCCTCATCTTTGAGACTGTTTTCAGGCTGATCGGCCAAATGTTGCTGTGGCTTTGGGTGTGGCTTAGAGCTTTGGCCGTAATGCTTTACACCCGCACCCCCTTGGTTTCACCGCCACATGCCGTTGATTGGGCGCGCTTGCCGGCGACATACGTGGCCTTGTGGGACGACTTAGGGGCGTTGTTCTTGCGAACCTGGCGGTGGCTGGGCGCTTTGGCGCGCGGGAACGCCAGTTATGACCCGATAGCGACGGCATTGATCTGGGGACTGGTGGTGTGGTTGTGTGCGTGGTGGGCCGGTTGGACGGTCAATCGCCGTCATCAACCCTTAATCGGCATCCTGCCAGGAGGGATTCTGGTTTCATTCCTGGTGGCCTATACGTGGTCTTCCACTTTTGTGCTTCTCCCGCTGATCGGCTTCACCTTTCTTCTGATGGCTTTGGAGAGTCACCGCGACCGCGAGAACCGTTGGGAGGCAAAGGGAACCGACTATTCGCGCGATTTATGGCGCGACATGGTTGCGATTGCCGCCAGTGTGTCGCTAGCCGTGGTGTTGATGGCGGCCCTGTCACCGCTTTTCACCGTTGAACGGCTGCAAAAGATCACCGAGTGGGTAGAAGACCTGACCCAGAAAGACGACAACTCTGGTGAGCCAGTGGCGGAATCGTTGGGGATCCAGCCGCAGCCGCCGCCGCGCGAAGTCACACCGATTCAACGCGCGCAGACGACCACACTGCCGCGTCGTCATCTGATCAACTCCGGGCCGGAATTGTCGCGTATGGTAGTGATGTTGGTGCGCACCGACGAATTGCCTGAAATTGCTGACCCCGTAGCAATTTACGCGGGGGATATTGAAGTGCCCCGCCACTATTGGCGCAGCATCACCTATGACCGTTATTACGGCCAGGGCTGGTCCACTTCGGCTACGTCGCTGATTCGTTACGAGGCCGGCGAGCTGCTCACCGATCCTGAGTTGTTGCATTATTATCCACTGCGCCAGGAAGTGCAGATGGTGGGGGCGCGTGATGGCGCGATTTACGTGGATGGGATGCTCCTTGCGGCAGATGAGGCTTTTGAAGTTTACTGGCGTGCTCCTGGCGATATGTTTGCCGCCACCCTCAAAGGCGACAAGTACCGAGCCGATTCGCTGGTGCTGGATGTGACGGATGAGGAATTGCGTAACGCTGAGGGCGAGATTCCGGCGTGGCTGATGGAGCGCTATACCCAACTGCCGGAGACGCTGCCAAGTCGTGTGCGCGATCTGGCCTTCGAGTTGACGGCGACCGAACCCACCTTTTACGATCGCGCCAAAGCCATTGAAGGATACTTGCGGCATTTTTCCTATACATTGGAAGTTCCCACGCCCGGACTCACGGCGGACATTGCCGACTATTTTCTTTTTGAATTGCAAAAAGGCTACTGCGATTATTACGCCACCTCTATGGTCGTGTTAGCGCGCGCTGCGGGGATGCCCGCGCGCATGGTGATTGGCTACGCCAGCGGCAACTATCAACCACAGACCGCGCGTTACGTAGTGACAGAAGCTGACGCTCACGCCTGGCCGGAAATTTACTTCCCCGGTATCGGGTGGGTGGAGTTCGAGCCGACCGGCGGTTATCCCGAAATCGAGCGGGGCAGTCCAGAGAGTGAGTCTATGACGCCCCCGCCCGATTGGGACAGCATTGCTCCATTGGTCCAACCGCCCACCCTGGCAGAGCTGATCGCGCAGGTAGGCAGATGGACGTTGGCAATCGTTGGCAGTGTAGTCGGGGGACTGCTGTTAATGACCGGCGTGGACACACTGTTCTTGCTCGTCTGGGGAACGCCGGCTGACGTCGTGACGCGGCTATATCACCGGTTACAGCGTTACCGACGCAGCCTGCGGGCGCGCGTTGCTGTGGGAGACACCCCCTATGAAGTTGGCGCATCCCTGACGCGGCGCATCGTTGAGATTGGCGCAGGGCGCGAATTGAGTGAAGAATGGCTGCCGCCGGCTGCGGATGAAATTCAACGCATGATCGAATTCTATATCCGAGTATGGTATACGCCTCAGCCTTTGACGCGCCGAGAGCGCTTCGTGGTCACGGGAACCTGGTGGGTACTGCGTTGGCGCTTGTGGTTGGCGTTCTTGCTGCGCGGCTCGCGTCGCGCTCCGCTTTCTGAACACTGGGAGCCGGCCGCATTGCATTGAAAAATTCAAAGGCTATGATCTTAGGTGTTAGCGACCGTTGACCCGTGCGCCGTGAAACGTGGGGCTTCTATTAAGGAAAAGCCTCACGTTTTGCGTTTCATGCCTAGGATGAATCCGACACGCCCTAAAAGTTTGACTTGTTTGCCCAAGTGTTGTATCATCAAATTGTAAAAATTCATCTGAGGAACTCGAATCGTGGATTGGCAGTACACCCCTTATATGATCCCACTGGGCATTGCCGCTGCTGTGGGGCTGGCCTGTGTTGCGTTGCTACAACAGCGTCGCTCAAGCAAAGAAGCCCTGTTTCTGTCGGCATTGTTGTTGGCCCTGATGTGGTGGTGTGTGACCGAGGCGGTACGATTGGGCGCCCAGACGTTGGAACTGAAGCTCTTTTGGGCGCGCGTGCGCTATATCGGCATTGCTATGGTGCCCGCTTTCTGGTATGCCTTCGTGTTGCAATACACCGAACACGGCCACTACCTGACGCAACGCAACCTCATTCTGCTGTTTATTGAACCATTGCTGCTCATTTTTTTTGCCTGGACGAACGGCTCTTTCCATAGGCTGGTCTGGCAAAGCATTCGCTTGATCCCTGTTGGGGATATGATGGGTTGGAAGGCCGAGCACGGCATCGCTTTCTGGATTCATACCGTTTACAATTACCTCTTGCTGGCCTTTTCACTGTTTCTGTTAATCCAGGCGTTACAGCGTAGCCGTCCCTTTTACCGCAGACAATACTACGTTTTGTTAGCCGGTGCGTCGTTTACCCTGGTGATCAATATTCTATCAGTATCTGGTTGGACGCCGTTTGCCTATCTGGATCTGACCCCGTTTGGTTTTACGGTTGGCGGGGTGATTTTTGTGTGGGGACTGCTTCGTTTTCGCCTCATGGACATTATTCCGGTGGCGTATGAGACCATTATGGACAGCATAGGGGCCGGCGTGGTGGTCCTGGACGTCGAAAATCGAGTGGTCAATCTCAATGCGGCGGCCTGTCGTATTTTGGATTGCGCCGGGGAAGACGTGATGGGCCGGGCCGCGTCTGAACTGTTGGCGGCCTGGCCCGGTGTGTTGGACGCCGATGGCCGCGTTCGGGAAACACACATGGAGTTGGCCGTCGGGGGCGGCGCTTACCGGCATTACTATGCGGTGGAAGTTTCTCCCTTACAACGCAAGGATGCCGAGTTTGTGGGGTGGTGTCTGGTCTTGCATGATGTGACGGCGCGCCAGCAAGGCGAAGAGGCGCTGCGCACGCAGAAACAACTTTATCAAAGCCTGGCGACCGTGGCTCAAGTTACCTCTGAACACTTGGATCTCGCCATGACGTTGCAGAATACCCTGAATGTGGCGGTTACGATTTCCGGCGCAAGCGGCGGGAGCCTGTTTATTCTCGATGCACTGTTGGCGGTGAGGCACGGTATTTTTACTTACGGCGTGCAAGCTCCGCCGGAACTGGGGACGCACACGTTGGATTCTATCATGCGCGATGGCTTGAGCGGATGGGTGGCGCGCCATTGCGAGGCGGCCTTGATCCCGGATGTGCTACAGGATGCGCGCTGGGTCTCCCTGCCCAGCCAGATCGGGACACGCTCCGCGCTCTCGCTGCCTATCATAGACCGCGAAAAGACGTTGTTGGGCGTGTTGACCCTCTCGCACCCTGAAGTCGGTCATTTTACTCAGGAGCACCTGGCTTTAATGGAGGCTGCTGCCGAACAGATGACGTTGGCCTGGCGCAATGCCCAAATCTATGAGGAACAGCGTCGGCTGGCCCAACGTTTCACCACACTCTATGAGGTTTTACGCATCGTCGGCGGTGAATTGAATCCCAAAGTTGTCCCCCAGCGGGCGGTAGAGGCTATTGCCCACTTGACCGGCTGGCCTATGATTGCGGTTTTGATGCCGGACGATGTCAGAGAGGAACTGGTAGTGCAAGCGTCCAGCAGTTTGGACGCTGTGGCGCATGGCTGGCGGACGCCGTTGTTGGCGGGGATACGGGGAGACGTTTTCCGCACCGGCAAGCCGCACTGTGCGACCCGCGAAGAGACGCCGGCAGCTTTTGCTGATACGGACCCTGCCGTGCGCAGCCGCATGGTGATTCCCCTGCGGCGAGGGGAGCAGATCCTCGGACTTCTGGATGTGGGTAGCCATGACGCGGATACCTTTGATGATGACACGCGCCTCCTAGGGAACCTGCTCGCCGAGGCGCTCTCTCTTTCGTTGGATGTGGCGCGCGCTCATGCCCAGATCGGCGGGCATGTGACTGACCTGAGCACTTTGTTTACCGTATCCGGCGTTCTCGGACGCACGCTGGTGTTGGAGGATTTGTTGTCTCAGACTTTAACGGCGGTCCTTGAGTCGGCCGGCTTCGACATCGGTGGGATCGCCTTGCTGGGAGCGGATGGCGAATCGCTCGAATTTGTCGCGGGCAATTCTCAAACACTGCATCCGCTGTTGGAACAGTTGGGAGCTTATGCGCACCAATGGCAACGCGCGGTGGTGGTGAGCGACGCGGATCAATTCAATGTGATGCCATCGGAATTGTGGGAGCATCTGCCCGATCTGGCCGTGCAGTTTCGTCAGATGGGGGGGCGCGCCTATGTGGGAGCGCCCCTTTTATACCAGGGACGTTCTATCGGCGTGCTGAACCTTTTTTCGCGTCCTCCCAAACCCACGGTGTTGCACGACATCGCCCTCTTGATGGCGATCGGCCGGCAAATTGCTACCGCAGTGGTGAACGCGCAGTTGTTTAAGGCCATTGCCGACGAACGCGGGCGGCTCTACGCGCTGATTGAATCCACCCATGAGGGTATTTTGTTTATGGATACGGAGCAGAAGATTGTCTTGCTCAATGCGCGGGCGCTTGATTTCTTACAATTGCCGGAATCGCCGGAATATTGGCGGCGACGGGATATGTTGGATGTATTGGCTCAACTGCGCCATACGGCGTCGGCGGCGATTCAGGAACTGCTGGCCGAATTGCAGCAGATGCAGCAGTCGCCCGCGGATTCCGGGACAGGGGAATTCGCGGTGTCACCGCGAATTTTGCATTGGTCGCACACCCCGGTGCAAAGCGCGGAAACCTTGTTGGGCCACCTGCTGATGTTGCACGATGTGACGGAGGAGCGCCTGATGGAGCAGATGCAGCACGATCTCATGCATACGATGGTGCATGATTTGCGCAATCCGTTGACCGGTATTGCCGGTTCCAGCAAAATCCTGCGACGCAGTTTTGAAACACAGGACTTGAGTGCGAGTCAGTATCACATGTTTGAAATTCTCGAAAGCTCCACGCAACGCATGTTGAATCTCGTAAATGCGATTCTGGAATTGGGTCGTTTGGAGAGTGGCGAGGTGCCGTTGGCATGCAACAAAATCCGTCTGGATTCGCTTATCTCCGGGGTGCTGGATTTGCAAACCCCGTTGGCGGTGGAGAAAGACGTAACCCTGGAGCGCATTGTCCAAACGGAGACGCAGTGGGCCTGGGGGGATGTATCGTTGCTTGAACGTGTGTTGCAAAATCTGCTGGGCAATGCTATCAAATTTTCCCCTGCGGGGGGAACCGTGCAAGTGCGGCTTGCCTGGGATGCGGACGACGCGCACTTTGTGGTTTCTGTCAAAGACACTGGCGCCGGCGTGCCGCCAGAAGTGCAGGGGCGCTTGTTTCAGCGCTTTGTCACCGGCAATCAGGAGGGACGAGGGAGTGGTCTGGGGCTGGCGTTTTGTCGAATGGTGATGGAAGCGCACAACGAGCGTATCTGGTTAGCCGAAAATTCTGAGGCCGGCGCGACGTTTAGCTTCACGCTGCCGCCTGCTCCATAATCTCGTAGAAATTGAAAGCCCCCCGATTTCCCAGAAATCGGGGGGCTTCGCTTGAAAAGCGTGTTGATGGCTACCCGGTGACCAGGGTGCGAATCTGTTGGCGCAGGGCCGCGATTTCGGCGTTGGTCTTCTGGATGCGGTCAAAAACGACGTTGCGGCTCTTCAGCCCCTCAACGATGAGCGCTGCCGCCGCTTCTTGGCGGCTCTTGGCTACTCCGTTCTGCACCAGCAAATCCAGTTGAGCGCAAGTGTCCTTGTCTACCTCGACCAACAACAGGTGAGAGGCGCTCTGCGCTGTCGTCACGATCGCCTTCCCCAACGATTCAAATACCTTGACGGTTTCTTTCAACACATTGTCCCAGGCCGTCGCCTCGGCGCGCGGCGCTTCCGTTGTCTCCACTTTTTCTTCCTCGCACATGGCTATTCCTCCTTAATACTTGCTCTTCTTCTGAGTTTTTATCTCTTACTCGTTACTCAGTTTGACTTCCTGCCGCAGTTGCTCCCGCAGGGTGCTGATTTGTTCCGTGATCGCCTTAATGCGGGTGAACAGCGCATCGTTGGCCTTGATCCCTTCATTGATGAGGAAGGCGGCGCTTTCGGAGCGGCTCTTGGTGATCTCACCCTCCACCAGCATATCCAGGTGCGCGAGCGCTTCATCGTTGATCCGCACCATCACCACGTTGCCCCGGCCCTGCAACGCCTCGCCGAGGGTCAACCCGAAACTTTCGACCTGTCGCCAGACTTCTTTCACGGTGGCGCTGGTGACCTTTTTCTCTTCTGCTTTCGTCGCCTCGGCCGCGGCTGCTTCCGGCGTGTCCCACACCACTTCTTCGACTTTCTTTTCCTCGCTCATGTCCTTACCTCCTGTTTGTAATTGACTTACGTGTATTATTGTAATACCGTTTCGGTATTTTGTCAATAGGGAAATACGCAAAACCCCGGAATTTTCCAGAAATTCCGGGGTTTTGCTTTCAATTGGGCGTTTTTTCGCAGGCGGGTCACGCCCGTCTGCGAAAAAACGCCCTTAAAATCCGCGCCTTGAGGCGCAAGTCTGTCCGCTTGATGTCACAACGGCCACAGCCAGGGAACCATCACGATAGCAATCACATAAATCAACAGCGTTAAAAATAATCCCACTTTGACGAAATCCATAAACTTGTAGCGCCCCGGCCCGTAGACAATCAAGCAGGCCGGCTCCAATGGGGTAATGAAGGAACAACTGGCGCCCACGGCGATCATGATGGCAAACGCGCGGGGGTTAAGTCCCAGTTGCAGGGCGGTCTCCAGGGCAATGGGGAGCACGATGGCCGCGGCGGCCTGGTTGGACATCGGTTGCGTCAAGGCCATCGTCAGACCAAAGAACACGCTTAACAATACGAGTGGGTGGGCCTGGGGGATCGCTGCGATAATCTGATGCGCCAAAAAGGCCGCCGTTCCGGTATATTCCATTGCGCGTCCCAGGGCCAACATACTGCCGATGACCATCAACACTTTCCATTCGATGGTGCGGTAGGCGGTGCTAGGGTTGATACAACCGGTGATGAAGACCAACAGTACGCCGGCCCAGATCGCCGCCGCCAGGGGGAGCAGGTTGAGTGCGGCTATCAACAGCACGCCGGCAAAGATGGCGACCGTCAGCGGCGCGCGTTGCCGCTTGGGGCTTTGGATATTGAGATCGTCAATGACGCGGAAAACGTTCTCGCGATCTAACTCGGCGATGATCGCGCGCGGCCCTTGCACCAACCATTGATCGCCGGTGCCAAACCGGACGGTGCTCAACTTGCGGTAAATACTGGTGCCGTGCCGGTTCAATCCTAACACTTGTAGCCCGTAGGTTTGCCGCAACCGGATGTCGCGGAGCGTGCGTCCGATAAAGGGCGAGCGTGGCAGCAGGATCGCCTCCACCGTCTGAATATCTTCTGTCTGGATATTGGCGTCCAGTCTAGGGAAGGTGTCAATGGGGCGGAGGCCATTCGCGTTGCGGCTGTCGCCATCGCTTTCTGGCGCAGCCTCGGCGGCGGCCATGTCGGGGGCCGGCGACGGGAGCGGCGCCGGCGCATTGTTTAACGCGAATTGCAGCAATTGATTCCGCGGCCCTTTGACCAACAGTTTATCCCCGATCTCCAACCGCAAATCAGCCTGGGGCGTCAGATACCGGTTGCGGTTGCGGACGACGCGCAGCACGGTCAGGTCCATATCGTGGCCCAGGCGCGCCTCGCGCAGCGTTTTGCCGACCAGGGCGCTCTCGGCCTGGATGACTACTTCACTCAGATACGGTCGCGCATCAGAAGCGCCGTCAACGCTTTCCTGTTCGCCCCGATCCGGAATCAACTGCTGCCCGATGGATAGCATGTAGAGCACTCCCACCACGGCGATGACCAGCCCCACCGCCGTCATCTCAAACATCCCCAAAGGCGCCATGCCATGAAGTTGAATCAGGCCGCTGATGACGACGTTGGTGGACGAACTAACCAGGGTGATGGAACTGGCGAGGATGGTCGCAAAGGCCAGGGGCATAAGCAGTTTGGACGCGCTGAGTTTCAAGCGCCGCGTCAGCGTGATGGTGATGGGCATAAACAACGCCGTCGTGGCGGTGTTGCTGATGAAAGCGCTCAGGGTGGCGGCGGCGGCCATAATGACCAGCAGCAACCGGTGGGGCGTTTGCCCGGTGAGCCGCAGCAGAAGCCGTCCGGCCGTTTCGACCACGCCGGTATGCACCAACGTGGTCGTGAGGACCAGCAATCCAAAAATCATGATCACTGTGTCGCTGCCAAAGCTGGCAAAGGCCTGGTTGGGGGGCAGCAGACCGGCCAGGATCAGCACCAACAGCAGCCCCATCGCCACCACATCGGCCGGCAATTGTTCCCACGAGAAGAGAACAATTGCTGCTGCCAGAATAATCAGGAGCAACACAATGGATAGCGTCATTTAGATAACTCCGGCGCGTTTGCGATAACGGACATCGGCGCGCTCGGCCTCGGTTTCGGTCATACCGAGATCAACCGCTGCCTGTAACGCGCGCTGCTGGCGGCGCGCATCGAATTTACCGCCGGCATAAGCCTCTGCGAAGAAGTGCTCCAGCACGTAGCTTTGCGCATAATTTTTCAATTCAGCCTCACGCGCGGGCGCCACCCTCAACCCGGCGGCGAAGTCTGTCAGGCGCGTCTGTTCTTGGGCGGCGAGTTTCTCGTCCGTGAGCGCCATGCCCCACGCCAACATCAAGAGCGTCTCGCGCGTGAGGCCGGCGGTCGTCTCTTCCAGTTCGACGCCGGAGAGCGGTGGGCGTCGCAGTAACTCATTGACGTTCTCCTCCAGGGTAGGGGGGAGGAACGCGGTCAGCAGCGCTTTCTCTTCCGCACTGACTTTGCGGTCGGCGTTGGCAATTTCGGCCAACATGCGCACCAACACACCGAGGTCGTACGCCTGAGTGACCGGCACGGTTTGGACTTGCCGGTCGAAATCACTTAAGGTTTCCGCACCGGCATTGAGCGCGATCCAGCGTTGATGCGTCTTATCCCATACAAAGCGTCCGGCGACCTTCTCAAAGGCGGCAACGACCGCGGCCTCTCTCATTGCCGAGGAAACGGCGGGCTGCGTTGCTTTGCGCGTTATTTCCATCGAAGCCGTGTGGGTCAAATCGCGCCCCAGTTGGCCCAATAGGTTGTGGCCGAGCGCCTTGGTGATGGAGCGCGTCACCGCCGACCGCGCCGTGGACAGCATCCGCCGCTTGATGGTCTTCTGTGCCCGGTCGGCTATCTGCTGCCCCGCGCTGAATTCGATGGTCGCGCTGGCATTGATGGAGAAGCCGGAGACTGGGCAGCGAAAGGTGCAATACACACCACGTCCCCGCACTTCTTCTCGGGCCAGCAATGGTTTGATGGCATGATAGGTCATTTCGGTCATAGAGGTTCTCCTTCTGTTGAAGATATGGGATAGATAAATTTCACCGTTAAAAGTATAATCTTCTATAGCGCTTGGGCAAATAGCAGCCGCGAATTTTCATTGAATGGCCGCCAGCACCCCGATACCGGGCGCGTCGGGCAGGAGCAGGCGCGCGCCGTCGTAGCGCAGGCCGACGAAGGGATCGTTGCGCACCAGCAGCGGCCCGTCGAGATCTACAAACTCGCACAACGGGGCCAGATGCGCCGCTGCCGTCACCCCGACGGAGCTTTCGATCATACAACTCAGCATCACCTGTATCCCCAGCGCGTGCGCCGTGTGGATGGCGCGCAGCGCCTCGCGGATGCCGCCGGTCTTCATGAGCTTAATCACCACGCCGTCCACCGCCCCCGCGTGCGCGGCCACATCCCACGCCGTCTTGATGCTCTCGTCGGCAAAAATGGGCAGACCGAAACCCTGCGCTTTCAGCCACCGCAGCCCCTCGATGTCGCCCACCGGCAACGGCTGCTCCACGAGCTCCAGCCCGTAGTCCGCCAGGCGAGGGATGAGCGCGGCGGCCTGCTCCCGGCTCCAGCCGGCGTTCGCATCTACCCGCAGTCGCGCGGCGGTGACGGCGCGGATGGCAGCCACCGCCGCCACATCCTGCGCGCCGCCCACCTTGATTTTGTAGATGGGCAGCCCGGCTTCTCGCGCCTGTTCCGCCATTACTTCCGGCTCGGCCATGGCAATGGTGAACGAGGTAAGCGGGATGCGCGCCGGATTCAGGCCGAGCAAGCGATAAAGCGGCTGGCCCAAGCGCTTGCCCCAGGCATCGTGCAGCGCAATATCAATCCCGGCGCGCGCCGCCGCCGACCCGGCCGGCAGCCGCGTCAGCACGTCTTCCAGCAGGTACGGATCGTCGCCCCAGATGTCCCCGACGCCAGACAAATACGCCATAATGCCCGCCTGCGTCTCCCCGTGATAGGCCACCGCCGCCGCCTCGCCCAGTCCCTCATCCAGGCACACCAGAACATTGTCGCGCCGGTCGCTGGCCCCGTGTGCAATGCGGAAGGTAGTGCGCAGTTCTAACGGTAGTGCTTCCCAACTTAGGTTCATCATACCCCCCATAGAAAAAGCCTTAATGGATTGAACGGATTCACCGGATCTTTCATCCGTTAAAATCCGTTCAATCCGTTGAGAAAATTAGCGAAACCGCCTGACACCCAGGCAGTGCGTGTGGAGCCAGGCATTGTAATCCGGCGCGTCCGGCGCAAAGTGGTTGATGGTGACGCACCACGTTCTGCCGGTCGAATGGATGAATCCGTCGTCGCCCAGCGCGATGCCCACGTGAGTGACGCGCGTTTCGCCAAAAAAGTACAAATCGCCCGCTTCCGGCATCCCCGTGACCGGCTGCCCAGCCTGAAATTGCTGGTTGGCGTCGCGGGGGATGCGCACGCCCAGCAGCCCATAAAACGTCTGCGCCAGCCCGGAGCAATCGAAACCGAAGGGCGTGCGTCCGCCCCACAGGTACGGCACGCCGATCTGCTCGCGGATGAGCGCGAGCGCGGCGGAAATGCCAGCGGCATCTGGGGTGGGGCGCTCGCATAAGGGTGCGACTTCCCCGGTCGGCGCGTAGCCCACGCGCCCGTCGGGCAGCGTGACGGCGGTGAAGCCGTCGGCGGCGCCAGCAGATGGCAGTGTCACACCGAGCGGGAGCTTGCCCAGCAGCGTCGCGTCGGCGGCGGGGGCAGCGGTGAGCCGCGCCAGGGGGGCTTTCACCCACACGGCGCAGGCCGCCAGGTAGTCTTGCACGACGGCAGCCTCCCCGCGCCAGAGAGCCGCCTGATGCAGCCAGCCCAGGTAGCCGTCGTGGGTCGTCTGCACGAAAGCCCATCCGTCGCGCTCTTCCAACACGCGCACCGCCTCGCCCAGGCGGGCCTGCGAAACCCGTTCCGCGGCGTCGTCGGGCGTGCGGCGCATGTCGGTCACGGCGCGGGTGACGAGCGCCCACGGCGTTTCCGCTTGTGGGGGCGCTGTATTGATCTCAGTAAGCATGGGGCCTCCTCAATAGCAGGATTTACAGAATGGCAGGATCAGGTTGTTGCTCCAACACAGATAGTGTATCCAAGATCACGGGACTGGCAAAATCCACACTCGGCATGGCAGGGCCTTATCATTCTCCCGCCAGGTGGTGCGCCGCAACACAGAAGACGGCTAAAGCTGTGATTTTTAAAGAGGTTTTGTGGTGATGGGCGGTAGCCCGTCACCACAAAACCACCTTTTTTCGGAGGCTTCAGCCGCAAAATCTGCCCGTTAAGCGTGGTCTGACGAGAATAATAAAGCCCTGCCGGCATGGCCTGTAGGATTTCTGGTGTACAATACGGCTGTTGTGGAACGCGGATGGGCTTCCGCAGGAAGGTGGATAAGCTGTCCGTGTTCCAAGATATTTTTATGGAGATAAGACTTGATGAACATTCCTACTTTAACAACTGCCCGGTTACTTCTGCGCCCGTTCACGCTGCAAGACGTGGACGCGCTGTATGACATCCTCAGCACGGAGGGAATTTTGCGCTATTTCCCGCGCACCGATCCGCCGCCGCGCGAGCGCGTGGAGCGATTGCTCGCGCATCAATTGACCCATTGGGAAGAACGCGGTTGTGGCTGGTGGGCGGTGGAATTGCAGGATGCGCCGGGGTTGATCGGCTGGTGCGGCCTGCAATATCTGCCGGAATTTGACGCGGTGGAGGTGGCTTATCTGCTGGCGCAGGATTGTTGGGGAAAGGGACTGGCGACTGAGGCTGCCCGCGCCGCCGTCCGCTTTGGCTTTGCGGAGTTGGGATTGGAGCGCCTTGTGGCGATCGCGCACGTAGACAATCACGCCTCACAGCGGGTCATCCTCAAACTGGGCATGACGCAGGTGGAAGCGTTGCACTTGTGGGGAATAGATTGCTATCGCTATGAATTGACGCCCGATAAATTTGTGGGTTGACAAAGGCTTGGCGTGTGGTATGAATTGTTCAGCTTTTGGACTGTAAAGGTGTGAAACGTGAAACGTGATGCGTGAAGTTGTCACGTTTCACGTTTCACGAAGGGAGGTGTGAACGTGATGATGGATAAGATCAGACATAGCGCCCGACGGGTGTTGCGCCTGGTGATTCTGGGCATCTTTCTGATCGGCTGTGCGGCCCCGGCAACGCCGACGCCTGCCGTTGCCCCAACGTTGCCGTTGGAGGATTGCCAACTCACTGCACCGGGCATGGCAGAGAGCATCCGCGCGCGTTGTGGGGAGTTAAGCGTACCGGAGGACCCGGATAATCCCGGCGGACGTCAGATCGCGTTACATGTTGCGGTGGCGCCGGCGGTCAGCCGCAGCCCACAGCCCGATCCGCTGTTCCTGCTGGCCGGCGGGCCGGGGCAGTCGGCGATTGAGGCGTATCCCGTGATGTTGACGGCCGCTTTCGGGATCATCAACCAGGATCGGGACGTGGTGCTGCTGGATCAGCGCGGAACAGGAAAATCCAATCCACTGCAATGCGAACTTCACGAGGACACTCTCTCGGATGCGGAGGTCACGGCGGCGTTACAGACCTGTCCTACCACTCTGGATGCCGACGCGCGCTTTTACACGACCGAAATGGCGGTGAGCGATCTGGAGGCGATGCGGATCGCCCTGGGCTACGATCAAATCAACCTCTACGGCGCGTCCTACGGCACGCGCCTGGCGCAAGCCTACCTGCGCCGCCATCCCGACCGCGTGCGCACGCTTGTATTGGATGCTGTCGTCAGCCCGGACTTCACCATCTACGCCAGCGCCGGCGTGGATGGGGCGGCGGCGTTGGACAAGATGTTCGCGCGCTGCCAGGCGGACTCTGCCTGTCAATCCGCCTTCCCCGACCTGCAAGCCGAATTCACGGCGCTGCTGACGCGCCTGGAAGAGAATCCGGTGGAAGTGTCGTTGGCCAACCCGATCACCGGCGAACCACTGCACTTCGAGATGACCCGCGCGCGTTTCACCCGGATGGTCTTCGCGCTGCTGTACGCGCCGGAAGTGACGGCGCTGCTCCCCTTGAGTCTCCACGCAGCCTATGCCGACGGCAACTTCGCGCCGCTGGTGACGCAGGCCACGGCGTCGGATGCCGGGCTGTACCAGGGCTTGCTGTACGCGGTTGTCTGCACCGAAGACGCGCCCTACGTCGCGCCGGAAGAGATCGCCCAGAGTGCGGACACCTACTTTGGCGACATGTCCGAATCCCTGCGCGAAGTCTGCGCGACGTGGCCGCGCGGCGACGTGCCCGCCGACCATACGGCGCCGGTGACGTCCAATGTCCCCACGCTGCTCCTTTCGGGCGAGGCCGACCCCATCACGCCGCCGCGCTACGCCGAGCAGGTGGCGCAGACGCTGCCGAACAGCGAGCATCTCATTGCGCCAGGAATGGGGCATGGGAACATTATTCGCGGCTGCATCCCGCACCTGGTATCCGACCTGGTGAAACATGCCTCGCTGGATGAATTAGAGGATGTGGCGTGCGTGCAGGCTATCGCCCCGCCGCCGTTTTTTGTCAGCTTTACCGGGCCGACCCCGTAAGAAAATTTTGGAAATTGGAAATTAGAAATTGGGAATTAGAAATGAGTAATCAGTAACGAGTTGCCAGTTTCCAATTACCAGTTTCCAGTTTCCCATTACTTATTTCTCATTACCCATAACCGAAGGATACCATGATTCAAGTCACTAACTTACATAAGTCTTTTGGCGAGGTGCGGGCGCTGCAAGGAGTGTCGTTTGCGGCGCACGATGGGCAGATCACCGGGTTGTTGGGGCCGAACGGCGCCGGCAAAACGACGACGTTGCGCGTCTTGTACACGCTGCTGACGCCCGACGACGGCGCGGCCAGCGTGGATGGTTTCGACGCTCGCCATGACGCGATGGAAGTCCAGCGGCACATCGGCGCGCTACCCGACGCCCGCGGCCTCTATACGCGGCTGACTGCGCGGGAAAACATTCGCTATTATGGGCAGTTGCAGGGCTTGAAGGGCGCGGCCCTGGAGGATCAGATAGAAGGACTGATCAAGTTGTTGGACATGGATGCTATTGCCGACCGGCGCACCGACGGGTTCTCGACCGGGGAACGGCTCAAAGTCGCCATTGCGCGCGCGCTGGTGCATAACCCTAAGAATGTGCTGCTCGACGAGCCGACCAATGGCCTGGACGTGATGGGCGCGCGCGCAATGCGCGACGTCATCCGCCGCCTGCGCGACGCGAGGCATTGCGTGCTGTTCTCCAGCCACATCATGCAGGAAGTGGCGGCGCTGTGCGACCGGATCGTCATCATCGCTCACGGACGGGTGATGTCTGATGGGACGCCCGACGAGCTGCGGCAGGCGACCGGCAAGGAAAGCCTGGAAGATGCGTTTGTCGCCATCATCGGCTCAGAGGAAGGATTGGAAAGATGAACTCGTGGGAACGGATTGGGGTGATTTTTCGGAAAGAGACGGTGGATAACTGGCGCGACCGGCGCTCCTTGTTCAGCACGCTGGCGTATGCGCTCATCGGGCCGGGGATGATTTTGTTGATGATCGTTATCCTGGGCGGCATTTTTCGCACGGAGGCGGAAAAGCCGCTCGAATTGCCGGTGGCGGGGCAGGAGAACGCGCCGAACCTCATCGCCTTTTTGAAGCAGAACAACGTCGCCGTGGTGGACGCGCCGGCCGATCCACAGGCCGCCGTGCGCAACGGCGACATCGTCCTGGCGCTCGTCATCCCGGCGGAGTATGGCGAGGCTTTCACCATGGGGCAGCCGGCGTCGGTGCAACTGTTGGTGGACTCGTCCCGCACGTCTGCCAGCCCCGACGTGAGCCGGGCGCGGCAGTTACTGCAAGCCTACAGTGGGCAGATCGGCACGTTGCGCTTGTTGGCGCGCGGCGTTAATCCCAATGTGATCAATGCCGTGAGTTTGGAAGAAGTAGACGTTTCCACCCCGCAGAGCCAGGCGTTCATTTTCCTCAATATGTTGCCGTACTTTTTGATTATGACCGTTTTCCTGGGCGGCATGGCCGCCATTATTGACGCCACCGCCGGGGAACGGGAGCGTGGCTCGCTGGAGCCGCTGCTGATCAACCCGGCGGCGCGCTGGGAATTCGTCATTGGCAAACTGTTGGCCTCGGTGCCCTTCGCCGTCGTCACTATCCTGTTTACGCTGGTGGCCTTCGGCCTGATCTTCACTTTCGTGCCGACCGAGAAGTTCATCGGGATGCGGTTGACGGTGGATGTGGTGGCCCTGGGGTGGGTCTTCCTGATCTGCCTGCCGATGATCCTGCTGGCCTCCGCGACGCAGATGATTGTCGCCACCTTCGCCCATTCGTTCAAAGAAGCGCAGACCTACCTGGGCTGGCTGCCGCTGATCCCCGCGCTGCCGGGTTTGGCGCTGGCCTTCCTGCCGGTCAAATCTGACCTGTGGACGATGCTGATCCCCACCTTCGGTCAACAGCTCCTCATCAACCAGCTCATCCGCGGCGAAGTCGTCAACCCGACGAACATCGTGGTTTCCACTGTGATGACGCTGGCTCTGTCGGCCATTTTGATTTACATCGCCATCCGCCTGTACAACCGCGAGCAGATTTTGTTCGTAAAGAGTAGTGGGTAGTGGGGGGATTGAGTGATCGGTAATCAGTAATGAGAAATGAGTAATCAGTAATGAGTAACGAGTGGGGTTACTCATTTCTCATTTCTAATTTCTCGTTTCTTATAACTATGAAACCTGACCATGACATCATCATTGCCGGGGGCGGGTTATCGGGGCTGAGTCTGGCCTGCGCTATGATCCGCAGCCCGCTGCGCGAGCGCTCGATCTTGATCGTGGAGCGAGACGCGCAGAAGGGCAACGACCGCACCTGGGGCTTTTGGGCCAAGCGTCCCACGCTGTTCGATGCGGCGGTCTCGCATACGTGGGAGTTTCTGATCAGTGTGGGGGCAGAGGGACCGCAGCGGGTCAGCCTGGGAGACTACCGCTACAAGGTCATCCGGGGGCTGGACTTCTACGATTTCGCCCGGCGCGACCTGGCGACCTGTCCCAACATCCACTTCCTTTACGGCAACATCGAATCTGTTGAGGACGGGCGCGACGCCGCCTGCGTCACCGTGGATGGACAGTCCGTGTACGGCGGATGGGTCTTCGACAGCCATCCGGTTCCTATGTCGAACACCGACACGCCGTACCAACATCTCAAGATGCACTTCCGGGGTTGGGAAATCGAGACGCCCGGTCCGGTCTTCGATCCACGCGCCGTGACCTTCCTGGACTTCCGCACGCCGCAGGAGCAGGAAATGCGCTTCTTCTACGTGCTGCCCTTTGCCGATAACCGGGCGCTGGTAGAGTTCACCGTCTTCTCTAAAGATGTACTGCGTCGCAGCCAATACGAGGAGGCGCTCCGCCATTACCTTGCCGACATCCTGCACGTTTCCCAATACCGGCTCATCAGCGAGGAACGCGGGTCTGTGCCGATTACCGACGATCCCCTGCTGCGCAAGTTAGGCCGCCGGGTGATGGCGATTGGCGCGCGAGCCGGGCGGGTGAAGCCGTCCACCGGTTACGCCTTCATGCGCGTGCAGAAAGACTCCGACGAGATCGTGAAATCCATGCTGCTTTACGGCAGTCCCTTCGATGCGCCGGACGATCCAGACCTTTATGATGTGTTGGACGCTGTGCTGCTCAAAGTGATGCAAGAGAATGGCGAACATATCAAAGCGGCGTTTACGGCGATGTTCGAGCGCAATCCCATTGACCTCATTCTGCGTTTTTTGGACGAAGAGGCCACGCCGGCGGAAAATCTGGGGCTGATCACCTCCATGTCGTCGTCGGTGTTTGTCAAAGCGGCCATGCAAGTCGCCACCCACGAAAACCTGTTGGACATTATGAAAGGGTAAGCGCGCTTGTCAAAACCAGAGAGTTGTGTATAATCCTCATCGTTGACGGGGCATGGCCCAGTTTGGCTAGGGCGCTTCAATGGGGTTGAAGAGGTCGAGCGTTCAAATCGCTCTGCCCCGACACATGAAAAATGTCTGATTTTATTGTCTAAATACAATAGATCGGACATTTTTTTATTGCTCCTTCCTTAACTCTTGAATAATGAACTGCGCCAGGGCCAGCGCTTCGGCACTTAATTCCTCCTTACTGAGTTGCTGACCAGAAAGCTGCGGAATCCGCTTGGCGATCTCTTGAGCAGAGAGTACCCCATAAATAGAATCGGTCGTCATCACACTGGCGTGCATCAGGTTTTGGCTGAGCGCCTTAAGGTCGCCGAGATCACGGGCGTGCGTGAGAGCAAACATCGCGTGTCCATGCCGCAATTTGTGGGGCGAGCGATACGGCAGACCCGCCTGTTGGCACAAGGCTTTGAGACCATCCGCCACCAGCTCCCCGCGCGTGACGCCGGCTTCGCTGCGCCCGGTGAAGGCCATCCCGTCGGTAGTAAGCGTGGCAAACCAGAGGGCCTCTGGGGAGAGGTGGGCGCGTACCAGGGCGTCCCACTCTCTGACCACCTCCAATAAGGTGGGGATGGTCAGCAAGTAGGTGATGGCCGCCTTGCGATTCTTGGTGCGCATCCCCCAGGCCGGATCTTGGATGACGGCGGCGGGTCTGACCGTGAGATCCAGGGCGCGGAGGGGCATGGTGACGAAAGCATCCACGCGCATGGCCGACAGGAACAGGAAGGCGACGGCGGCGCGGTTGCGGAACGTGGTGAGGGTGTCGCCTGCCGGCAAGTGGCTGAGTTGTTCGACTTCGGTGTGGGTGTACACGGTGCGCAGGGGGAGTGCGGCGGCGGTACGGGCCGGTTTCAAACTGGCTAACCAGTTGGCGGTGAGCGTCCTGGCCTCATAGCGTTGCGGGTATTCGACTTGCGCCCATTGGAGAAACGTACGTGCGGTTTGGCAAGCATGGCTCACGGTTTCGACCGCCAGCGGCCCGGTTTTGCCATCGGCGCGCACCTGACCATCCTGCCCGATTTGGGCCAGATATTGGGGAAAGGTGGGCCGTAGGGTGGGCGCTTGAGAGAACGGCTGTGGCCCGGCCCATTCCAGGAGATGTTTGAGGTGGTTCCAATGGCGTTTTTGGGTATCGAGGGTGAGTTGGAGCACTTCACATTCATAGGCGCGGAATGTCTGAATATCGGTGTAGTTGGCGCGATTGAGCAACTCAGGCGGTGTGGCTGGGCTTGCTGATACCATCGGGGTTCTCCTCATCTACAGTACGCTTTTGCGCGCGATTGACTTGGGTTTGACAGTGGGGACAGACGCCTGAGACCAGCTCCAGATTGCGATTGGTGATGGTGGTTTTGAACGGGCCTTGCATCGGTACGGCTTGGTGACATTTGCAGCACCAGGCCATCCCGGGCGCCAGTCGGTGGTGAGGCTTTTGATGGGCACTGAGCCACTTTGTTAGTTCAGTGCCGACGATCCAGATATGCCCTCTTTCATCGCGGCGATGGGGGCAACCGGCGGGGATTAGGCCGCGATATACTGTATCGGGATGGATCTGGAGTTCCGCGGCAATTTCAGAAGGCCGATATTCCATGTGTAGCAGCCGCCGGGCGCGCAGTTTTTGCTCCCGGGTTAACCGGGGTAGCTTAGTAGATGGGGTATCGTCTGACGTTGGCATCGTGTTACCTTTCTTGATGGTGTATGTTCGAGTGATCTAATGAGATTATATGTGAAATTCGTATCGTTGTCAATACCAACGAATGATTGTTACGACGCTTGAACAAAAAGGAACTAATCTTGCCACCGACTCAATTGGATAGGTAGATGAAAAAGGGGGAGAACCGATGACCGATTTTATTGATTGGTTAACTGCCGAAATGGCACGCTTAAATATAGGGAATAATGAATTGGCTCGTCGCATGGGTTCTTCTAATGCCCAAGCGAGTGATATGTTAACGCGCAAGAGGATGCCCAATTATACTTTCTGCATGGGAGTCGCGCGCGCGCTCCAGTACCAGCCGGAAATTGTGTTGCGAAAAGCCGGATTGCTCCCTGAAGCCTCTGAAGGTGGAGAGTCGGTGACCATTATGGAAATCAGGGCGTTGTTGGCTAGTTTCAGTCCCTCGCTCCAGGAATTGGCGCTGGCATTATTGCGTGATTTGAAAGCCTTTGATGAAAGAGAGGGAACGGCTTCGCCGCCGACGAACGAGTCGGGGTAGTTTAGTAGATGGAGTATCGCCTGACGTTGGCATCGTGTTACCTTTCTTGATGGTGTATGTTCGAGTGATCTAATGAAATTGTATACGAAGTTTGTGTTATTGTCAACGCTTGGAAGTATATTGCTCTTGAATAGAAGTAATGAGATCTACTCCCTCAAGAAAAACGTGCTATGCCAGGTGATAGTGAAGGAGGAGAACCGATGACCGATTTCATTGATTGGTTGACTGCCGAAATGGCTCGGTTGAATATATGGAACAATGAGTTAGCCCGCCGCATGGGGGTTTCTAGCTCCTATGTAAGTGATATGTTGACGCGCAAGAAAACACCGAATTACAACTTCTGTATGGGAGTCGCTCAGGCGCTTCAATATAAACCGGAAGTTGTGTTGCGACAGGCCGGCTTGCTCCCCGTAGCCACTGATGGCGCAGAGTCCATAATGATTGCCGAGGGTAAGGCCCTGCTGGAAAGCTTAAGCCCGTCATTACAGCCACTGGCGTTGGCGCTACTGCGTGATTTGAAATCCTTTGACACCCAGCCTCATGACGCTGATGTATCTTCTGCCCCTAAGTCTTGATGGCGATGCGAACCAGATTGGTCCAGTCAGTAGCAACGGTTATGATGTGTACGTTACCTCTCCTTAATATATCTTCAGATTGAATAATTATACCTCTGGATTTGAGCCTGTCAAGATTCATGTTATAGTGCTGAAAGAGTCGAGCAATGACCGAAAAGACGAATTTTGGCGAATGGGTACTGATGGAAATGGAAGCGCGCGGCTGGACGATGAGCGAACTGGCGCGGCGGTGTAGCGTTAGTCAGGTGGCGATCTCTAATGTGATTAACGGGAATCGGAACGCTGGTCCAGATTTGTGCCGGGCATTGGCGGTGGCTTTGGAACTGCCGGAAGAGAAAATCTTCCGCCTGGCCGGACTGTTGTCGCGTTTGCCGACAGAGCAGGCCCTCACCTTTGGGGAAGTGTATGATATGATGCAGCACCTTACTCCAGATGAACGCCAGGAAGTGATGGAGTATGTGGCATGGCGTTATCGGCGGCGCCGCGTTCGTCCGGAATGAGTGTGGCGGGGCGAGGGTGGGGGACTGTTGGCGCGATTCCAGAAAAACCAAACGAAGATGGCGGAGAGCCACGTAATGTGGGAAATAAGCTTTATCATGAGAGCAAGCATACTGTCCCTCCTCTCTTTACTATGAATATACCCAAATTCCAATCGCCGGTGAGATTTTCTGTATCTGTTTAAGAAATACCCCGGTCCACGCCCTCACCAGGGCGCGGACCAGAGTTGGGCACCCACCTTCTCTGATGCCCAGATTCCGTTTTTTAGTGATTGTTAAGGTGCCAAGCGTCCCCTGGCATTACCCCGAGTCAGCTACCGTTTCTCAAGTGCAATGTGAGTGTGTCAAGCCTCCTTGAGCTAAAATATGCTACTCCTACGCCCACAATCGCAGTTTGAGTCAGCGTCCCATGAATTCATTCGGACTCCTGTAAAGCACCGACGGCAGTGCGTGCCCAAGCATAAGCCAGTGGATGCAGCACGAAGATGTTTGCCGGTGTGAACTGACCGAGATGCCACTGCGCCAGGTGCTGTAATTGGGTGGCGCAAGCTGCTGGTGGATAAGGGTGGACGCGGGCCAGACTTTCGGGGGTGACGCCTTCTTCGGGGGCGAAGTGGGCGAGAGCTAACCAGGCGGCATAATCGTCTGGCGCGGTGTCTTGCAGTTGCCGGCTAAGGTCGCGGAAGAGAAACTGTTGTAAAGGAGCCCGGGGATCATGGACGTGCTGGAGCGCGCTTTCCACACTCCAGGCTTCTCTGGCTATCCCACCGATGGCCCAGGTTAGCGCGCTAGGCAACCCATACGTCCCCCTGACCAGGTGTGCAATGGCCGCGTCCGGTAGCGACAACGCGCGGCGCGTACATTCCTGGACGGCCAGGGTGGTGGCTGTGGGGGAATCCAACAGAGGTAAGACCAACGTATGCGGAAAATCGAGCTGGACACGGCTGATGAGCAGGGTCTTGGTGGTAGCCGGGAAAGTGGGCAATAATGCTGCGAGCTCGGCCGCGCTGGCTTCCATTCCCTCCAGGATGAGTAAAACGTGCCCCGCGGCGTGCAATGCGCTGCGTACCCGGCGGAGGCGAGCCGCTGCCGTGACCTGGAAAATATCTGGCGCTGCTAACACATCGGCGATCTGCCACCAGAGATCCGCCAGTTGAGGTGCGGGTTCCAGGGTAGGGTAGAGGCGGTTAGCCGTCAATAGCGGCGGTAGGGCACTGAGCCGGATCACGGCATTGTAAGCCGTCGGGGGTGGGACGGAAGGCTTGGCCGCCTCCCAACCTAAAGCCAACGCCAAGTGATGGGCCACCACGGCATCCAGGCCGGTCAGTTGGCAAACGGCGACCGCGGAGGTGGGGTCCAGCCATTTCGCTGCCTGTGCCTGAAGGGCCGGGTAAGTGGCCATTGGCAGGCCGGGACGCAGTGGCAGGTTGTGCTGTACCGACGGTTCAGTGGGGAACCAGTGGTGTAACAAGCTCTCGGCGTTTGGGACTCGACCCCAGGTCAAAAAGGCGTTCGTCCAGTTACGCTTCACCTCCGCTTCCTCCACCGCGATCTCAGCCAGGGCCTGGACATACTCCACTGCTGGCGGCTTTTCACTCCGGCGCCACTTGCGCATGGCAGCGACAGTGATCGTCAGGCGTTGGCAGACATACGCCATTGTGTCAGTGATTTCCTCATTTCGATAGCCACTGAGTACGCGGATCAATTGGTTGACCAGGTATTTAGTGGGTGGGTTGGGTTGCATAACATCCTCCTGTAAGGGGCAAGGATACCGGAGGAGTGGCGTAAATAATGGGAAATCCGTTATCAATAATGGGAAATCCGGGAGAAGCGCCGTTGCTCGCCCCCCAATGCGGCAGGGCCTTACCTTATTTGGGATAAATTTCAACGCGCGACTCACCGAATTCTTGGTACACAGTCACAGGACCTCCCATAGGATTAAGGATACCCGGTAAACGATCCACAAAGATTGGCTTGGCGATCAAATAATTGGATTTCGCCGTTGGCCGGAACAGAAAGATACGACCTCGAGAGAAATTCTCGAAGTGTGTGGGTAACATAGCTCCGCCCCGTGTGTCCAGGATGATACAGGCACATTGCGCGAAATGGGGAGTAATCAAACGAGAATTTTTTCTCGTTTTGGGGACGGCAGGACTGCCGATGCAGCGTTGAAGCAATAAATAGCGCAGAAAGGATTATTTGCGCGTTTGTCTGTTTGAGGGTACACTAACCACAGTGGACTGCCAAAGAAAACGCCCCGCGCTGATCAGAGCAACGGGGCGAGAGGTCCCAGGCGACATCACCGCCCAGGTAAACCGAGTATAGCCTACCTGCTCGCCGGTGCAAGTTGCCCGGCGGGGAGAATTGTAATCGTGTCTCGAAACCTAGCCACCCAACAAGAAACCATAGAGCGACTGCTTCGATGTGAAATACGAGAGTATCCCATTTACCGCTCTATCCAATACATTCAGATGTATCTTGGTGTAGTGAAGATTTCGAATGGCAGGCTCACTATGTAGTTGAAATGGCGTGTGCTCACATTGAAGGCTTAGTCAAGCAACTCGCGGATAGGCGAAACTTACTGGAACGATTGCGATCTTCCTCGTTGGGTGATCTGTTACATAAGCGCGGGGTAAGGAATGCTTTACCGCCATCTGTATGGAAAGATTTATGTTGGCTCAACAACGCAGTTTACGTTCACATCAAACATACCTATTCGATGTGCAATTCACCGAACCGGATGAAGTGGAAGAAAAACGCAAAGGGCATCTATTTTCAGTAGAAGAGGCCATCGCCATTTATATCATCGCACGGTATTTGACTGTGGGGATTACAGAGGTTGCGTGATGCAAAGTAAATCTTATTGGAAGGTAAAACATGGAACCTGAACGCTTCCAGCATAGCACCGCCGGGCGCCTGATCCGGGCGCGGCAGGCCGATGTCGAGTATTGGGTCTTCGTGCCTAATCCCTTGCCGCCAGGACTTAATCGGTCCAACAAACGTCTACGCCTCACCCTCTCCAAAGCCGACCACGCTCTGGGGGAACTGGCCGGGTTAGGTCGCACCTTGCCCAATCCACACCTGCTCATTGCCCCCTTCATCCGCCGTGAGGCCGTGCTTTCGTCACGCATCGAAGGCACACGCACCAGCCTCGGCGATCTCTACGCTTACGAAAAGGGACAAACCCCGCCCCCTGGCGAAATGGAACCGCCATCGGAAGCTGATACTCAAGAAGTCGTCAACTATGTCCACACTCTTGAATTCGGTCTCGAACAGATTGAGCTTGGTCAACCCATCAGCTTGTGGCTCATTCGTGGCCTGCACGCCCACCTGATGGAAGGCGTACGCGGTGCTGCATACCACCGTCCCGGCGAATTCCGCGAAATTCAAAACTTCATCGGCCCCGATAACCACTTGCACCACGCCAAATACGTCCCCCGCCACCAATGCAAATGCAACAATGCATGACCGACCTTGCCTCCTACATCATCGCTGATCCCGAAGAAGCTGCGCTAGTGCGTTTGGCCTTTATCCACTACCAGTTTGAGGCCGCCCACCCGTTTGAGGATGGCAATGGCCATATCGGGCGACTCTTGCTCTCTCTACTACTCGTCAGTTGGGACCTGTTGCCATTGCCGCTGCTCTACCTCAGTGCCTACTTCGAGCGTTACCGTGAGGATTACTATTCCCACTTGCGCGCCGTCAGCGAACGCGGCGATTGGTCAGAGTGGGTGATCTTCTTCCTCAATGGTGTGGCCGACAAAGTCAAAGACGCCGTCGTGCGGGCAAAACATCTCCAAGATCTGCGCGAAGCCTGGCGCGAGCGGCTTGCCCAGATCAAGGCTCCTGCCAACACCCTCACCCTGGCCAAAAACCTCTTCCTCAATCCTTTCATCACCGCACCCCAGGCCCAGGAGTTCTTAGGTGTTATCTACCGCACTGCAAACGCAACGATTGAACGTTTAGAGGAAGCCAACATTGTTCAGCAAGTTCCAGAGCGTGGACATCCCCGACAATACGTCGCCGGAGAGATACTCAACATCCTGGATGAAGATACGAAATGATACTCAAGTATCAAAGTTACAGGAGAAATGATACTTTTTGACGAAAAAGTATCATTAGAGAATATTTGTGAACGACTGTGAAGTGGTAACACTCCCCAATGTTTTAGGAGGAGACGTCTTACCGGTAGAACAGTTTTATGCAGCTTTGGCAGAGGTCCCCAAAGCTAAACAGTACATATTGGATGCAAAGCACATAAGCTTTGTCAAACCTTACGGCATTATCGCTTTACTACTTGCAACCCGGCAACTTGCGGCACATTCAGAATACCCTCTCCAATTGAAAAATATCCCATCTAACATCCATTCGTACTTACAGCGCATGAATTTTTTCAATGTTAGCCATAATTGGCTAACAACTCCCGATACCCTGGAAGAGAGTTGGGCACGTAGTGCCTACACCCCTAACCTCTTGGAAATAACCGTGATTTCCAATTCTGATGACGTCCTCAACATAGTTTCGCGCGCTTCCCGCATTTTTTCCCGTTGGTTAATACTCCCCGACTTGAATGGCCTACTTTCCGTCATCAGTGAACTTTGTGCTAATGTCTATGAACATAGTCAAGATCAACTTGGGTGTGTCCTAATCCAGAAACATTCTTCAGAACAACAGGGATATGTACAGGTACATCTCTCTGTTGGCGATATAGGTTGCGGCATACGTGGTAGTCTGGCCGCAATACATAAAGATATCGGCCCAGAACCTATTAAACATCTGCTTGCTGTTATGCAAGGGCGCACATCTCGTCAAACAGGTAGAGGAGGACTTGGGTTACCACGAGTAGAGCAAATTGTAAGACAACAAAATGGCTATCTATGGATAAGATCAGAAACAGCAGCACTTCTGAGGCGAGGGGCAAATGACTTGATACAAAAGACCTCTTTGACTTATCTACCCGGCACGCAAATTGCCATCGGATTTCAGGCTCCGTTGTCTAGTTGACATTTTTTTTGGTGGCTTTATAATTTAGTTATGTATTCACTGAGTTACGGTGAATGGTCACAAAGTAGAAGTGAACACAGAAAGGAACAGGAAAATGAACTTATATGAGATGACACAACTTTACAAAGAACTCAATTTACCAGAATCACTTTTTCTAACACGAGACAAAGGAGGACAAGCGTATCAAATATTAGAAACTCAGCTTAAAGCTATCCCAGACAAACATCCATTATTAGTGGTTTTTCCTCCCGATCAACTTGTGGATGGTTCTTTCGCAGATGAATCCATTATCCGGTTGGGAGAGGCTATTGTAACAGGTGATTTTGCTGATCGCAGTATCCTATTGCAAGGATTAACTAGCGATTCCATTACGAATATCGAGGCTGTAATTACCTTTAGGAAACTTAAATTGGCATTCTTGTTAGTGGAACCAACGGGGGATTGGAAATGTATCGGGCAGTTAGAACCAAGCCTTTTAGAAACTCTTGCCATAGTAGCAAATCAAACCCATATCACCGCACCGGAGTTGGCAGATATGAAAGGATTGGCTATCAACAGTGCCAGTAATCGTCTAAAGCGTCTATACAATCAACGACTGGTACGTAGAGAGCATGAGATTTCAGATAAAGGGCTTCAATATATTTACTCTTTCTGGAATTGGAGTGAATAATCACATTGGGGAAATGTCCTCAAACAAGAGTTGGAAATTAAAGGGATGACGGATAGGAGATTTACATGAATATTGTTATCACCAGTACACTTTTTGGGATAGCGTGTCTTGTCGTCGGTAAAGACAAACTCAACCGAGGGCGAGGGGGCAAAATGACTGAAGATGGTTTTTGGTTAACAGGTATAGGTATCCTTGCGATAGGCTTCACGGTCACACAAGTTGTGAAATCCACGGTTATTTGGGTAAAACAACTTTTCACAGCCTTTATCGGTTTTGTAAATGCGCTATGGGAAGTTATCCCCCCGCATTATGTCATCCTGCTTGTTATAGGCATTTTATCACTGACGATTGGCTTGATAGGCATAGCTCCCTATGTCAAGGCCCGAATTATGGATCGGCTTTTAGATGACTGACCTTTGATGTCAAGTGAATGTATATAATCAAAAATGAGGTTTAACATATGGCAAAATTAATATTCTATCCTGTGGGAAACGCTGATTCAACCCTAATCCACTTAGCAGATAATCGGCTGATTTTGAAGGACTATTGTGATGCACACTCTGGCAATGAAGATGATAAACGTATTGAACTAGACGAAGAGCTTCACAGCTATTTAGAAGAACAAGAGCGTGACTACTTTGATGTAGTTGTTTTTTCTCATGCTCACGATGACCATGTCCAGGGTGCTGACGGCTTTTTCTGGCTAGATCACGCACAAACATATCAAGGTGACGACCGCATTCACATTCGTGAGTTATGGGTACCGGCTTGTTTTATCCTTGAAACGAATTTGGATAGTGCGGCAAGAACTATCCGCCAAGAAGCCAAATATCGCCTTAAAGAAGGTTATGGAATAAAAGTGTTTGGAGAACCTGACAAGCTCGACAAATGGCTTGAAGATGTAGATATTGATCCAGCAGACCGGGCTTCCCTGATTGTCAGAGCTGGTGGCTGCGTCCCTGGTTTTGACAATAGAAATGGGCAAGTTGAAATATTCGTTCACTCCCCATTTTCTTTCCGCATGGAAGATGAAAAAGTAGATCGGAATGGCAATTCCCTTGTTTTTCATTTAACGTTTTTTGAACACCAGCAAGAGCATCGGTGTATTCTGGGCGGGGACGCAGAATATGAAACGTGGGATAACATAGTCTATATTACCAAGAAACAGGGAAACGAAGAACGTCTGGATTGGGATCTCTTTAGAATTTCACATCATTGCAGTTACACCGCTTTGGCCGATGAAAGAGGCGATGATGAAACACAACCAGTGGAAAATGTAGCTTCTCTCTTTGACCGAGGGAGCAAGGACTGTATCTTGATCTCTTCAAGCAAACCCATTCCTGAAAAGAACTCGGAGGAAGACGCAGATATACAGCCACCTCATAGACAAGCCGCAGCATATTACCAACGAGTTGCCCGTGAGCATGGGAATGAGAACAATTTCATTGTAACTATGGAATGGCCCGACCAAGGCCAGCCTAAACCAGTTATTGTTGAAACATCAAGATACAAACTGGTAGTACGTAGAAATATCAGTTTTATAGGTGGCATCAGTTCAGTTACTCACAAACCATCACCAAGAATGGGGTAACTTCAGCAGAATGAGAGATAGTCAATTTTACGAATGGGGAGACCCATTTGACCAAAGAGAATTAAAGATACCAGCCGCACAAACACTTGCAAAAGCTATTACTACATTCCAATTCACTTCTTTACTTGAAACTCGTTGTAAAGATCAACGTGAAGGACTAATAGTAGAATTTCAGGTGGAATTGCCACAATCACCACCTGTTCCCATCCTACCCCGTGAGCGTATTGCGATTGTGATCGATCCAAACAACAATCTTGCTCCCCAAGTATACGCTCTCCGCAAAGACTTTCCCGAAACACCACACCGAAATCTAACTCCCCCTAATCAACCTAAAGCTCTTTGTTTATTTGAAGAGTATTATCAAGACATTAGGCCCACTTTGACTCCCCAGAGATTCTTGCAACGAATTGGAGATTGGCTGAGCCGGGCCGCAATTGAAGAACTCCATTTATCAGACCAACCATTAGAGCCTTTATTGTTAACCCCTTACCGTATTATCTTTGATCCAAATGTGTTTACGGAACAAGAGCAAAGACAAACAATTGTAGGCTATACCCTAGCAGATAACCCCCTCCTGCTCCGCACTATCACATTGTCAGATAAGATCGATGTGAGAAAAATCCGAAGCCCTCATCTGTTACTGTCAATTGAGGCCCCGCCCTATCATTCTCGACTGATTAGTAGCCTGCCACTTAACCTACAACTACTACGCGAGCTATTCAAGCAAATAGGAATTACCCTGGAAGACGTTATTCGCTCCTTCATCACAGATATGCGTGTCCAGAAAGAGTACCAACAGTTAAAATCTGCTCGATTGGTCATCATTTTGCACCTTCCTAAAACACGTACAGAAGGTGGGCCCGTCGAGACATTGGAATGGTGGGCATTTCTACTTGATACCACAATAGAGGACTTAGCCGTTAAAATAGGGGTTATGGGAAGGGAGGGGGGAATGGTTGGCGTTCTTATAGGGCCTATGGAGTGTAAAGAACTCGATCAAGTTAGTATCATTCCCCTAAAACCAATCTTTGCTCTATCTAAACCCCTAGCTCAGGTGCTTTCTGGAATATCCGAACATAACTTAAACATTGCCGTGATTGGTGCCGGGGCACTCGGCTCGCAGGCAATCCTAAATCTCGCAAGACAAGGATTTGGCACTTGGAAAATCATAGACCATGATTACCTTCTGCCACATAACTTAGCACGCCATGCATTAGTTGGATACCATGAAGGAATGAATAAAGCGGAAGCTATTGCTGGAGAAATCCGAGCATTACTAAATGACGAAGCTGTAGCCACGGCATTTGCGGCTGATTTTGTTGAAAATGGAGATTCCGAGGAATTATCAAACGTAGTGGAAAAATCTGATGTAGTGCTTGACTTTTCCACCTCACATGCAGTATCGCGAGCTTTAGCTTTAAAAAACTCGGATGCCAATCGCATCAGTGCATTTATTAGCCCTGGAGGACGCTACCTTGTTATATTAGCAGAAGGTCATGAACGATCTGTTCGGCTCGATGATTTGGAAATGCAGCTTGCGGCCGCAATTGCAGAGAATCAGAATCTTCATGACATTTACACTATCAATGGCAAACCTGTGGTATATGCTGGCTCGTGTCGAGATGTGTCAGTTCAATTAGCCCAGGATAGCGTCGCGCTTCACGCTGCAATAGCCTCACAATTCATCAAAACTAACGCCTCCTCCGTAGAAGCAAAAATCAGCCTTTGGGAGCGATCCGAGACTGATTTTTCCGTCACGCATCACTGTATTCCTATCTACAAAGTCGAAGTAATCAACAGAAATGCTTGGACAATTCGAATGTCAACCTATGCAAGTGACCTTATGCAGTCTTATCGTCGTGAACATCTACCTAACGAAACGGGCGGTGTTCTACTTGGAAACGTAGACAATGAACACCGAATTGTCTACGTTGCTACAATACTACCTTCACCATCTGATAGTGAAGAATGGCCGACAAGTTATATACGTGGTATTCGTGGGCTTCGGAAAAACGTAGAAAAATTTAGAGAGGTAACTCACAATGACCTTGTGTATGTTGGGGAATGGCATTCTCATCCAGTTGGGTATAGCAATTTGCCAAGCGCAGATGATTATAAAGCACACCAATGGCTAGTTGAAGAGATGTGTGTTGAAGGTCTACCGGGAGTTATGGCAATTCAAGGTGACGCTGTCTTACCTTACTTCCTAATTGCGCCCTAAAACCTCCAGGCTAACAAAACCGTAAAACCACATTATCGTGAACAGTAAAAACCATTTCCTTTCCGACTACATCGAGTTATAACGGCAGAAAACCGCTGCCTTCATAACTTATGTGGGCGAAAGTTGGTGGCTCACTTGATCTGTCCCCCAAACCCAACCCCGCCCCAAAATGTACTATCAGCAGTATGCCACTCGCGCCACCTGCCACCAACCCGGTCACTGGTTGTTTACCAGCTCCTACCTTTGACCTACCCCCCTACGATGAACCACCACGGTCAGACTGTGGCTCCTCACAGAATTCAGCGCCTTCTGCTACGTGCCATCGCGGCTGCGCAGGTCTGACGCTGACTCGTGCAGCGCGGTCTCGAGCTGGCGGGTGCTTTCCGTTAGCGTGTCCAGACGCGCCAGCAGGCCGGGCCGGGCTTCGATGCTGTGCTTGATGCGTGAGTTCGTCCGCGCCCAGGCCAAAGAACACTCACCATTTGCCCTCCGAGTTGAGGTACTGGAACCACTGGGCCCTACGCTCCAGGAGGGTGGTTAAGGTGCCGATGAGGGGCGCGCCGCCCAAGGCCAGCCAGCCGAGGAATTCCTGGGGCGATGGCGTGCCCACGCCCCAGGGCAAAGGCGTGGTGGCCGGGGGGCGCGGTCGGGGTGGGCTGGGGGCTATTTGGTCAAATGAGCAAGGAAGGTTAAAAGGTACACAGTAACAACAAGCGATCTTCGCTGGTCAACAACGGAGAATCACCAGATAACAAAATGCGCACAAAAGTGTCTATGTATTATGGCGAAGTTACACAGTGACTCGTACATCAGATTCACTTGCTGAGACAAGAACCATATAATTTACCTTTGTAGTAAGAACTCTGCGAGTCGTAGTAGTCTTCTTTTCCCAATCATAAACAGCATAGCCTTGGCTAGCTTGATAGTAAGCCGGATAGGCAGTATATGAACTTCCATACTTATCTGAGACAATAGTCAAGTGAGGTCGGTACAAGTCAAGGAATGGTTTGTAAACACCTGCTTCACGTCTATGATGGGCCGCTACTAGGATGCGTACCTCGTTAGTGTTACTTTTGCTTGGTGTGGATAATGCTAAAAAGTTGGAATCTTCTTCCATTAACTTTTTCCATCCAGGTTCTTCGAGATCGCCCGGCAGTAAGTACTCGAGATTGCCAAACAACAAAAAGGTAACAACACTATAATCATTCAACTTTGTAAACTTTTCTGATAGTGAATTGGAAAAGGTTTTTATCTTGACTCCACCCCAATTTGATGCCTGAGAAGATGAGTCGGGAGAATCGCTTGTTACTGTTTGGTTATATGGGTTATCGAAAACCTCATAATAATATTTATGCGGGTTTTTAGTTAGGGGAAATTCAGGATAAGCCAAATCCTTGGGAACAGATTTGTTTCCTATGAGCACTTTTGGCTTGATCAAATTTCCAACGTTTTCTACATCACTTATATGATCTGCATGTGTGTGGCTAAGAATAAATAGGTCTGTTTCTGTGAGTCCATATTGTTCATTCAACCATTTAGCGGGAGAAAACTCTTCACTTGACCCAGCATCAAACAGAATAGATCGTCCATTTGGAGTTTTTGCATAACTTGCACTACCATGTGTAACATTCCAGGTGACTATTTGTAACGCATTTCCGGTCATTTTTCGCTTTTCTCATCATCTTTTTGAGCATTAATTTTCTGTAAGGCTAAGGCAATTACAAGCGTGTTGTTCAGTTTCAGCCGATTGAAGAAAAGAAAACTATTGCGAAAAAGCAGAGTTAGACCTATTGACAGACCAATGGCTACTGTAGTCGCCCCAAAATAGAGGTCAGAGTATATGGCAGGCGCTGATTGTATCTTCGCGCCCCCTTTAAACAATGTCAACAGCAAATTCAATGACATAAGTCCAAATGAAACCATAGAAGCTTTCTGGAACCCTTCCCTTGCCATCAAGGTATCCCTTTCAGCCGTTTGCCCGCAAGCAACTAAGTAACTATCCGCTAGTAAATATGTCTCCAACTTATCTATTCTTTCTTCCTCTTCCAATTTCAACTCATACATTTCCAGTAAAGAGTCTTCAATGTTCCGATAAAGTGGAGTACTTAGACGATGTTGATTGTCACGAAACCATTTGTATTTCCGATCTTTGAGCAAAGAACCAACTCGATGGCTAATTTGCCCCAAGAAATAAGCAATGACTATCGAGAAAACTAAATTATCTTTGATATGAGTGATAGCGAATAAGGAACTTGCCAGAAAAGTAGCCTCAAATATCGAGCAGGCGAACAGAAGTATGCAGCCAGGCAATATATAACCCAGGAAATCATATAGAGTAAGACTGATTTTATCTAAGTTCATTGCTTTCTCCACAGTTATCTAGATTTAGGCTAGCTTGGATAAGTCGCTCGCGGAGGTCGGTAGGAGCATAGCTGGAGCGGACGGGCACACGGATTAGGGGCAATTTCACAGCATGGTGTTAGTTACTTGAATTCGCGCTGCCAGGCTTTGTAGACAGCGGCTTTTTCGGTTTCCCAGAATTTTAGTTCATCATCGCCGGCGTTGAATTTGCCCAAATTCTGAGCTAGAACGTAAAAGCCCTGACCAGGCTTGCCGCTGACGCTGACAACAACGGCGCTGAGCATGGGACGATGCTGTAGGAGTTCATCTTCTGAGATTTCACTAAGGATTTGGCCGATTTCAGCCCCCATGTGGTTGCCCTGTGAAGGCAGCCCCATAAGTTGGGCGATAGCCTGGTAGGTGGTAACCCCTTGATAACGGGCGGCAGTGATGAGTTCGTTATAAACGAGGTGATAGGTAGTCTTACCCCGATATTTGTCATTTACGATAGGCATAGTGTCCTCCTGAGATTTATAGTGAGTCTGAAAATGATGTTAGCGCATATAGCCTTTGGAAACCGCGGCTACATTGTCCCTTCAACCATAGCTATTTCTTCATCGGTGAGGCCGTAGAGCTGATAGACGAGGCGGTCAATCTCCGCTTCCAGGGTCGAGACGGCGGCGGCGGGATCGGCGCGCTTGGCGGCGAGGATGCGGTCTACGAGTACCACAAATGGCCGTTGTTCAGGTTCAGAAATACGGGCAAGTGGAAGATTTTCCAGAAATGCTTTCTTGTATCGGATGCCTTCTGTGTCAAAGATTGTGCCAGCATAGAATTTAACAAAGACGTAGAACAAGAGTCGTGAATTCAACAATGCCAACACATATTTCAAATTTTCGCCAGTCATCATAAACACGGTGGCTTCTGGATAATAGTTCGATTCGTCATACGCAAAACGTGGAATATCGTGGGGGTTACTTTTGGAAATTCGCATAATATCTGCCCAAAGAATTTTAGGTTTTTGAAATTCCTCAAGATAAGCACAACTACGCAGGTTAGTCCAATCATCGCCCTTATCTTGACGTTTTTCCAAACCATCTCGGAATTCTTCAAGCCAGGTAAAAATCGTGGGATATTCTTTTCGTACTTCTATTCTAGAAGTACCTTTTTCTCGCACGCCGTTGTGAGCATTTATCAACCAAAAACCAGAGAAAACCGGGGACCATTTTCTGATATCACGACCTTTCAATAATGGTCTCAAGATTTCCGCATTATTAGCATCCCGACGAATAAGCTCATCTTTTGTCTTGCCGTCGAGAATGAATGCTTCATTGAAACCAGTTTTTATTCCAAAGTAGATTTGAAGCTCCCATTCCTTAATCGGGGTTCCGCGTTGCTCGGCTTTCTGCTTGATACGCTGAACAAGAGGGGCTGCAATGACCCACGTATCTCGGCTGAACCCATCAAAACTCGTATGGTTTTGATAGATGTATGAGTCAAGGCCACTGCCGGTGAAATCTTCATCAATGGTTACAGCAATCGCCGGTTTTTGTGGTGCGCGTTTTGCAAACAGCAAGATATTGGTATCTACGTTGGCCTGCTCAAAGTTCTGCACTTTGCCAAAGTCTATCAACTGTAAGGGCTGGGTTTTCCGGGCAAAAAAGCCGCGCAACTTCTCACCATAGGCTGCCCGCATCCACTTGTTGGATGAAATAAAGCACAATATCCCATCTTTACCGAGAACTTGCCATCCTTTTTCATAAAACAGACCGTAAATATCCCCCGACTTGGTAAAAGTTTCAAAACATTGCTGTTCCAAACGCGCTGATTCGGCCTTTATTTTTTGTAATTGCACATAGGGCGGATTGCCAATCACCACGTCAAACCCTTCAGTAAGCTCAAACATCCACTCCGGGTCAAAGAAATCGGCACTGGCATTCTGGTCGTAGGGGTTCCAGGCGACCAGCTTTTCGGTGGTTTCAGGCCGGAAGCCGCTCTTTCGCAAGAGCTGGCCCAACTCGGTTCTGATTTCGGCATCCTTCTGGCGGTACTTTTCCTTGGTCTGGGGCGTGCGCGCGCTAAAGTAGCGGTGGCGCACGTCTTCCAATTCGCGCTCTTTTGCGTCTATCGCCAGGTCTTTGAGCATCAACTGCTGCGGGCGCTCAATGCTCAGGAGGGTGTTGGCGGCCACGAATTTGGTCTCCAGGTTGGGCAGTGGGCGCACACCCCGGTTGGGTTGGTCGTCGTCCGTGCGCTGATCCACAACCAGCGAGATAAAGAAGCGCAATTTGGCGATCTGCACGGCGATGGGCTGGATGTCCACACCGTAGATGCAGTTCTCGATCAGGTAGAGTTTGCGTCCGTAGTCGCTGGCGTTGCGCTCGAAGACCTCGCTGATTTCCAGCAATCGCGTTTCGCGCTCGGTTTTATTGCCCAGACGGAATGCCTGTTCGGTCTCGCGGATCGCCTTTTGACGCTGCGTTTCGCGCCAGTAGGCGTTATCGGGGTCCAGCTTGCCCAGGACAAAGACCAGCTTGTGCAAAATGCCCATCGGGAATGCGCCGGAACCACAAGCGGGATCCAGAATTTTCAGGCGGTCAATGGCCGCGATCAGGCCGGTCACTTCTGCCGCGTTGAACCGGTGCGGTTCGTCGTTATAGGCCAACAGGTGGCGGAGGCGAGCCTCGACCTCTGAGCCGGTCAGGGCTGGGTGCAGATAGGCGATGAGCGACTCATCCACCATATAATTCACGATCTCGCGGGGGGTGTAGAAGGAACCGGTCTGCTTGCGGGCGGTGGTCTCGGTCTCAGGGTTGTAGGCAGCCAGCAGGTTCTCAAAAACCCGGCCCAGCAGCTCCGGGTCCAAAGCGATTTCCTCCTCGATGGGGGTGTTCTCGGTGATGGTGAATTTGTAGCTGCTCAAAATCTCAATCAGGCCGCGCACTTTGTAACGCTTGCCGCTGGTGCCATAGATGCGGTTCAAATCCACTTCCCGTTCGTCGTCAAAAAAAAGCGCATCCGGCACAGTCAGCGGGTTATCGGCCCGGTCCGAAAAGCCGTCAATGCGCAGAAGCGGCTGGGGGGGGGCGGGATCTTCTTTGTCCAGGCATTCAAACAGGCCGCCGTTCAAAAAGGGGATGGTTGAAAAGAGGGCCAGCGCCGCCGCCGGGGCTTTGAAGTAGCGCTCATAGCGGTAGACATTGTGGATCATATAGTGTGGGTCACGCCCGCCGCTTTGGGATGTGTGGCGGAACTTGCGGTTGTCCGGTCTGGTCGGGGTGTTCATCTCCTGGTTGAGGGTGGCAAAGAAGAGATTTTGCAGAATGGCTTTGTAGTATGTGCTGCCATTGGGGTCATCAAAAACCAGCAGGTCGGCCAGTTTGCGCCGGCTGAAGAGATCGTCCGGCACCAATCCCTTTTCCTTAAGGAACCAGACGAAAATGAGGCGGGTGATAAGCCGGATGAGGCTGGTCGCATTGCGCACGTCCGCATCGTTGCCGGCGCCGCCGGGAAAGGTAACGCGCTCCACGGCCCAAAAATACCAATCCGCGATCTCTTTGAAGAAGCGCTTGTTGAGTTCGCTGCTGTCCAGCGTGGTCTGCCAGGCCCGGTGCAATTCCACAAAGTTGCTGAAGTTGTGAACCCGGTGCAGTTCTGTCAGGGACAAGTCAAAGAGAATTTCGATGTGGGCGCGGTGGGGCCGAGCGGTGTGGATGTCTTTGATCAGTGTGACTTTTTCCAGCACATCTTTGCTGTTATCACGCTTGTGCAGGCGGCGATTGATGATGGAAAACGTGAGGTGAGGGCCTTGCTTGAAGAGGATCAGCACCGGCATGGGGAAGTGCTTGTTCACCTCGCGGGTAATGTAGGCCAGATCGGTGCGGGTGTAATGGCCGGGACGCAGTTCAATAGCCAGGAAGAGGTACGATTCGATGATGCGGTTGTCCACGCGCTGGGCGGTAAACATGCTGATCTGCGGGCTTTGCACGATCTCATCCGCAGTGATCTGAAACAAAACCTCCACCGTCTGCCATTGTGCCAACAAGGCCCGCTCGGCGCTCAAAGTGTGGTGCAGGTCAAAGGCATCTGTAAAACCTTCAGCGGTGTTACTATCGAGGTCAAGCTGCTTTTCGCTGGTATAGCCCAATGTCTCAAACAGGGCTAATGCATTATGTTTGAGGTCGCCAGCAGCAAAGGCGCGCAAAGCCTGCTCAATGTGTTGTTTGGTTGCCAATGGCGTCATACACTTCACCTACTCCGTGATCCGTATCCCGTCCCTTTACTTTATCACCAGCCACGTCATCAGATCAAAGTCGGTTGTTTTGCTGACCTGCTTGCTTTTATCAATCAGCACCCCCCCACGCCCGGCATTGACCAATTGGCTGGCCGCCCGTTTCTTAAAAGTGCGCTCAATGGAACTCACCGCCCGATCTAGCAATCCATCGTACAGGCTCATATCCGTTCCGTTGTGGGTCTCGGTGTCAAAAAGCTGGCACAACTGCTCGTAGGGCACGGTTTTACCCACGCACAGTTCCCGGAAAATATCCAGGATTTGCTTAGGTTGGGCAAAGCCAAAGCGCACTGTGTTATCGTTCCGCACGTAGACCAGGAAATAGGGTCGTAAAGGGTTAACCGTATCGGTACCTACTGTGTCGCCCGGCTGCCGTAGACAGTAAATCACGCCCGGCTCAATTTGAGGGATGTCGTCGCGGGTTGGCACCACCGCATACAGCCCCGATGGGGCATCCTGCAATATCCGGCGGTTGGCCTCCAGATATTTCAGCAGCTCGATGCGAAAATCATCCAGGGAGAATTCATTAAAAACCACCGTTTCGGTGAAATCTTCCAGGTCCAGGATCTCATCCTTCAGCCGCAAAAGCTGCCGATCACGGTAGGTCAGCTCATCCTCAAGCAAAGCCTGAATTTGTTCAGGCGCCAGCAGATTGTCCGCCATCGTAGCGGTAATATCCACCAGGGCCATGCGCGCCTCAACCCGGTTTTTCAGATTGATGTATTGGTTGAGGTCGGGCGTGGGCCAAAAGTTGACCAGATACACGGCGGTGTTGATGCTGCCAATGCGGTCAATGCGGCCAAATCGCTGAATGATGCGCACCGGATTCCAGTGGATGTCATAATTGATGAGGTAATCGCAATCCTGCAAGTTCTGTCCTTCGGAGATACAGTCGGTGGCAATCAGCAGGTCAATTTCGTCTTGTTGGGGCATACCGGGCATTTGCGCGCGTTGCTTGGAAACCGGTGAAAAGTTGATCAGGATATCCTGAAACCGGTTGCGCCCCAGGGTCGTTTGGTTCTCCTGTGTGCCACCTGTGACCATTGCGATATGGATATTCAGATCATTTCGGGCCCAATCTCTAATCTGCGTGTAAAGGTAGCCAGCCGTATCGGCAAAGGCGGTAAAGACCAATACTTTGCGATTCTGGCCGCGTTTATTGGTCGTCGGCTGGTTGACCTTGGCTGCAATCAATTGTTTCAATGCGGCCAGCTTCGCGTCACGGTCAGGAGTTACCCCGTTGGCCGAGTTATAAATCAGGTCAATTTGCCGCAAATCTTCCCGCAACGCGGCTTCCCAGGCATCCAGATCCAGGTGCGCCATGTTGTATTTGAACTTGCGCCCCACCTGTAGGGCGGCTTGCAGTTCTTCATCTTCCAGGCTCTCAATATTCAGGTCGTCCAGGTCAAGCTCAGGATCGGAGGCCAATTCGCGATAGCGTTTAATCCGATCCAACAACTGTTCGATTTTCTCAATCGTGCGCGCCATTGTGGTGCGGAAAGCATCAATGGAGCTTTCCAAACGCTTGAGAAAGTTGACCTTCATCATGCCAATCAGATAATGTTCGCGGTGGCTCTGAGTGAAGGCCTTTACAGCGCGACTATCGTTATAGAGAGAGTGGTATTCCGGTAGCACATACGCTGCGGGATTGAACAACGACAGCCGGTACCTGGAAATTTCTTCATTGAGCCGATCGTAGGACATAAAACGGCTTTTCGTATCAATATCCGGGAAAATCGCCACCGGCTTGGTACGTTGTGGAAACCCACCCAGCTCGGCAACAGTGTCGGCATAGTAGCGTTGGATATGCTTGCGCGATCGGGCAATCGTTAACTCATCCAACAACTTGAAAAAGGCGGAGCTAAGACGCTCCAGCAACAACCGGGTATCACGGGTTTTGCTCTCACCGGCCCATTCATTGAAAGTGCGCTGGGCGGCGGCCAGGGTGTCTTCCAGGTTGGCAACCCCCATTGATTCCTGAAAGGCATCGTCTTTGCCTTCGGTAATGAAGTAAAGCTGGTTGCGCAAGTCTCTCAGGTCATTGTTGACCGGCGTGGCCGAAAGCAACAGCACCTTGGTTTTACGGCCCGATTGAATGATGTCTTCCATCATGCGTTCGTAACGGCTTTTGCGGATAACGTTGCCATCCTCGTCGCGTCGCCCACGGGTGTTGTTGCGGAAATTGTGCGACTCATCAATCACCACCAGGTCATAATTGCCCCACATCACGGTGGACAAATCCACATCCCCGGATGTCCCCCCATCGCGGCTCAGATCGGTGTGCGACAGCACTGTATAGCCAAATCTGTCCGCCAGGAAGGGGTTCAAAGCGCTGTTATTAGAGGATTGGTAAACCGTCCAGTTTTCACGCAGTTTCTTAGGACACAACACCAACACCCGATCATTGCGCAGCTCAAAGTATTTGATGACCGCCAACGCCTCAAAGGTTTTGCCCAGGCCGACGCTATCAGCAACGATACAGCCATTGTGGGTGAGAATTTTGTTGATCGCTGCGGTCACGCCATCCCGTTGGAACTCAAACAGTGTCTTCCAAATTTGCGTATCATACAGATGCGCCTGTTCGGCGAGCAACCCGCTGGCATCCTGTTCTTCCAGGTATTGCTCAAACAAGTGAAACAGTGTTTTGTAGTAAATGAACTCCGGGGCTTGATTCTGGCCGAGCTGTTCCAGGTAGTGCAGCACTTCCTCTTTGACATCTTCGACCAGTTCGGCATCATTCCACAATTCGTTAAACCAGTTGAGCAAGTCGCGGCGATCGCGATTGTCGTTGACTTCCAAGTTCAGCTCAATATTGTTGCGGCCAGCGAAAGCACTCAAGCCTAACCCGCTCACGGTAAAGTTGGAACTGCCTACAATCGCCTCGACCAGGCCCTGATGGTCAATGTGGTACAGTTTGCCATGCAGCAAACTTGATTGTTTGACCGAGCGGATTTCGACCTTATCTCTAATCCAGGCGGCGCATTCTTTGGCGACCTGGCGTTGTTGCAGTTGACCTTGCAGTGTCAGGCCAGAGTCTTTAATATCGAAGGCCTTTTTGTCGGTTTTGCTGGGGTCAAGCGTGCGGATAAAGCGTGGTTCGCCAAACAAAAACCGTAGTTCTTCAATGCCATCCAGTTCTGGCTTTAAGCCTTCATAGGCGTAAATGGTAAAGTAAGCCGATACAATGGAGAGCTTGGACCCATGTTTGATTTTTTCTCGGAGGAATTCCGCTACAGTTCCCCGGCTAAGGTTGTCTCTGATACCAGAATCTGGCAAAGCTGATTGGGTATTGGGCATAGGGTGCTCCTGTCGCAACGATATTCAAGCGATGTGCTTTAAAACATACCCGCCCCCGGCGAGTTGACGCGCGGGGGCGGGTGTGGTATTCTTAGGCCCACCACGGCGCGGCAATCGCCGTTGGTTGTTGCCCCGGGCTAGTCAAGAGCTGCGGGGCGTTTTATTTTGCACTCCACTTAGTATAAGGTAACTTCCAAAAGATGCAAAAAGCCCGCTGCTCAATCACAGCGGGCCAGTATTTCCCAGGAAATAGCGTTCAACACTCAGTCCATGCTTTCTGTGATCTCCATACTCCGCGCGCTCCCACTCACCAGATCAAAATACGTCACGTACACGTCCAAGTCCCGCGTCACCAACAGTTGGTACACGTACTGCGCCGTGACCGTTGCCGCCTCCTCACTCTCCCCACACCACCTTCTCTGTCACCGCCTGCGAATCTGCTTGACTGAGCGTGATGTACCGCCGCGTCGTGTTCAGGTTCGTGTGCTCCAACAACGCCACGACCTTCTCCATCCCCACGCCGGTATCCACTAGGTTCTTGACGAACGAGTGGCGCAGTGTATGCGGACTTACCTTTTCCACCTTGAGGCGCTCCGTCGGGTCGCGCACGCGCTCGGAGATCGCCCGCTCAGATAGTGCTCTCCCTTTCTGCGAGAGGAACAACGCCGCGTAATTGCTCTCTGTTCGCACGCTCAGCCATGCCTGCAACGCCTCTTGCGCATCTTTGTTCAACAGGACGGCGCGTGCCTTCCAGCCTTTTTCTTGCCGGACCTGCACTTCCCCCGACCGCTCGTTGAGTGTTATATCGTTCATTTGTAGGGCCGCCACCCCTGCGAACCGCAGACCGGTGTTGAGTGGGCGCCTGAACACGGCCTTCGTGGAACGAGTGAACCTGACCATCCGGCAAGGGGTGGCGTTGCTGGTGCGGCGCACCTGGGGAACAGCGCAAACGGTCAGGGCACCGCGGCTACACTTGCTCTGGTGGCAAGGCTACTATCACTTCGTGCGGCCGCATCAGGCCTTGCGCCAGGAGTATCCCCAGTCACTGCTCCACCGGGACCAGCAACGCCCCAATCGCTATCGGGAACGGATACCGACGATGGCGGCGGGACTCACGGAGCACCGCTGGATGGTGTAGGAGTTCCTCAACTTCCCCATCCCGGCTGCGTAAGGGAGCAGCGAAGCGTCGCCCCCATGGGAACGTTCCGCACCAGCGGTGCGTCTCCCCGCCGCGATCTCCCCAAGAATGGGCAGATGGGTGGATTGCTTGCCCATCAGTCTCCCTGATGGTGCTGGCGGCCCGTTTTTCGACCTCATGAGCGGCGATCGAGGCCTCATGGAGAGGGGAGCGGTGTGCGTGGAATTATCCACCATATCTGTACGATAGTACCAAATATCCACCAAGACAATATCGCAAGCCCGCAGTGCCGCAAGGGTCTGGGTTATCAGTTCGGACGGAGAATAGTGATATGCTCCCCAGTGTTCCACGTCGCGCAAGATACAGGCGGTTTCACACTGTTGCTTAGCCAGGATGGCGGTGAGTGTAGTAATCAAGGGCCGATTACGGAGATCGGCGTGGTACTTGATGAACAGAAAGCCCCGTATTTTACAGTTCCTCCACCATTTCCTGCACCCGTCCGGCGTCAGGATGCAAATACCGCGTCGTTGTCGCCACGCTGCTATGACCGAGCAACTGCGCCAGCGTCGCAATGTCGCCGCCGGCCTGCAAGAAGCGGGTGGCGAAGGTGTGCCGCAGCGTGTGCGGGGTGATCTTCTGCGTCAGCCCGGCGCGCTGCGCGGCGGCGGCGAGTAACCGTTGCACATCCCGCGCTCCCAGCGCCTGCCAGCTCCGGCTGAGGAACAGCAGCTTACTCTCCGGTGCCTGGGGGCGCACAGCGAGGTAGGCCCGCAAGGCCGCGCGGGCTTCTTTGGGCAACGCCACCGCCCTTTCCTTCCCGCCTTTCCCCTGCCGGATCAGCACGGCGCCACCCCGGTCGCCCAACTGCACATCCCCGATGTGCAAGGTCAGGGCCTCGCTGATCCGCAAACCAGCCCGCGCTAAGACGTTGAGCAGCGCGACATTGCGCTTATCCTGCCAATCCGGACCGTCCACCGCGGCCAGCAGCCGGCCCAGGGCGCGGGCGTCCAACGCCTCCACCGCCGGCGTAACTAGCTTGACGCCTTTCAGCCGCAAATTCCGCCCGTGACAGCGCAGTAACCCCCGCAGCGCGGCCAGGTGCAGATTGATTGTGGCCGCCTGGTAATGTCGTTCCCCGCTGAGGTAGTGGCGGTAGGCGCGGAGTTCCTCCACCGTCAGCAAGGCCACTTCCGGTTCGCAGTGATAAGTCTGGGTATACCAGGTGTGGAACTGCGTCAGGGCGTCGGCGTAGCGGCGCTGGGTCAGTCCTTCGTGATCGATCAGAAATGTAGTGGTGGCAACCTGCCAGTTCATCATCAATGTTCCTCCTATTCATAGTGTGTTATACAATATATTATACTATATTTATTAAATATGTCAATATGTTTTTACGGAAAATCACCCATTGCTGTATGGGACCGCTAACGCCCAACAAAAACCGCCCGATGTTATATGCCATCGGGCGGTTTTGGGTAACTGGGGCCGTAGCCCTAGAACAAGGCGGCCTGCTGCACGCCCAGCGCTTCCTGGACGATGACCGCGCGCTGTTGGCGCGTCAGCGGCTTGCCGCGTTTCTCCTGGGCGACGCGCAACGCCTCGGCGGCGTGGCGGGCGGAGAGCAGATCGGCCAATGAGATCGGTGTCGGCAACGTGGGGCTGCCGGCAGTGGGACTGCCCAACGGCGAGTCCGTCGTCGCTTGCGCGGCGGCGAACAAGGCGCGCAGGTCAGGCAGGGTCTCCCCTTCCAGCACCGTGCGCGCTAACTCCATCAGGAAGTTGTCGCCGGACTCCGGGACGATGGCCCCGCCCACCTCGTCGCCGTAGAGCAACTGGGCGGCGCGCATCTTTTTTCCCATCAAGGCGACGGCTTGTTCCTCGATAGTTCCGGTATAGGCCACGAAGATCACCTTGACCGGTTTTTGTTGTCCCAAGCGCCAGACGCGGCGCATCGCTTGCCATAGACAGAACAAATCGTAATCAAGTTCAAAGAACACGACCGTGTGGAATTGGATCAGGTCGAGGCCGGTCTTGACCAGTTGGGGGTTGCAGATGAGCACATCCAGTGTATCGGCGCGGGCGTTGATCCACGCCTCGCGGCGGTCGGTGCCGACGGTAGAGCGCAGAATGTCGGTACGCAGACCAGCCGCTTGCAGCAGATCACGCAGCCGGGGTTGGATGTCACGCTCGCCAGTTTGCCGCACATACACCAGCACCTTGCGTCCAGCGGCCTTTTCGGCGCGGGCGTAGTCCACGAGCCACTGCTCTTTGGGGAGCAGTTCCGCGTCGGTGACCACTGGTGGCAAGGTCATAAAGTGTTCGGTTTCGGTGACGACCGACTTCCGGCCCACCTTTTCCCGGTATTCCTTGATGATCTCTTCCGCCCGGAAGGCGGCATCGGGGCGGTTCAGCGACCACTGCAACCAGGTGGATAGCCAGCGGCTGCTCTGGCGCGCGCGACTGCGGAGATTGCTCTCCATAGACCGATACTGATCGGCCTGGGCATCGGCCATCTCCAGCAGCACAGCTTCCTCGCTGTACGCGGGCAGGGTGACGCCCAGGTCTTTCAGCGTCAAGAAGCTGGTGGTGCTGATGATGCGCGGCAGGATCGCCGGCGACACGCCGGGCAGTTCGCTGACGGTGACTTTGTTGCGCTTCGTGGCGTTGAAGCTGCCAAAGTCCACGTCGTCATCGCTGCCGGGCCGGCCGTAGACGCGGGTTTCCAGTACGCCGTATTGCTTGGCCCATTCCAACTCGCCGTCGAACTGGAACTCGGCATACACGCCGCCGAACAAGCGCCCGAAGGTGTGGAAGACGGAGGTGGACTTGCCGCCGTAAGTGGTGCCGGTGAGGGCCAGATGCCAGCGGGTCGCGCCGATCAGGTGATGGAAGGCGCGGCCCCGGTCGCTGCCTTTGCCCCGGTACTCGTGGACTTCGTCCGCGATGACCAGCTTGAATGCGCCCCGGCATTTGCGCCGGATGTAATCCGCGATGGGCCAGCGCCGATGCTGCGCGCCGTGTTGGAATAAAGTCCCGCCACAGACCGGCTGCGGGGTATTGTCGGTAGTGTGCCAGGCCCACACGGGCTGGCCGTTTTCATCGTGAAGCCGCCGCCCATCCTCGTCCCGCGCCCAGCCGGAAACCGGGTGGGTGCAGCGATACGGACGTTCTTCGAGGTGGATAGCGAACAGCTGATCGCCGTTTTTGTTGCGGGGGATACTCCCGCAGTCCGGGCACACCGGGTAGGGGATCGCCAATTTCAAGGCTGCGCGGCGCAGATATGCCGCGCGCTGTCGTTGGGTTTCCACCGTTGCCGGTTCCGCGCCCATAGCCCGCAGTTCGGCCAACGTTTCGCGGGCCGTGCGGTAGTCCTGGGCGGCCGCCGCAAACGCCGCGCGGCGCTCGCGGGCGTCGTCCCAGGCCTCCGCCAGGTCAGGATCACGCGGCCGCACCTGGCTCACTTTGGGCAAGCCATAGCGCGTCGCCGCGCGGGCTTGCCAACCAGAGCCGAGTTTCGCGGTGGTCTCGCTGATGACAGCGACGGCTTTACTGCCGAGTCGCCCGGCGCGCCAATCCGCGACGAACTGGCGCGCGTCGTTCACATCGCCATCCGGCGTACTGCCAAAGCGCAGCAACTCGCGCACCTGCACCTCGGGAATGACCTGGGCCAGTTCCCGCGCCCACTTATGCACGAGTTGCGGCGGGCAGAGGACAATGGCCGGGTAGGCGTTCAGCGCATCTACGATGGCCGCGCCGACCGTCGTCTTGCCAATACCCATTTCGCCTTGCACTAAAACTGAAGGCGTGCTACGCAACGTGCGCGTCATCGCAATGGCGATGTGCTTCTGGACCGGCAACAGCCCGGCTTCGGTCTGCCCTGGCAAGGGCTTCCGGTTTTTGCCGAGCGTGCCCATGTGCGCCCACTCCGCCGCCGTGGGTTTCAGGTCATAGCGCGGCGGGCGTTTGACGACCTCATTCGCCACCTGGCCACCGTAGGTCTCCATAAACGCGGTCAAGGCCGGCACGTCGTCCTGGATCAGGCGCACGCCGTCTGACCCCAGGATACCCACCGAAGTCACGAACTTGTCGCGCATGACGTGGCACTTCTCACCGCTGTCGGTCTCTTCGATGGTCTCGACCTGGCGTTTAACCACGCGGCCTTTGACGAAGGCCGGTTCGCCGTCCATCGTGATACGCAGCGTGCCCAGCAAGCCGCTGGACATCAACATCGCGATGTGCCCTTTCTTCAAGGGCATTGGCGGGATGAACTCCTGCGCCGGCGCCGCGCTGATGGCGGCGAGCAGGGCGTTGTCCCACGGTTGGCGGTAGGCCAGCGCCACCGCTTCGACATCGGAAATGTCGTTGCGATAGAAGCGGACGCTACTGGCCTTCGCCGGGGGCAACATCTGCGGCCACTGCGGGTCATCCGGCAGCGCGCCGAGCGGGCTGAGTTCCGCGTCGGCCCATTGCCGGATTTCTGCAACGCGCTCCGTGGTGGGCGTCTGGTAACGCCGGCGGCGCGCGAAGACGACGACCTGTTTGAAGATTTCGTAATCGCCGTCAGGAAAACGGCGGATCACGATGTCGGTGAAATGGCCGGCCAGCAGCCGCGCCATGTCCGCGAAGCGCAGCACCGGCTGCGGGATGATGAGGATCATCACGCCGTCGTAGGCCAACGTCGGCACGCTGAGGCGCAGGAACTCGATTTCCAGCCGCTTCTCGGCGGAGTCGAGGTCATTGTCGTAGGGGGGATTCAAGTACAGGAGTGCCGCCGCCTCGTGGCTGATGCGCACAGACTGGAAGGCCGTGTTGAGCACCTTGTCCAGCACCGCCGTCGCTTTCTCGGCGCGGTTCGGGCTGAGTTCGACGCCCCAGGTGGTCACTTCGCCGCCGAGCAGCGTAGCGACCTGGTGTAAGGCCGCGCCCTCGCCCGCGCACGGGTCGAAGACACGGTAGGGGGAGACGGTTTCTTTGCCGGTGTCGGTATTCCGGGTAACGGGCGCGGCAATCCACCGGGCCAGCAGTTCGACGACATTCGGTGGGGTCGCAAAGAACCCCATTTTTTCTGAGTTGGCTAACCTAGCCATAGTAAACAAGCCTCCGTAGCTGATAAGATGTAGTTACGGCGGCCAGCGCAGTCTCCCCGGCGGGGAGCTACCTGCGCTGCCCACCGGGAATAGTTGAATTGAGTTACGCCAAGACCTTGGCGGCCATTAGCGAGTTAAACAGATCGAGCCAGCCCTCGGCGCGGATGATGTAGCCGGCGGCGAGATCGCCGCCCACCGTCAACTCCGCTACCAGGTTGTTATCCTGGCCGGCCTGGAGCAACTGCGCGCCCCAGTCGAGGTTGAACCCCCAGGGCAGCAAGGCATTGAGCCGCACCGCGAAGGCGCGGGCCGTCGCGGCCTCGTCCCACCCGTGCGGGACGAGCAAGAACACTTCTGCGTCGCCAGCCGCCGCCACGCACCGCTTGTCCGCCATTTGCAGGCGGATCAGGCCGGTGTCCGGATCAATGGGGGTGGAGACGGCCGAGGCGTATTGATGCGTGCTGGTGACCTGGCGGCGCTCGCCCAACCAGAGGGTGCGTTTGTTGTGGGTGTTCAGACTGCCCCAGATGGAGCGGCAGGCAGTCTTGTGGCCGACGAGGGAGAGGTAGACGAGTTCGTACTGCCCGGTGTAGGCATAGCCGACGACCGGCACGCGGGCGTCCAGATTGCTGATGTAGGTGGGGTGCATTTCGCCAGCGGCGGCATTCCACCAGGGATGTGCCAGCGCCGGCGCGTAGACCGTCGTGGGGAACACGGCGATCTCCGCCGTCACCAGTTGCTGGCGGACGTGGCGCAACATAGCGCCATACTCTACCCGTTCCGTGGTCGGCGCGGAGCCTTCCCACACTGGCGGCAAGCCGTTGGGATGGGCGCCGGTATAGACGGCCACCTGCCGCTTGAGCGGGTCGTAGAGCACTGTGCCCAGTTCGGGGATGACGGGTTCTGGCACGGCGCTGCGGGCAAAGGCGCAGCTCTGCACGTTGCCCGCGAAAACGTCTAAAGCCCGTTTCATATCCCAGTCGTCGTAGTCCAGGCGCACGACCTGGTCGGCGTTGTACAGCCGGTCGGGACGTCCCCATTCGGGGCGATGCGCCGGCAGGCCGGGGATCGGGGCGTAGCCGGAGGTGACCAGGTTCGGCAGCCGGCGGCTGTCGCTCAGGTAGGTTTGCGCCACGGTCAGTACCCGGGCGTCGCAGTCGCTGGTATGCAGTAACACGGCATTGTCGGTATTCATTGGTAAACTCCTGTGTGATTAACCAGGAGCAGCGCCGCCGGCAGTTCCCCTGGGGGAACGCGGCGGCGGCGCTCCCGGGGAAAGTATTAAGCCGGAATTAGGGGAGGTACGCGCTGGGCGGGTCCGGCGGCCCGGCCCAGGCGGCGTTAGAATAGGCTAAGTTGCCGCGTCGGGTTTATCCGCGCGGCGAGCCAGGGGATAAGTTCGGCCTGGGTATAGTTCAGATCGGGGAATTGTCCGGCCGCCAAGGCGCGCTGCCAGCGGATCGCCGCCATTGCCCAGGCTACCCAGCCCGGATACTGAGCCGCGTCATCCGGCGGCTCCCAGTCGGTGAGCTCGCGTTCTCGTACTACCCAGTCCCACAGCAAATCCACACTGCGGGCCAGGTAGTAGGCCGGAATCCGCGCCTGGATCGCCTCGGCTTCCCGGGTGACCCAGGCATTGCGCAGTTGCGCCCACGCCCAATCCAGGGCATAGGCCAACTCCATTGTCGTGACCGGGTGTTTATCCCGGCGTTTTTCCCATTTCAGGGCATGGGTATAGGCCGGTTCCAGCAGGTTGGCGGTGAACTCGTCCATCGCTACCCGCCGGTCTTCAGATACCGCGTACCTTTCCGGGTCAGTCGCAGGCCGGTGTCCGTCGCGCAGACCAACCCGGCGGCCAGCAGCGCGGCTTTCCGTTGCCCACGCTGTTCCGGGGGCAGCGAAGCGCCCGTCTCAGCGTCAAACAACGGCACCCGTCCGCAACGCCAGACGTTGAGCACGTCGGCGTAGGTGAACGGCGCGGTAGCCGGCGGCGTTGCGCCAGGATGATCTAGGCGCCAGCGGCAGGCCGGGCAATCCACCCGGTCAAGATGCGGAGTGGCATTCCACCAGGTAGGTACGCCGCACGCGGGCGGTTCCCACGGGTCACCCGTCTGGTAATGCACGGGGGCGCGCACCGGCTCCTGATGAGCGCAACACGGCTGCCACCCGTTCACGTCCCAGACCAGCATTGCGCCGCAGCGGGCGCAGTAGTAGGTATCCATCGTCAGCCTCCGCAGCCCAACCAGGCGCGGGCCGCCGGTGTCGCCACTCGGCCACGCGGCGTGCGTTCGAGGAGGCCGCAGCGCAGCAGGTACGGCTCGACTGTGGTTTCCAGCGTGTCCTCCGCTTCGTCGAGCGCAGCGGCCAGAGTACTCAAGCCCACCGGGCGACCGGCGAAGGTCTGGATCAGCGTGGTCAACATCTGGCGGTCTTGTTTGGTCAGGCCGTTGGCGTCAATGCCGAGCAGATCGAGGGCCGCGCCCGCGGTGTCCCGCGTCAGCACGCCATCGGCCTGCACTTCGGCATAGTCGCGCGCGCGCTGGAAGTAGCGCAGCGCCAGCCGGGGCGTGCCGCGACTACAGCGGGCGATCTCCGCCAACCCTTCCAGGTCGTAGGCGATGTCCAACTGCGTCGCCGCATTGGCGATGATGGTCGTCAGTTCGGCCTCGGAGTACAGCTCCAGTTGGAACAGCACGCCGAAGCGATCCTGTAACGGCTGTGGCAGTAACGCCAGCCGGGTCGTCGCGCCGATCAGGGTGAAGCGTGGCAGGGGCAGGCGCACGGTGCGCGCCCCTGGGCCGGAACCGATGATGATGTCCAGCGCGAAATCTTCGAGCGCCGGATACAGCACTTCGGCGATGGTGACGGCCAGCCGGTGGATCTCGTCCACGAACAGCACGTCGCCGCCGGCGAGGTTGGTCAAGATGGCGGCCAGGTCGCCGGCCTTTTCCAGGGTGGGCGCGCTGATGATCTTCAGCGGCGCGTTCATGGCCCGCGCGCAGACCTGCGCGAGGGTGGTCTTGCCCGTGCCGGGCGGCCCGTAGAACAGCAGGTGGGGCAGCGGCTCACTGCGGCGCTGCGCGGCCTCGATGAGGATGCGCAGGTTCGCCTTGACCGCTGCCTGGCCGATCACGGCGTCCAGCGTTTGCGGGCGGTGCAGGGTGAGATCGGGTTGTTGTTGATCGTTCATTGCAGCGCGTCCCGGATGCGGGCCAGCGTGTCCTCAGCGGTAGCGGCCTGGTCGTAGTACTCAAACAGCCAGGCGCGGATTTGGTCGGTGACCGCGGTGTACTGGTTGGCGAGGTAGGCCGCCAGTCCAGCCTGGTCAAAGAAGATATAGAGCAGGACCAGGGTCTTGTCATACGGGGCGCACTGGGCAAACCAGGTCAGTCCCAGGGTAGTGGCCGCCGCAATCGCAGTGATTAAAGACTCGCTATTCACGGTCAATACCGTGTAGCGGTCGGGTTTTTCAGGTTCCATTGTTTTTCTCCAGGTGAGTTAGTCGTTGGGCCACCAGCAGGTGGCGTAGTCCCAGCCCCGGTGATTCCGGGGGTCGGGGATGATCTCGTGAGGAATGCCGCGCACCGCCACGATGTCCAGTTCGAGTTGCCGCAGCGCCCGTTGCAACGTTTTGAGGCCGATGGGCCAGCAGGGTGCGTGCAACAAGTACGCCGCGTGGGCTTCCAGACCGGGGAGCGGCGGCGGCAGTTGCGCGGCGCGTTTTCGCTTACGCAGTCCGCTGTAGTCGCGGCACAAGCCGCAGTACATCACCTGCCGGTTGACGTGCGCCTTGGTCGCCGCAGTGGGCGGGGCGTAGTCAGGATACCACTGCGGCGTTGGCGGCGGGAGCTCCTGCCAGGGCTGGGTGAACCCGTTGATCAGGCGGCAGAGCGCCGCCGTCCAGTAGCCCGGGTATGCCTCTACCCAGGTCAGGACTTCGTAAAGCGTGGTTTCCCAATCGGTGCAGTCGTCCCAGGGCGCGATCATAGCGCCATCCGCGCCTGGCGGCGGGGAGCGCGCGGAAAACTGCGGGCGGTGAGGCCTGGCAGTTCCCACAGCGGCGTTTGAATCCAGGCGTCGGCGGGGGCCGGCGGGGTAGGGGTAGCCGGGGGTATCACGGCGTCTGACTGTGGCTCGCTGAGATAGCGATGCCAGGGGATACTGCCGCCAGTATCGGGGAAGCGTGGGTCTTGCCCGCTCCCCCGGTCGTAGGCCAGATTGACCATTGCCTTACTTTGCGGCGTCTCGCCTTGGGTGAGGTACGTACTCACCGCGATCCGACAGTAGCGCCGAAATTCCGCGCCTTCCGCTGCCCGGCATTGGCCAGTCATCAGTCGCCACGCGAAAGCGGCTTGCGTAGGAGGGCAATCATTGACGCAGCGCTGCCAATCTCGAAACAGATCGGCGAGGTAGGCGCGGGTGCTAAACTCGATCTCCCCCAAGTCGTCGTCGGCATTCGGCGACGAAGCCGGGGTTTCTGCCATAGGCGGTGTCGTTGGGGCCGTGGCTACGGCGAGGGTAGCGTTACTGACCGGCGCGGGCGGCTCCGCCCGTTCCGTCAGCCAGCGATACCAGGGCAGGCTGTCCAGGACGTAGGGGAAGTTGTCCGGCTGCGGATCGCTCCCGGCCAGATACCGGGCCTGAATCCGCTCGGTCTGCTCGGCTTCTTCGCCGGCGCGCGCGGCGACGGCGATCCGGCAGTAGCGCCGGAACTCGCCGCCGGCGGTCGCGTTGCGGCCACCCACGAGCAGCGCCGCGGCGGTCGTGTCGTCGGTGCGGCTGGTGTGCGTTTCACCGCAGGCCCGCCGCCATTCCCGGTACAGGGCCGTGATTTGCGGGCAGGGCTGCGGCGTGTAGTCGTTGGCCGGCGCAATTCGCCGGATGACGAAGGCCCACACCGCGATATTGGTCAAGGCAAACTTACCCGGCAGGGGAAGCTGGGTCTCGGCTGCGCCGTGCGCGGCAAAGAACTTGGCCGCCCCTTTGGGCAGGCCGACGATGAGGTTCTCCGGCGCGATGATCAGCGCCTGGCCGTCGGGCTTCAGCGCCCGCAACGCCAGTTCGAGAAAGAGGTGTTCGCCGCGCTTCGCGCCGGACAGACTGCGACTCCGGGCGTCATTCAGCCCGCAGGTCAAACCTTAGGGTGGGTTGGCGACGACGAAATCATACTGGCCTTCGATAGCGGCCAGATGATCCCAGGCGTCGTGGCCCAGCCAGTTAACCTCCGGGAACAGCTTTTGCCCGATGTCGTGATATTCCTGCACCAACTCACAGGCGTCCACCCGGACGTTGGGCCGCAACCGGCGCAGCCAGTAGACGAGGCCGCCGATGCCGGTCGCGGGTTCGAGCACGCGGATCGCCGGGTCATCGGGGAGGTTCAGCATTGCCAGGGCCGTCCGCGCCATATCGGGCGGGGTGAAGAAGGCCCCGTAATCTTTGGCGTATTGCGGGGTGTACCCGCTCAGCACTTGCGCCGCATCCAGCTCCGGCACTTTGGGGCGCTTATCGCGGCTGTTTTCCGCGAACGGCTCCCCGTGCAGCCAGGCGTAGATACGGTCGTTGTTTTTCTGTTGGGGCTTGGTGAGTTTCATCGCCGACCTCCTACTGGCGCACCTGCATCGGCATCACCAGGTGGAGGTACGGCGCGTCACCGCCGGTCAGGTACACGGCCTGGTGCGCGTCGGCGGCATAGTGCAGCGTCACCGTGTCGCCGGGGACCGCCTTCACGCCGTCGGCGCAGAACTGGGCGTTGACGAAGAACTCGTGTTCGGGGGCCGGGGCGGTCAGGGGCAAGGTCGTGGCTCCGTCGCCGATCCCCGCG
>JAKQHY010000182.1 GCA_029555965.1 Chloroflexota bacterium | reverse complement strand
GCGGTCGGCGGGATGGGCGTGGCGGTCGGCGGGATGGGCGTCGCGGTCGGCGGAATGGGCGTGGCGGTCGGCGGAATGGGCGTGGCGGTCGGCGGAATGGGCGTGGCGGTCGGCGGAACTGTGCCCAGAATGCCATCCACGACCAACGCGAAGGGCTGTGGGCCTTGTGGAACGTTATACCCGCTCACCGTCACCGTCCATGTACCGGCGGCGGCGGATTGAACGTAGACGTTTTCAACGTTATTTCGGCGATCCGCACTGCCGCCGGTCTGCGACCAGCCGCCGCTGAAGACGTTGCCTTTGTACGTCGCGCCGCTCGGCGATGTCACCACCACGTCCAGGTCGTTGACCAAATTCGCGCTCGCGCTAAGCGAAGAAGGATAGTCGCTCCAGACCACCGTCACCTTGAAGGGCGCGCCGCTGCTGGCGAGGCTGAACTGATAGGCCACACTGGCGCCGGTGCTCAGGCCGCTGTGCTCGCGGAAATCGCCGCTGTTGTCGGTGGCGTTCGCCATGTCAATCATCCCCCACCCTTCGTGGTCGTTGGGGATGGGATAGTCATTGTCGTTGACGCCATCGTTATTCTCGTCCAACAAATCCACGGCGGAGTTGATAAGCGTCGCCTTGACCAGCGCCGCCGTCGCCGCAATACCGTGGGCCTTGTTATAATAATCGCGCACCGTCGCTGCCGCGCCCGCCGCCAACGGGTTGGACATCGAAGTGCCGCTCATATACTTGTAATAAGCATTCAGCGGATAGCCGTAGCCGTCGTATTGCCATGCCCCATTGCGGGGATTGGCGGAACTGTCGTAGCCAGATTGATACATATCAGAATAGCCGGACAAAATCCAGCTCCCCGGCGCGACCACGTCAGGTTTGATGCGGCCATCATCCGTGGGGCCGCGACTGGAGAAAGCAGCCATCTGCTGCGCGTTGCCCGCCGAGGGGTCATTGCGAATGGGGTTAGTGGGATAGTCGTTGGGCCAGGATTCGTACCAGGTGGGGATGGTATTGAAGCCGCTGCACCCGCTCAGGGCGGCGTCACAGGGCCAGTTGTCCGCGCGGTGGTTCTCGCTCGCGCCAACAGTAAGCACGTTCTTCGCGGTCGCCGGCGCGCCCATCGAACCGCTGTCAATCACACCGTTGCGGTTGCCGTCCACCCCCGCGTTCCCGGCGGAGAAGGTGATGAGCATATCAGGGTTGTTCCAGATGAACTGATCCGAACCCTGGCTGTCCTCGGTGTATTCGCCGGCGGCATCCGAACCCCAGGAGTTGGAATGGATGCGCGCCCCGGCGTTGTAGGCCTGTTGGAACAGATTTCCAATCGTCGTGGGCAGGCCGGTGAGATAGTAGCCATCGGGATAATAGAGGGCGCACGTCCCCTTCATATCCGCGTAGTTCTCAACGGATTGGAAGACGATGCGCGCGGCAGGGGCCGTGCCCTTACCCTCCCCACCAGGGCCGCCGTCGCTGGCGACGGAAAGCGTGGTGTGCGTGCCGTGGCCGCTGTCCACGTCTTGCGCGCCGTCGTCATAGATCGTCCAGCAGCTATCGCTCGTGCCGGGCCAGTTGTAGATGGCGGCTACACGGCTGGCGGGCAGGTCGCGGTGCGCCGTCGCGGCGGTGCCGCCGCCCAAGCCGGTGTCGGCCACAGCTACGATCTGCGTGGAGCCGTCGTAACCGTTAGCTGCCGCAATGCCGGCGCCCATGATGTCGCCGCCGCCGTACTCATTGTGCGTTTCGTACAGCACGAATTTGTCAATCCAGGCGATGTCCAGGATGCCGGCCAACGCATCCAACCGGGTCGCGTCGGCAGAGATCAAGAGATCGTTACCTTCTTTACGAACGACCTCCATCCCTACGCCGGCAATTTCGGCGGACACAGCATCCAGGCTTGCGCCCGGCTCCACCTGGACGCGATAGAGCGCCACTTCACCCTCAGCCGCTTTATCCAGGGCCGGGTTGATTTTGTAACCAGGCTGCACCCTATCTACCCAGGTCACACCCTCAAATTGGCGCACTTTGGCAGCCGCTTCGGGTTTCATCCGTACCTTAAAGGTAAAGTCAGGCACGTACTCCAAAAATTCCACGCCCAGGTCGGTCAGTTTTTCCTTCCACTCTGCCTGCACGGGGCCGACAAATTGCACCAGATAGTACCCCTGCCGATTATCCGACGCCTCCTTGCCCCGACGGGTTTCGGGAAGACTCAATGACTGACCCAGAGTGGGGTAGAACGCCCCCACCCGCAAGCGTACCGGGTGGTGACGATCCTGCGGTTGCGCCGGCTCGGACTGTCGGGCCGTCATTGCGACCAGCGGCGCCAATGCCCCCAGGAACAAGGACGTCAAAATGAGCGCGGTTAATGCCTTATGCCACAACACTTTCATCTCACACTCCTCCTTCTATAATGGGATAGTCTAAGAACCTATCCGAAAATTATAGCGACGATACGCCGCCAGGTCGAACCTTGCGGCTGAAGCCGCTTTTGGGAAGGTGTTTTTTTCGTGGGCGGGCTGCGCCCGCCCACGAAAAAACACCCCCTCAACCGCGCCTTTAGGCGTAATTCACGGGCCAAAACGAATTTTCGGATAAATTCTAAATGAAACCGGGATGGGATCACGCCCCGTATTTCATCTGTTGAGGATAGAGAAACTTACCCCCATGCTGAGGTATAGTATAATGAAATGGTGTGATGAAAGCGTGATTTTACCGCGATTTCACCCACAAATCTGGTTAGAAATCCGTACAGTGATGCAATAGAACCCATTCCCGGAGCAAAACGATGAGCCGCCTGGCCCTGTACTATCTCGGCCCGCCCCACATAACGCTTAACACAAATCGCGTGGCGGTGCGCCTGACAAAAGCGAACGCGCTGCTGGCCTACCTGGCCGTCGCCCCCCAACCGCACAGCCGGGATACGTTGGCGACCTTGCTCTGGCCGGAGACCGACTCCGAACACGCGCGCACGTCGCTGCGCAGCATCGTCAGCGCGCTCAACAGCACGCTAGGGCGGGAGTGGCTACTGACGACGCACACACACATCGCGCTCAACCGCGACGCCGAGGTGTGGCTGGACGTCGCTCTCTTTGAGGGCAGCCTGCAAGCCTGCTGCACCCACGGGCATGAGAAAAACGAGACGTGCCCGCGCTGTATCCCGGCGCTACAAGAGGCGGTGGCGTTGTATCGGGGCGACTTCCTCAGTGGTTTTTCACTCGCCGACAGCCTCGCCTTCGACGAGTGGCAACTGGCTCAAAGTGAGCGGCTGCGCGATCTGCAACTCCATGCCCTCACCCGGCTCAGTGAGCATTTCAGCGCGCCGGAACACCCGCAGCTTGAGCGCGCCATCCACTATGCCCGCCGCCGCGTGGACCTCGATCCCTACATCGAACCGGCGCACCAACGCCTCATCCAGCTCTACCTCCAGGCCGGGCAACGCGTGGAAGCGCTGCGCCAGTATCAGACCTGCGTTCACATTCTGGAACACGAATTCGCCATCCCCCCCTCACCGGAGACGATGGCGCTCTATCGCCAAGCGCAGGAAATTAAGCCCCATCAGGCGCTACCGACCGACCTGGCGGTGAGTGTCCAACCCACCGGTCCGGCGCAACCGGCGCCTTCCAGCGCGCCCTTTGTGGGACGCGAAGCGGAGAGTCAGGCCGTGGATTTCCTACTGCGCAGCACCAACACGTGCCGCATGGTCACGTTGGTAGGGCCAGGCGGCATCGGCAAGACCCGCCTAGCCTACGAAGTCGCGCAGACACTCCAATCCACCTTCCAGGATGGGGTGATCGCCATCAATCTGGAATCGGTGGATCACAGCGATTTCATCGCAGCCACCATCGCCGAGGCCCTCAATTTAGTCCCGGAGCAAAACGCAGTCGCCCAAGTCCTCGCCGCGCTCGCCCCCCGACACAGCCTGCTACTCCTGGATAACTTCGATCACCTCATCCACGGCGTCGCGCTGGTGGGAGACATCCTCCAACGCGCGCCGCGCCTCAAATTACTGGTCACGTCCCAGGAGCCGCTCCACCTCCAGGGCGAGTGGTTGGTCCGCGTGACGGGGCTGGATTTCCCTGATGCCCAAAGTGCAGATGACCCCAGCGACTACAGCGCCATACAGCTTTTTCTCCACATCGCCCAGCAGTCAAATCCCGGCTTTCATCCGACAGCGGAGGATTGGCCCTGGATCGCGCGCATCTGCCGCCTGGTGGACGGGATGCCTCTGGGGATCGGGCTGGCGGCCCGGTGGGTGCGGCTGCTTTCCTGCCGAGAGATCGCGCTGAAGATCGAGGACAACCTCGAATTCCTGGCGACCTCCCTGCGGGACATTCCTGAACGCCATCGCAGCATCCGCGCAGTCTTCGAGCACACTTGGGCGTTGCTCGCGGCCACGGAACGCCAGGCCTTTGCGGACATGTCAGTCTTTGTCGGCGGTTTTCGGGAGGAGGCCGCGCAGCAAGTGGCTGACGTCGGCCTGCCAGCATTGCTGGCCCTGGTAGATCGCGGCCTGCTACAGCGGCAAACCTCCGGACGCTATGATCGCCACCCGCTGTTGTGGCACTTTGCCAGCGAAAAGCTCGGCGCGCATCCGGTCCACCGCGCGGTCATCCAGATGCGCCACTGTTCCTATTACACGGCGTTTCTGAAGGAACAACTCAGCCATGTCCGCCAAACCGCCGCGACGACCGGCGTGGCGAAAGCGACGCTGGCATTGATCGAAGCCGACATCCAGAACATCCGCGCAGCGCTGCACTGGGCCGTTACCCAGCAGCAAGGGAGTGACATCGCGCAGGCGCTCGAGCAGTTGTATTATGACTACGAGCGCCAGGGCTGGCTACGCCCGGAGTCGGACAGCACGCAGCGCTCTATAACGCCAAGCGGCTAACCTCAAGGGCAACGCTGCCTCCCCCGGCCATACTCTCACTCTATAAGCGCCTGATAGATAGCCACATGCATCTCGTCCAACACCGGGACGGAGTCGTTGAGCATCAACTGCGTCATTTCGATGTGTATTAACTCTTCCTGCGGGTCAATTCCAAAGCGGGTAGTCGCCGCGCCGCCCCAACCGTAGGCGCCCACGGAATCTAGCGTCTGTGTTCGCTCAGCGTCGAGCGTAACCCCAAAACCGAGGCCGAACCCCAGCGCGGGATTCCCGTCGCGGCAGACGCCGTCGCGCAGGTGGTTGCGGCGCATCAACTCGACCGTTTTGCGGCCCAGCAGCCGCTGACCGTCCAGCTCGCCCTGGTTGTAGAGCATCTGCGTAAAACGGTAATAGTCCCCCAGAGTGGACACCAGACCCATCCCGCCGGCGGGGCAGCGTGTGGGCCTCACGTACCGGCTCGTCTCCGGCGCGTCGAAAACGGCCAGGCCCTGCTCCTTGTCCGGTTTGTAGTTGACGGCCAGACGGTCGCGCTTGCTTTCGGGTACATGAAAGGCAGTATCTACCATACCCAACGGATCCAAGATGCGCTCCTGCAAGAAGACATCAAACGGCTGGCCCGACACAACTTGCACCAGGTAGCCCAGCGCATCGCTGGACAGGCTGTAGAAGAACTCGGTGCCCGGCTGCGTGCGGAGTGGGCAGAGCGTCAACCCGTGGATCAACTCTTCCAGCGTGACGTCTGGGTCGTCATAGCGTTGCCAGACATGCTTCTGGATTTGCTGATCTATGTAATCATTCGGGTCAAAGCCGTAACTTAGACCGCCAGTGTGCGTCAGCAGGTGATGAATTGTGATCGGACGCTTGAGGTCCGCCAACTCAACGCCTGTCTCGGTCCTGCGCACCAGGACCTTGACATCCTCAAATTCGGGGAGGTACTTGGCGACCGGGTCACTGAGAAAGAAATGACCCTCCTCATAAAGCATCATCACCGCCACACTGGTGATCGGCTTGGTCATCGAATAGATGCGAAAGAGGGTGTCAAACGCGATGGGCTTTTGGGCCGCGACATCCATCCAACCGACCTGGGACAGGTGCGCGGTCTGCCCGCGCCGGGCCACCAGGCTGAGGACGCCCGGCAGCTTGCCCTGATCTACATACTTCTGCATCACCTGGTCAACGCGCTTGAGACGTGCAGACGACAATCCTACACTCTCTGGAGAAACAGTATTCATAGAACCTCCCTTGAAAATAGCCACAGAGATCACAGAGTTCACAGAGAAAACCCTTTGTGTCCTTCGTGTCCTTTGTGGTGAAAATTTTCATCCAACCGCTGGTGAACCCCGGTTAATGATGAATTACCTTAAAAATAGCCACAGATCACAAAGATTTTACCATCTTCCCATAAAAGATTAACTTCCCCTTAAACTCCCTTGACGCTGCCCCTAAGAATCTATCCGAAAATTCGTTTTGGCCCACGATTTGCGCCTAAAGGCGCGGTTTGAAGGGTATTTTTCGCGGGCGGGCGTAGCCCGCCCGCGAAAAATAACTTCCTGAAAGCGGCTTTAGCCGCAAAACCTTGTGCAGCGGTGCAACGCCGCTATAATTTTCGGATAGATTCTAAGTCATTTGTTAATATCATCCCTCGATAATGAGAGTAACCATTGAGAAACAGTGCCAGCGCCTGGCGCAACATAACGTCACGACGACGGCAGGGGTTGCGTTTGAATAGACCGACGGAGAAGGCGCCGATTATTACGTAGCTTATGAACTCCCCGGCCTGGGGCCGCCGCACCATCAAAATGGATATGGGACGCCTCAAATGGGTGAAAGAGAAGTACGCTCACGCTTGTCTATTTGCCAGAAAATCCTAAAATATCTCGGCGCGAATCCAACCGCCGGCGCAGCGGCCGCCGCGCCACGCCCCGGCAACTACACCTTTTCGCCCGTCACAGTGATGGCGACGGAAACTATGCGCGCGATTTCCCTCGGCGTCATCGCGCCCGTGTTCTTATGCGCGTGAGTCGCAATCAACAAGGCAGGCATCCCATGCGTAACAAAACCCTTTGGAAAATCATCACGATCATTGAACTTGTGACCGCCGCCGCGGCGATCCTGCTCGACCTGTTCCTCCCCACTCTAATTCTCCTGGGAATGCTGGGCGTCTCGCTGCTCATCCGGCGCGAGCCGGTCGCCGCAGTGGGCTTCAAACACGCTCCATCCTGGCCGAAAATGGCTGGCTTCGCCCTCATCGGCGCCGTCTGCCTGCAACTGTTCGATGTGGGCGTGCTGATGCCCATTCTGAACCGCGTGACGGGTGCGACGATAGACTACAGCGGGTTTGCTCAACTTAAAGGCAACGTGGGACAACTGCTCCTCTTACTGGTGCTTTCGTGGACGCTGGGGGCGGTGGGCGAGGAGGTTGCCTATCGCGGTTATCTGCAAAAACTGCTCACCGATCTGTTTGGGGACGGCCCGACTGGCGTGTGGCTGACCATCGGCCTTTCCAGCCTGTTGTTTGGCCTGGCGCACACCGAGCAGGGCCTCATCGGCGTCGTC